>NZ_VIFM01000002.1 GCF_006636215.1 Myxococcus llanfairpwllgwyngyllgogerychwyrndrobwllllantysiliogogogochensis | reverse complement strand
TTTAAGACACAGCAGGAGCAAAATGAAAAGTGGGCGACACCCGCCACTGCCCCACGGGGCAGGAAGGCATCACACCCACCTCTTCAGCCCTGGAGCCGGGGCAGGCGCACGGTGAAGGTGGTGCCGTCCTCCTGCGAGGACACCACGTCCACGCTGCCACCGTGGCCGCGGATGATGTCCCGGACGATGTAGAGGCCCAGGCCGATGCTGCGGCTGGACTGGCCTTCCTTGAGCATGCCTCGCGTCATCGGCTCGAACAGGCGCGACATGAGCTCGGGCGGGATGGGGTCCCCACCGTTGTAGACACTCACCATCGCCTGGCCTGCCTCCGCGAACGTGCGCACCCGCACCGGAGCCTCCGGCGGGCTGTAGGCCAGCGCGTTGGAGAGCAGGTTGGTCAGCACCTGGGCGATGCGGTCCGGGTCCCATTCCCCCCGCACGTCCGGCGCCACGTCCACCTGCACGGGCCGGCCGGGGTGGGCGCCCTGCACCTCGTCCAGCACCTGCGTCACCACCTCCCGGAGGTCCGTGGGCTGCCGGTGCAGGGCGATGCCGCCGCCCAGCCGCGCCTTGGTGAAGTCCAAGAGGTCGCGAATCATCCGCGCCGCGCGCTCGCTGGCCTGACCGATGCGCTGCACCGTGCGCCGCTGCATGTCGGACAGCTCGCCCTTCTTCTCCAGGAGCCCCACCGACATGGAGATGGCCGCCAGGGGGTTGCGCAAGTCGTGCGAGACGATGCCCACCAGCTGCTGCTCGAACTCCGAGCGCCGCCGCAGCTCCTCGTGCACGCGGCGCTCCTCGGTGATGAGGCGCACCTGCTCCAGCGCCTGCGCGCACGCGTGCGCCAGCGCGGAGAAGAAGGCCCGGTCCATCTCCGTGAACAGCCGAGCCCGCGCGAAGGACAGGCCAATGGCCCCCAGCGCCCGCCCTTTCACGAGCAGCGGCAGGGCGATGGCGGACTCGTGGATGCCGTACGCATTCAGGTGCGGATAGCGCCCCTGCCAGTCCTCCAGTGAGCCCAGCCAGATGGGCCGCTGCTCGCGCACCGCCTCCGTGAGCGGCACCGGGTTGGACAGGGGGATGCGGCGCCACTTGGCCAGCACCTGCTCGGGGTAGCCCACCGCGTCCACGATTTCGAGCGCGTCCCCTTCGTCATTCAGGAGGTTCACCGCGCCCGCCTTCGCGCCCGCGGCCACCAGCCCCTGCTCGAAGAGCGCGCGGCACACTTCCGCCACCGTGCTGGCCTCCGACAGCCGCGCGGTGAAGTCGCGCAGCCGGTCGATGTGGCCCGCCGCGCGGTGCGCCAGCTCGCGCGCCTCCGCTTCCTTCTGTCGCAACAGCTCCGCCTGCGCGCGCACCTGGTGCTGCGCGCGGAACAGCTCCACGAAGACGGTGACCTTCGAGCGAAGCACTTCCGGCGGGAAGGGCTTCTGCAGGAAGTCCACCGCGCCGGTGGAGTAGCCGGTGACGAGCTCCGAGTCATCGCGCCCGTACGCGGTGAGGAAGATGATGGGGACGTTGCGGGTGCGCTCCCGCTGCTTGATGAGGGAGGCCGTCTCGAAGCCGTTCATCCCCGCCATCCGCACGTCCAGCAGGATGACGGCGTAGTCCTCGCGCAGGAGGAAGCGCAGCGCCTGCTCTCCGGAGGACGCCTTCGCGAGCCGTACGCCCAGCGGCTCCAGGATGGCCTCCAGCGACACCAGGTTGGCGGGGTTGTCGTCGACCAGCAGCACGCCCGGAGCTTCGACGCCCACGAGGCCGGTGCTTTCGGGGGACGCGTCCGGCGACTGCGAGGCGCTCAAGCCCCCCTGAGCGCCCGCCGCGCCATGTGGGGGCGTTCCCCGCCACCGCAACCATTCCGCCATCGTCGCTATCCCTTCGTGGAACATGGAGTCTTCACCTGGATGTCGGGGCGGTCCACCGTCGAAGCCTGGGAGTGTCCATCCGACCCGAGGGCAGGCCGGCTCCCATCAACACTCCTCGGCCCGGAATCAAACCGTGCCAGCAGTCTGCTTGTCGGGGTCGCTCACGGGGAGAGACGGCAAGCGTGCGTTATCCATCACTCGCCAGGTTCAGTATCGCCCCTTCGCGCCCAGGATGGGCAGGACGATGGGCAGCCCCACGGCCTCCTTGGAGAGTGGTCGGCCGCCTCCTCCGTCGTACTCGAAGCTCACCGTCTCCTGACTGATGGTGACATTGAGCATGTCCAGGTAGGCCTCCAGGCTGAAGGTCTCGTACACCCACGACTTGGACAGGCGCACGTCGAAGCGGAAGAAGGGCGGCAGCCGGTCCACGGAGTCTCGGTCCACCTTCACCCACGACGGCCTGCCGGAGCTGTCCTGTCCCGCGCGGTGGGTCTGCGTGCCCAGCGTTCCGTACTCCGGACGGCCGGTGTTGAAGTGCAGCACGCCGCCCAGGGTGACGCTGTTGGAGAACTTGTAGCTGAGCACCAGGTTGAGCACGTGGGACTGGTCGAAGGCGAAGGGCAGGTCCGCGGAAGCCTCGCCCAGCACGTTGCCCTCCACGTCGTACCGGTAGAAGCGCGTGCGCCGGACGCTGCGCTGCAGCGTGTACGAGAGCCAGCCGAACCAGTTGTCGCCCAGCGGATGGCGGACGAGCAGCTCCAGTCCATACGCGAGGCCATGGCTCTTGAAGTCGGGGAAGTTGATGTCGTCGCGGTTCGGGATGCCCGGGTCCTGGTCCGGCGTGGGCAGCGGGTCCGGGTCATCCACCAGGCCCTCGTCGGAGAAGGGCGTCAGCTCGATGGTCCGCACCAGCGGGTTGACGTAGACGTCCATGCCCAGCTCCAACCCCTGGAGCGCCTTCCACTCCGCGCCGAACGAGAACTGCGCGCCCTCCTGGAGCCCCAACAGCAGGCTGCCCACGTCCACCACGGGCAGGCTGATGAGTGAAGTGGGTGGCTGGTGGAACAGGCCCGCGGAGCCCTTGAGGACGAGCGAGTCGGTGAGCTGGTGGCGCAGGGTGAGGCGCGGCTCCAGCGCGGTGCGGTCGATGCCCGGGGACAGGTGGTAGTTGTCCACGCGCAGTCCCGGCACCACGGACCACTTGGGAGTGGGCTGCCACACCAGCTCCGCCCACGCGCCCAGGAAGGTGGCCAGCGCCACCGGGGCGAACTCGGCCGTCTCCTCGTCCGGGTTCAGCTCGTAGAAGTCGACGATGGCGCGCTTGTGGTCCACGTCACCGCCCAGTCGCAGCGTCACTTTGGGGTCCAGCGGCGCGGTGTAGCCCAGGCGCGCGGACCAGGTGCCCTGGTCGATGAAGACGGACGTCGCGTCGCTCGGCGGGGTGCTGCTGGTGACGGCGAAGCGGTCCAGGCCCCACGTCGCGCCGATTTCGAACTCGCCGCCGGCCAGCGGGTGGCGGTGCCGCAGGTCCACGCGGTGGAAGATGATGGACTGCAGCGCGGTGTCTCCGAACTCGTCCTGCGCCTCGGAGCCGAACGTGTCCGACGAGCCGAACGCGAACAGCCTCAGCTTGCCCTGCCCCACGTCCTGCTCCACGCGCAGCTGGTAGTCCCAGAAGTCGAGGATGACCTTCGGGTTGAGGCGGCCCGACTGGGGCGGGTCCTGGAGCTTGTTGGCCGCGAGCGCGATGAGCCACGGCGTATAGGAGTAGCGGCCCGCGAGGCTGACGTTGGTGCCGGTGGAGACGAACGGCGTCTCCAGGAAGAAGCCCGCGTTGATGAGGTCCGCGTAGGCGCTGCCGTGGACGCGGTCATCGCGCGGCCTGCTGAGCCGGCCTTCAATCGCCCCGCCCAGCAGCCGCCCGTAGCGGGGCGGCGGTGAGCCCGGGAAGAAGTCGATGGCGTCGATGAAGTCCGGGTGGATGACCGCGGGGCCGAGGAAGAGGTGGAAGAGGATGGGGACGCGGATGCCATCCAGGAAGTAGCCGGTGGCCGCGGGCTGGCTGCCGCGCACCACGGGGTAGGCCACGCCGGACAACATGCTGCTCACGCCCGGCAGCAGCATGATGACGCGGAACGGGTCGCCCATGGTGCCGGGCACTTCGCGCAGCTCCGCGTCGTGCAACGTGACGCGGCTGACCTCGGTGCGCTCGCGGTCTCCGCGCACCACCGTCTCGTAGGGATTGATGACGAGCGGCGCAAGCCCGTACACCACCTCCAGCGCCTCCTGCGTCCCGAGCTCCTCGCGGAAGAGGCCGGGCTTGTGGCCGGGCGCGGACACGCGGACGCGATGTCCCCCCGAGGGCCAGCGCGCCTCGAAGCGGCCCTGCGTATCCGTCTGCACCGGCGCGTCCGGCACGCTGTCCGACACCAGCGTGGCGCCGACGACGGGGCGCCGGTTGCCCTTGGTGCGCACCAGTCCACGCAAGGTGACGGGGCCTTCGAGGCGTGCATCCTCGGCGACGACGGGCGCCTCGAAGCGGTACTCGAAGGCGAGGCGCACCGGCACCGGCTGTCCATCCACGGTGGCGGGCGAGAAGCGCAGGGACGGCGCGGCGTGCAGCGCGGCTTTGTCCAACAGCGGGTGGACGCCCCGCACCAGCGTGGCGGATTCGACCTCCCCCGCGTCGTCGACCAGCAGCTCCAGTTGGACCACGCCCGAGACACGCTCCGACGCGAGCTCGGGCGGATAGGGCGCGGGGGCGTCTCGCGTCAGCGCGGGGGGAATGAAGACGGGCTCGGCCACGCCTCCATCCGGCGTGACGACCTCCACCGCCCAGCCCGCGTCCGTGCGCGCGAGGCCGACTTCCGCCGCGGACACGCCCGCATCCGCGCTGCCTCCATCCGGCGGTGACGGAGCCTGGGCATGCGCGGGGAGCACCGGCACGAGCAGCACCAGCAGCCACACCGCGATGAGCGCGCGCGAGCCGAGTCCTCCGCGTCGCCTTCCCCGAATCGTTTCCGTCACGTCTGTTCCCAAGGGCCCCTGGATGCATGAGGCCAGGGACGGGGCAGGGTGACAAGCACCCCTCCCGCGAAGCCGTCACCCGCAGAGCAGAAGCAACCGCGAAACCTTCGACTCCGTCCCGGGTTGGACGAAGCGCACCCGCCACGTCACGCACCCGACACGAGCCTTGTCTCCGAGGGAGGGAGGACATGGGCACGGGGGCTCACCAAGTTCCCCGCACTCCGGAGCCCCGCGTCATGAGTCTTTGTCTGTCCCTGTCCTGGTGCCGGCTGGCGTCCACCGCCCTGCCGCTGTCCGCGTTTCCGCCTCGCGACGCCCGCCTGCTCTCCCTGGCTCCGCCGAGTCACTCGGTGGGGGACGCGGCGGCGGCGTGGACGTGGGCTGTCGTCGGGGGGCGTGCGGAATGATCGCCCCACCGTCCATCCATGTCGTGCGCGCGCGCCTGCTCCAACTGCTCTTCGGGTTGCTGCTGGTGTTGGTGGCGCTGAGCTTGATTCCCTCGACCCCGGCCACGCTCACCGCCGAGCAGACGGCGGGGCCCCACGAGGACGCGGCCGTGCTCCGGGAGCCCGCCCGGCTCGGGACGATGGGCCCCGAGCGGTGCCCACCCGACACCCTCTGTCTTCCAAGCCGCTGAAGCACGCGCGACGGACCGCCACGCGCTGTCCGCGCCGATGGTTCCATCTCCCCGCCGCCTCCGCGCTCAGCGCTGGGGCAGGATGGCGGCGGCGACCTGGTTCACGAGCTTGAGCTGACCACGCGACATGCGGCGCAGCGTGCGCAGGAGGCGGCGCATCTCCGGCAGGTGGTCCTTGTCCCGCGAGTCCTCCTCCCACAGCGCCGCGCCCACCGAGGCCGCCGTGACGAGCCCCAGGCCCACGTCCGCCGACAGGCGCAGCGCCAGACACAGGCGGAACAGCGTCGGCACGCTGGGCATCATCTTCCCGCGCTCCATCCGCCCATAGACCTCCGCGGCGATGCCGATGCGCTCGGCCACATCCGCCTGCGTCAGCCCCGCGCGCATCCGCGCCGACCGCGCCTCCTCGCCAACGCTCACCGCCAGGCGCCGCTCCAGCTGTTGACGCGATTGTCGGGCGCGGTCGCTCGGCCGCCCCTGGCGTGCCCGGGGTGACTTGCGGGTGGAGGCGGAACCTTCAGGGTGGGTCTTCACCGCATCAACCTTATGAGTACGGGCCGAGGCCCCGGCCTGCACAGGCACAGGCCGCCCTCGGACGCGTGTCCGACAGGGCTTATAACCCAGCAAGTCATCAGGCGAAATACCGATATGCCGGGTAGTCTCCCGGTCCTCCCCGATATCGCGTCCTACCCGCAAACACACCCCCTTTCCCGTCCACTTCCGCCCCCTGAATCCCGCCGGGCCCCCTATGACGGGGCTCCCGCGTGAAACCCAGGAGGTCCAGGACATGACATGGGACCTTCCACGCGCGGTGGGCCCCTCCTCCCAGGTCGTCCGCGCCCCGATTTCGCGGCTTGACACCTCCCATTCGTAAAGCTGAAAATCAAGATATAGCCTCAAAACTGTTCAGGAGCGGAAGCCTCGCGCGAGGCGGTGCAGGCGAGGCTCGACGTGGCCCGCAAGTTCCTCCAGAACAGCAGTGCTTGCTCGAAGACCGAGGACCCACCATGGCCGGGCACCCCACCGCCGATGAGCTGATGAAGCGTCTGTTGGCCACCCGCGAGGCTGGCGACGCCACCCCCGCGAGCCCGGAGCAGTTGCGCCTGCTGCGCGAGCTGACGCGGGATGCGCCCACCTTCGCGCCCGCGCTGCTGGAGCTGGCGCGACTGCTCCAACTGGCGGAGGAGCCGGGCGTGGACCCCGAAGTCACCTTCACCGAGGTGCAGCGGCTCCTGGAGCAGTCCGTCTCCGTGTCGCGCCGCAACCCGGCCGCGCTGGTGGAGCTGGGCTACTTCCTGGACGTCATCCGGGGCCGCGAGGACGACGCGATGACGCTGTGGGAAGAGGGCTCGTCCCACGCCCTGAAGACGCTGGAGCAGGCGTGGGCGGGCATGCTGCGCGGCCTGGGCGACACGCGCACGAAGGAGTCCCTGGAGAAGGGGCTGCGGCTGGCGGAGCGCGCGGAGAAGGTCTTCCCTGACTCGCCGCGGCTCCTGGACGAGGTGGAGCTGGTGCGCGAGTACGCGCGCCAGGACGGGCTCATGAAGCCGGCCTCGGAGCCATGAAGCGGCGGATGGAAGACACACTACCCAGGAGGTGACTTCCCGCCGGAGGACGACCATACTCTCCGAGTGAGCCCGCGGGCCCATCGGGTCCGTTCGTCCGAGGAGAGTCGCCATGTCGCCCCCGTCGTCCGACGCCTCCGCCCAGCCGCACGTGCTGCTGCGCTCCGGTCGCGCCTCCTATGAGCTCGTCAAGTCGCTGGGCGCCGCGCACCACGGGGAGCTGCTCCTCGCGCGCCGCCGCTACGAGTCGGACTTCGGTGGCTACGCGGTCATCAAGCGCCCGCTGCGCGCCGAGGCCGCGCACCGGCTCTGGGAGGAAGGCCGGCTCACCGCGCTGCTTCACCATCCCAACGTCGTCAGCGTGCATGACCTCAAGGGCCCGGACGAGGCGCCCGTGCTCGTCTTCGAGCACACCCCCGGCCACCGGCTGGACTCGCTCATGGAGGCCTCTGGCCGCGCCCACCTGCCCTTCACGGAGGGCTTCTCCCTCTATGTCGCCGCCGAGGTCGCGGAGGCGCTGCACCACGCCCACACCCTCACCGACGAGCACGGCCGGGCGCTGCGCGTCGTCCACCGCGACGTCGGTCCCCACAACATCCTCATCACCGAGCACGGCGCGGTGAAGCTGCTCGACTTCGGCGCCGCGTCGTCCGCGCTCTCCGGCACTCCCGAGGGGCAGGAGCATCCCACCAGCCTCGCCTACGCCGCCCCCGAGCACGTCGCGCGCCAGGCCTTGGATGGACGCGCGGACCTGTTCAGCCTGGGGCTGGTGCTGCTCCAACTGCTCACCGGACGACACCTCTTCGAGGGCGCGGACCGGTTCGAGGCGGAGCGCCGCCGCCGTCGCGAGCAGGCGCTGTCGTCGGACACGCCCACGCAGGAGCACGCGCTCGACTCGGCCATGCAGGAAGCCGTCAGCGTGGCCGCCGCGCGGGAGCTGCGCCGCCGCATCCGCGCCTACACGCGCGAGGACCTGGAGGACGCGCTGCGCGCGGTGCCCGTGGCCTTCCAGCCGCTCTTGCGAGGCACGCTGGCGCCCGAGCGCGAGGAGCGCTTCGGCACCGGCGCGGAGCTGGCGCGCACCCTGCGGCTGTACGCCCGCCGCGCCGGCCAGGTGTTCGGTCGCGCGGACGCGCTCGCGGAGGTGACGGGCCTGCGCTACGCCGCGCTGCGCGTGCAGGCCGGTGAGTCCCCTGAAGAGGTGCTGGAGGACAGGCTGCTGCCGGAGGAGGACCCCGCAAGCTGAACGCCGCCCACGTCCCATTCCGGAAGCGTGTGCTAGCGAACATCCCCGCAGTCCTGACGTGGACGTATCGACGCGGTGCGGCTGGCGACCCTGGCCCTTCGGTACGAGTCTGAGTCTCCATGTGCACGCCAAGCCTCGTCCTCCTGGTGGAAGACCACGCCGATAGCCGGGAGCTGCTGGAGGAGTTCCTGACGATGGAAGGCTTCGCCGTGGAGACGGCGGGCAACGGCCAGACGGCGTGGGAGCGACTGAGGCGACTCCCCCGCCCGGACGCGGTGCTGCTGGACTTGATGATGCCGGTGATGAGCGGGTGGGAGCTGATGCGCCACGTCCGTGAGGACGCCAGGCTGAGCGCCCTGCCCGTCGTCGTCGTGTCCGGCGCGGGCAACAGCCAGCCGCTCCCCGAGGGCGTCCAGGCCGCGGTGCCCAAGCCGGTGGACCTCTGGGAGCTGCGCGCGACGCTCGCCCGCGTGGTGAACGCGGCAGGCTGAGGGCGTCGGCGCGTCAGGCCGGGGGTGGCACGCGCGGGAGCGTCACCTTGAAGACGGTGCCGTCCGCCTCGGTGGAGGTCACCTGGATGTGGCCGCCGTGGCCCTTCACCACCTGCTCGACGATGTAGAGGCCCAGGCCCAGGCCCCCGCTGATGCTGCTGCCGGGGTGACTGCTCGTGGCGCGACGGAACGGGTCGAACAGGTGGGGCAGCGCTTCGGCGGAGATGGGCTCGCCGGGGTTGTGGACCTCCAGCACCACCGTGTCGCCCAGGTCCGACAGCGTGAGGGTGACGGGCGCGTCCGGCGCGCTGTACTGGAGCGCGTTGCCGCCCAGGTTGCTCACCACCTGGAGCAGCCGGTCCGCGTCCCACTGACCGTCATACCGGCCAGTGCCCCCCGCCACCCGCAGGGTGCGCTCCGGCCACGCGGCCTCCAGCTCCTCCACGCCCTGCCGCACCACCGCTCGCAAGTCTCCCGGAGTGCGCTGGATGGGGATGCCGCCGCCCAGCCGCCCGCGCGTGAAGTCGAGCAGCTCTGAAATCATCCGCGTCATCCGCGCGCTGGAGCGGGCGATGCGCGTGACGAAGCGGCGCTCCCGCTCCGCGAGCACCTCGCTGTGGAGCAACTGCGTGGTGGACAGGTGGATGGCATTGAGGGGGTTGCGCAGGTCATGGCTGACGATGGCGATGAGGCGCTCGCCGAAGCGGGCCGCCTGGAGCTCGGCCTCCTGCGCGCGGCGGCGCTCGGTGACATCCGCCAGCGTGGCGACCCCGGCGATGAGCTCTCCGTCCCTGTCGCGGATGGGCGCGCTGGAGACGAGCACGGTGAGCGTGTGGCCATCCTCGTGCTTCAGCATCGCCTCCTCGCCCTGCACCACCTCGCCGGTGCTCAGCGTGCGCGCCAGCGGCCACGCGTCCGGGGCATACGGCGTCCCGTCCGGATGACAGGCGCCGTAGAGGGTGGCGAACGTGTCCACGTTGGACATGGGCTGGAAGGGGCGCCCGGTGAGCACGGCGACCTGCCGGTTGGCGAGCACCAGCCGTCCGCTGGCGGCGTCCGCGATGAAGACGCCCGCGGGCAATTGCTCCAGCACGGCGGCCAGCCGCGCGCGCTCCGATTCGATGGTGGACAGCAACCGCTGCCGGTCCGTCTCCACCGCGCGGCGCTGGGTGATGTCCAGCACGGTGGCCACGCGCCGCGACACCTTCCCCGTCTCGTCGCGAAAGGCCGTGACGTGGGAGAAGGCGGGGAAGCGGCTGCCATCCTTGCGCACGTGGAGCGACTCGTACTCGTGCGAGGGCTTGGAGTTCGCGGCGGCGGCGTGGCGCGGGAGCATGCCCCGGGCCTCGGGAGCAATCGTCGCCTCCAGCGGCTGGCCGATGAGCTCCTCCGGCGAGGCTCCGTGCATGCGCGCGAAGGCGGGATTCACGTCGAGCAGGGTGTCGTCCTCGGCGGACACCACGACGACGCCGACCCCCAGGCGGAAGAAGACCTCCTCCCAACGCCGCAGGCCGGCCTCGCTCTCGCGCAGGCGCTTCAGGGAGGCCTCCGCCTCCGCGCGGGCCTCGCGCTCGCGGTCTCGGGCCTGGCCCTGGGCGAGCAGTCCGGTGGCGCGCGACGCCATGGCGCGAAACAGCAGCAGGTCCTCCTCGGACAGCTCGGTGCTGACGCGGCTGCCCATGAGGGCCACGCCGATGAGCACGTCGTTCAAGACGAGCGGGACGCCGTACAGCGCGCGCACGTCGGAGGTGCGCACCACGGCGGAGTGGGCCCGCTCGTCGCGGCTTGCGTCATGTACCAGCAAGGGCTCGCGCGTCGCGGCGATGGTGCCGGCGAAGCCCTGCCCCATGGGCACGAGCCCCCCGATGTCCACGCCTTCGCCCACGCCGCTCTCCACGCGCAGGAAGTCCTCGCCGTCGCGCAGCAGGACGACGGCCACGTCCACGGCGGCCACCGTCTCGCACAGCACCTGGAGCAGCCGGGGCAGGAAGCCCGCCACGTCGGGGCTGCCGAGCGCCGCCGCGCTGATGCGGTCCAGGGCCTGGATGGTGCGCTCGCGGGCGCGCGTGTAGCGACTGACGGCGGCGGCGACGGCCTCGTCCATCGCCTCGTGGAAGATGCGCTCCTCGTCGGGGCGGAGCGTGGCGTGGCCTCGCGCGGACCACAGGCGCAGCACGCAGCCGCGCAGGAGCCGGTACTCGGTGACGACCTGTCGCAGGTCGAAGCCCTCGCCCAGGCGCTCCAGGGCGTGGTGGTCGCTGATGGCGCTCAGCCCCGAGGCCAGCTCCGCCTGGGGCTTTCGCATCATCCTCGCGATGCCCTCCAGCAACCCGGGCAGGCCGTCGCGGAGCGCGGGGCGCGTCAGGGCCTGGGCCGCGGGGATGGAGCGCACCTCCACCTCCCAGGCCTCCAGGATGGTGTCGCGGTTTTGAATCAGGAAGTCAGCCAGGGGAATGGGCAAGGGCGTGTCGAAGAGGGTGTTCCGGGCCGGGCACGACGTGCCGTGGGTCTAGGCCACTCCCCCGCCCGTCGACAACCGCTCGGAAGCGATGCGCCATCCAGGCCACACTTCCGCCCGGGTTCGCGGCGTCCTTCAGTGCGACGTCGGCGCCATCACGTCCGTGAGCCGCAGCAGGCGGTGCTCCTGCTCCAGCAGATAGTGGACGCGGAAGCCGGAGCCCAACACCACCAACCCCACCTCCTCGGGCAACAACGGCCCCTCGAGCGGGAGTCCCGCGGCCAGCTCGGCCAGCTCGCCTTGAAGCTTCTGTCTCACCGGGGCAGGACACCGGTCGAGCGTTCGCAACGCAGGAGGAGAGAGCTGGAGACGCAGAGCCATGGTCCTACTCAGGGTGACCACCCCGGGCGCGCGTATCAAGATGTGCCATGGGTCCATGACACTGGTTCGCTTCCAACTTCAGCGAATCTGGATTTCCGGCGCTGCGTCGCGCGTCACGCCCGGGTTGTCCTCCACCGAACGCGAAGCCTGGGGTCTGGCGGACAGGACAGGAGGGCCGAGGTATCTGAAACAAGTCTCTCCTCCGACATCCTGTTTCAACCCCGACGTCAGGGGCCGATGCGGCTCACGCGGCGCCGACGTTGCGCACCGTGCCGTACTCCAGGTCCAGCCACAGCATCCTGCCCCGTGTGTCGAACATGAGCAGCGCGGTGTTGGTGAGGCGGACCTGGGGAGTCGGTGACTCCTCGAAGGTGAAGTTGAGCCGCGCGCGCATGACTTCACTGACGTCGAGCAGGCGGACCTGCCAGGCCCCGTCGAAGAGCGTCAGCTCCGCGCGCCACGACTCGGAGAGGAAGCACTTCACGCGCTCCAGGGACTCACCGACCACGGACATCGGCGCGGCGAAGCGCGGTCCTTGAGGCTTCACCCACAGCCAGTCCGCCTCTCCAGGGCGAGGGTACTCGCGGTCGCTGAAGTGGACGGAGGCGCGCACCTCGCCATCGGCGGTGATGGCGCAGGAGCGCAGCACGGCGGAGACACCCTTGCCGAGGGCCACGAACGGCTCACGCGAGCGCAGGGTGGGGCCGTCTTGCAGCGCATAGACCCAGCACTCCGCGTCGGTGGTCACGAAGCACAGGTATGTCTCGTCCGCGGCCAGCATGGCGACGGGGCCAGGCACCTTCGACACCCGCCACAGGGCACGCGGCTCGGCGGCCTGCGCGTCCAGCATCATCACCGTGAGCTCCGAGGCGACGAACCATGTTTCACCGTCATACGTCGGCGCCCACGCGTGCATGGCCACGTCGCACCACGCGGTGGCCCGCCGCCGCACCACGTCCACGCGGGACACATGGTGCAGCTCGCCCCGACGCGCGATGGCCAGCACGCGGTCCCCATGGATGGAGGCGACCAGGGAGAAGGCCGGCACATCGAAGTGCGCCAGCCTGCGGCCCTCCGCGCTCAGCAACACCGCGCCCGCCTCGCCCAGCGCGAGCAGCAGCCGATCCGAGGGGAGCACCACCGCGTCATGGATGGCGAACGGCCCCGCGTCCCCGAGCGAGGCGGTCGCCTGCACCACGAAGCGGGTCCACGGGGACGGGACCTTGGGGGCCAGCGCGGGCAGGTCCGCGCGCAGCGCGCCGTCCGGCAGGTCCCTGAGCAAATAGGTGATGAAGTCGGTGGGCAAGTGGGCCGGAACCAGGGCCCTGTCCCTCATGAGGGCGCGCACGGTGGGCACGAGCAAGGCCGAGCGGACTCCGGAGGGAGGCTCGCTCGCCAGCGTCTGGGCGAAGGCCAGCCGCTCCGCCGCGCCATTCAGGGAGTCGTCGTCCAGCAGCGCGAGCACGCGGGCACGCGCCGCGTCGAGTCCTCCCGGAAGCGAGCCCGCCCACAGCGCCAGGAGTCGCGCGCCGCCCACGCCGCCCACGTCCACGCCACGCTCTATCCACTCGCGCGCCTGCTCCCGAGCCGCCTGCACCGGCCAGATGGCCTCGACGGCCTGGACCCAGCTTCCCGCCTCGGCGCGAGACTGGCCCCACAGCAGACGCAGCTCATGTGCCTCCGCGAAATGCGTGCTCTCCAGGCGCAGCACCGCGTCCTCGAAGCAGCCGCTGCGCCGGGCGATGGCCTTCGCGCGCTGTGGGTCCTTCGCGAGAAACCACTGACGCACCACCAGACCGGGTGCCAGGGCACGCCCCTCGGCCAGCTCCGCCGCGAGCTTGAAGCGACGGTGTCGCTCCAGGAAGGCGACGGCTTCCTCGTGCGCGCCCAGCAATTCAGAGAGGATGAACGCGGCTTCCTCGATGCGCCCTTCGCGCTCGAAGCGCTGCAAGGCCGCGCGGTAGCGCTGCCGGAGTGCCTCGTAGAGCGCGTCGCCTCCAGCGAAAGTGGCGGCGGGGCCGCGCGGGCCGAGCTGGAGCTTGAGGTCCTCTCGCGGTCCCGGGAGCCCGAGCGCCTCGCGCGTGTCGTCGTTCTGCTTCTGATTCAACGGGATGGCATGGCGCAGCGCCTCGTGCAGGTCTCCACCCTCGAACATCTCGAAGAGGCGACGCAGGTACTCAGCCTTGCGCCGGCCGAGCAGCTCGCCCAGCGGAGTGTGTCGCAGCAGCCACTGAGACAGGCGCGCCAGAGCCCCCGGGCCTGGAGGAGGCCCCGCATTCCGAGGTGACGTCTGGCCACCACGAGCGCCACTTCCACCGCCCGCCGCCTTCGCCGTCGAGCGCGGCCGGAGCGCCGCCCACAGTCGGCCCAACAGGGAGGGAGTCCTCGGAGCCGGGACCTCGCGCCGCGAGCCCGACGAGGAGGAGCCCTTGCCTTCACCCGAGGGCAGCGCGCCCGCCGTGGAGGGAGTGTTCCTCAGCCACGCCGCGAGGCGGCCGAACCACCTGCTTCCTCCTCTGCCCTCCGCTGTCTCCCCCGTCGATGCGCTCCCCCACAGGGCGCGCAGCCGAGCCAGCAGTCCAGGCCGCTCCGCCACGACGGCATCGGACGGGGGCTCACGTCCCTCCATGCGCGCGAGCACCACCCGTGCTTCATTCGACGGCTCGGGAATGGAGCCACCGAAGAAGGAGCGTGTGACGGGCGCTACGGGCTCCACCGCGGCTGCCACGGGCGGAGGTGGCGCGCCGAGGCCCCGCGTGGGCAGCACCGTCCACGTGGACACGTCGAACCACGAGGACAGGTCCACGACCCGCGCGCTCGACAGCGGATGGACCTGGGCGACGCCCGCTCGCACGAGCACGAGCGAGTCACGCGGCGCACCCAACCGCGCCCACTCCGAGGCAGCCAGCGGCGCGGAGGTGAGCACACCGCCTTCGAGCGTGAGGGGCAGACCCGGGCTCGACCCCGTCGAGACCCGCTGAGCACAGTGAAGCCGCAGCAGATAACCCTCCGCCACGAACAGCACGGATGTACCTGGAGCCCACAGCGCCATCACCCGCCGCCGAGCCTCCTGCTCTCCCAGTCGCGCCGGGTCGAACCAGAACGCCGAGGCGCTCACGGTGCCCCGGTGCAAGTGCTGGCGCGGCGCGGTCCTCGCATGCATTGAGGAGTTGCTCATGGGCCCTCCTCTGTCGCGCGATAGACCACCCGCCCATCCAGGAGATTCATCAGCACGAACTCCCCGGTCCGCGTGAGCCATCCGAGCAGCGGCGCGTTATGCCGGACCTCCGCATGCACCACCGGCGCCGAGGCCCGGGCGAGCAGGTGGAGGCCCTTCGCTCCGAACCACGACAGCGCGCGCTCATCCGGTCCCAGCACCACCAATCCGGCCTCTCCAGGAGCCATGTGACAGCCGCCCACGCCAACCACCTTGAAGCTAAGAGGCATCGCCATTTCCTGCACGGCGCCATCGAGGAACAGTCGCCACACGGCCGGCCCATGCCTCACCGCGAGCAACCCCGAGTCCCGAGGTACCGCGACGCCGGGCACGTAGCCGAAGAAGGCCTCTGCCTCGCGCGATTCCAGCATCATGCTCGTCGACCCGTCCACGCCCACGACATGGAGTGTCGTCCGCAAGGGCAGGGTCTTATCCTCCGTGGGGGGCATGACGTAGACGGGCTTGCCGCGGTGGCTCGGCGTCAGAGGCCCACTCCGCAGGCGCTCCAGTTGGGAACCCACGGAGACGCTCGAGCCCCCTCGGACGTAGACGAGCTTGTCGTGCACCATCGCCATCGCCGTCACGGGATGGTCCAGCGCCACCAGCTCGACGCGATGCTCGGCTGCGACCTGGTAGACGAGGAAGAGCCCGCCGGTCCGCGTCAGCAGCAGCACCACTTCCCCATGTCGGTCTCTCCACGAGAACAGCCGACCCGGGGCCGGTATCGCGGAGGGAAGCTCCGGCACGTAGCCCGGCTTCCACCAACCCGACTGGACGCGCGGTCCGCCCGCGTCCGCCGGAGGAGGCGTGCGCTTGAGCGCACCGTGGAGGATGTAGCGGTCCTCGCGCTCCATCAGCGTGAGCAGTCCGCCATGCGAGCGCCACCCGGCGGCCAGCATCGTCTGGCCGGGCTGGGGCTTCATGCGCCTCGGTCTGGGAACGGTGAAGGTCGACGAATCGGGAATCGCCATCGCGGAGGCAGTGCCATCCGCGTGGAACCTCACCACCCGGAGACCGTCGGGCGAGAAGTTGAACGTGGTGGCATTCGGGAGACCGGACCGCGACACCGGCTCCGCGACGCGGCTCTGGAACGGGTCTCGCAACAGGCGGATGCTGTCATCCGGGGGCGGCAGGTCCAGCACCACCGAGCGCGCCGCGCGCGAGGCGGGGCGCACGTCCACCATGAGCTTGCGCTCGCCGGGAGCCAGGACTTCGGCCACTTCGATGCGGGACAGCTTCTCGGCGCCCGGCAGCCGCGCCAGGCGAGCACTCCCCACGAGCCACGACTCCGCTGGCGCGTCGCCCAGGGCCAGGGCCTCATGCCAGGCGGCGAGTCGCTCGGCGGTGGGCGGCTCCACGTCGCGCGCGGCGAGCCAGGAGAGCAGCACACTGGGAGTCACGTCGGAGAAGGTGCCCCGCTCGGGCGGAGCCTGGAGCACGCCCCAGGCGAAGGCGGCACCGGCGGCATGGGCGCGGCGGGCCATGACGATGAGCAGCGCGAGATGCGCGATGCGAGGGTTGCCGAGCTGGTCGGGGCCCGCGTCCAACAGGACCACGGTGCGACGCGCGTCCTGGGGTTGACGAAAGGCGGGCTTGAGGAAGGACAGCTCACCGTAGGCAGCGCGACGCACCAGCTCGTCCGGAGCCTCCAGGGCCCACAGCCACTCGCTGACGAGCAGTCGGTCGAAGGAGCCGCGGCGCGTGATTCCGTCGTACCCCTGGGGCTCGCCGCCCTCGGCCTCGCCGCGCGGACGCATGGCGCCCATGGCCGCCGACAGCCGGGCGACGAACGGTCCCAGGTGCAGGGCCAGCTCCTCGGGGAACAGCGCGAGCGACTCCGCCCACGGGCGCAGCGCGAGGGGCAGCGAACTCATGACGCCTCTTCCCTTCCCGCGTCGGTCTCTTCGTCGAGCAGCAGCGAGCGCGGCGCGACCCATGTGCTCGGAGGTCGCGGGCTCATGGAGCGCCTCCCGTTCCCAGGCCCGCTTCCTCGCTCGCGAGCCATGCGGCGAGCGTGGCGCGATGAACCGGTCGCGCCGAGGCGACCGAGACAAGCTGAAGCGAGCCCGGCAGCACCGCGAGCGGCGTGGAGGCGTTTCCCACCCGTGTCAGCAACGCACGCTCCAGCAACGAGGCCAGCACGTCAGGCACGAGTGCACAGGGAAGCAGCAGCGACGGCGCGGAGACCTCACGCCCCAGGTACATGGCACCATTCACCCACGGCAGGGACTCCGCCGCGCCCATCAGCACGAGGACACCCGCACCCGCGACGCCGCGCCACGTCCCCAGTCTCGCGTCGTCCTCTTGAAGGATTCGTCGCGCGAGCCCCCGCGCCACGTCCCCCACGCCGATGACGGCAAGCGGCTCCAGCGCTTCCGCGCGAGGCCCCCAACGAACCGGCAGCGCCACCTGTCTTTCACCGCTCATGACTCCACTCCACCGCCCTCTCGCACGTCGGTCGGAAGTTCCGACGCTCCGACACACGGCGGCCTGCCACCCAATTCATTGTCGGCTCTCACGACCATTGGTCCCCACCTTCTCAAAACCATTGACCCCTGGCAGGTCTCCGTCTCGTGACGGGTGGAGCGGGTTCTACTTCGCCTTCCTGGCGCCGTCGTCCATGCAGGAGGAGAGCGGCTCACGACGGCTGGCCTCGTCGGAGAGGGCAAGCAGGCGGAAGTCCGCGTGGGGCAGCTTCTGCCCTTTGGCCAGCGCGAGGCGCTCGGGAAGGGTGTCCCATCAGCTTCGAGAAGGGCAGTTGCTTGAGAACCGCGCGCAGGTCCTGGTCAACGTCAGTGTTCATTTCACCCTCCTCCCTCGTGACTGACGCTCGAGGGATTCGAGCGGCAGAGGCCGTACTGGCTGGTGGACCGCAAGAAGCGCGCGGGATCACGTTGGAGGCAGGAGGCCCGGGTGGCAGGGCGAGCTTCACCATCCGCTCCAGACGCGCACGTCCAGCATCCGAGTGGCCAGGGCCCGCGCACAAGCGTCTTCCACACGCCAAACTCCGTGACCGCGTCGCGCACGGCCACCTGGGTTTCCAATTCCGCGATGCGCGCATCCTTGGGGTCGAGTTCCGCCACGAATGACGGTGTCTAACGCCACAGTCGCCATCGTCGAGCGCCGTCCCGCCCACCACCCCTTGCACGGCAATTCCTTCAAGCAAGCATCAGCCGGTGAACAGTTACCTCAGCTGCTGTCCCGCTCACCCTGCATCCTCGGTGATGGTGGTAGCGCTTTACCCAACGCCGCTTCTAATTTGGTCATTCCTCGGACTTCACATAGGCGCTCTCGAAATGTGGGCCATCAGCAACCCAACACCCTATGCAGCCGATAGCACGTGGGTGCGCGACAAGCAGGGCGCGCACCAGTGGATCGTCGTGGTCAAGGCGACCTTCGACGTGAGCGAATCTGGCAAAGTTTCGCAAAGCGACGAGCAAATCGCACCACTCCTTTCGCCGGAGTACCATGGGGAGCCTGGCCAATCGAGCTTGCGCTACGAAGCTGAGATGGTCTCCTCGAAATCAACAACAGACATTCTCTTTGCCGGCGCCGCCTATGCACCCAAGGGATTGTCAGTGCACAAGCTTGGCGTCTCGCTGCGCCTCGGGCCCGTCTACAAGGAGCTCGTCGTCTTCGGGACAAGGGTCTATCACGCCAGCATCATGGGAGTGGCCTTGTCGAGTCCAGCCAGGTTCAAGGTACGCCGCATGACTTACGAATGGGCCTACGGCGGCACCGACCTGGGCGGCCCAGACCCCAAGAAGCATTTGATGGACACACGTAACCCAGTCGGCAAGGGCGTTGCCGCCAAGGCTGGCGCCCTGGTGGACCAGCCTGGTCATAGCATCGAGTACCCGCAGGGCAACCCGGCGAAGACAGGGCCCGCTGGCTTCGGCCCGATCGCGAGTCACTGGTCTCCTCGACTCGAACTCGCTGGCACGTACGACGAAAGGTGGAGGGAGACCCGCCTGCCTCTCTTGCCACTCGACTATGACGAGCGACACGTGCTCTGCGCGCCTATAGATCAGCGGCCACCGCGCCACCTCATAGGAGGCGAGCCCGTGGAACTCGTGAATCTATGCGAACGAGGCAGTTGGCGGTTCCACCTGCCCAGGCTGGACGTATCGTTCGTCACAGCATTCGGAAGCCGACGGGTAGAGCACCGGGGCACGTTGGCGACGGTGACGCTTGAACCAGAGTGCGGGCGATTCACAATGGCCTGGCAGACAAGTCTTCCCGTGCTCGGTCCCGACAGCGATTATCTGGACGTCACGACGATCAAGGTCCGTTCCCCTTAGGAGGCAAGATCTCTATCGAATGGACAGCTCCCGAGCGGCTGGCGCTCGCATGCCAGTCCCAGGATATTTCGCCACCCATATCGCATGGCGCAGTAGGGGAAACCATCTGGAAGCAACAGCCCATGGAGCCGTGCTTCAATGCCATATTCCATACACATTGTCGCCCACGGAGCACGCACTCCGATCGGACTGCAGGCAGCACCGAGCGCGGCCGCGGTGCGGGCAGGAATCTCTCGCATTCGCGAACATCCCTTCTTGATGGATAAGGCAGGCCAGCCCGTCATGTGCGCCTTCGACAGCCTGCTCGATTCCAAACTGATGGGGGTCAATCGAATGCTGGCACTGGCTGAACCGGCGCTGCGCGAGGCCTGCATGCCACTCACCAATGTGGCGGGCCCTCTCCAACGCGTGCCTATCTATATGGGATTACCCGAGAAGCGCCCCGGATTCGGCGAGCGCGACATCGAACAGTTCCGGCGAGGGATTGAGCAGATAGAGGGATTGCCGATCCAACTCTCCAGCGTGAACCTGATTCCCCAGGGACACGCCGCGGGACTGCTCGCGCTCAAGCTCGCATTCGAGCACCTCCAAAAAGGCACCAGTGAAGCGTGCCTCGTCGGCGGAGTCGACAGCTACCTCCAGCCCGACACCCTCGAATGGCTCGACGATCATCTGCAACTGGCGCGCGCCGAAGCTCGCTCCGCCTTTGTCCCTGGCGAAGGGGCCGGGTTTTGCCTGCTGGTGGGTAGCCGCACCGCGAACCGCTTCGGATGGAACTCCTTGGCACGCGTGCGTTCGGTCTCGTCAGGACAGGAGACCAGGCTAATCAAAACGCCCGAGGTCTGCGTGGGGGAAGGACTCACCACAGCCGTCCGAAGCGCCGTGAGTGACCTCTCCCTTCCCGCCGAGAAGATCCATCACGTCATCTGCGACATCAACGGAGAGCGTTACCGTGGAGAAGAGTGGGGCTTCTGCTGTCTGCGGCTGAGTTCCTACTTCGAAGATCCCAGCGCCTACCGAACTCCTGTCGATTGCTGGGGAGATATGGGCGCAGCCTCAGGCCCGCTTTTTGCGATTCTGGCCTGTCAAGCCACGGCTCGGGGCTACGCCAAGGGGCCTCGCACTCTACTATGGGCCAGTTCTGAAGCAGGCTTGCGCGCAGCCGCATTACTCGAAACCAGCATGCACGCAGGAACGAGGGGACTCCGCCATGGCTAAAGTTGGAATCCACCCGCCCAAGACGCCTGTCACAGAAGGCAGCAACGGCATCGCCAAAGCGACGTTGCCCAACGTCTGCAAGATGCCCGGACCGCCTGCTCCCTTCGTACCAACACCGCTGCCGAATATCGCCAAGTCCGGCCAGTCCCCGAAGGGCTTCTCGGTCACCGTCACGATCGAGGGCAAGGCCGTAGCGATTCGCGGCGCGACATTCGAGAGCATGGGCGACATGGCAAGCAAGGGCACCGGTGGAGGTCTCACTTCCGCCAGCACCCATGGTCCAGCCAAGTTCATCACGCCTGGCTCGCTAACGGTCAAGATCGAGGGCAAGAATGTCCACTTGCTCGGCGAGCCAATGCTCAACAACTGCGGCCCGAATGGCAGTCCGCCCAACACGGGCGCGACAATGATGGGATTGAAACAGGGAGAGCTGCAGAAGCCCAAGAGGTGTCCGCCACATGGGCCAGAGGTGACCAGGGAGCGGAGCCAAGCTGATGAAATCAAAAAGCAGCAGCAAAGAGTCGACGATGCCAAGACGAAGACCCACCACGCCAAGGGGGAACACAAGGCCGCCGAGAAGGCACTGGAGGATCGGCTCGCCAAGAGGACCCAAGGCACACCGGGAACGGACGCACTTCGAAAGGCCGTCCCTCGTGCCGCCGCCGCAGCAGAGAGCGCTGAGGCCTACCTCGCTGACCAGGAGAGAAAGCTTCGTGCTCTGGAGTGGGAAAAGAAGGTCGCGGATGAATGCGGTGGCGGCAAGAACATTCAATTGATCTGCGAGCACTGCGGAGGTGACATGGGTGATCTCGACGTGGTGACGAACGATGGCAGGGTCAAGGAGGTCAAGTCGAGCGAAGCGGGCTACGCCGAGAAGAAGGACAAATTCGAGTACTACAGGCAGCTGGTCGAGGAGACGAGTATCCTCGGAGCGGGAATGCGGATGAAACTCGCCATCCCTGGTGCTATTGCGGACGCCGTCGAAGAAAAGCACCCTGAACTCAAAAAGCGCGTGCAGGGCCACTGACATGGCAGAATACGCATCAACCGCGTTGAGCCTTACACCCGTGAACGGCGACTGGCCTGATGTCCTCGCGAGGATCGGCTCCTATCTACAGCAACACCACGAACCCCACCCCGCCCTACCGGAAAGCGGGAATCTGCTCGTCGTCGATCGAAAGCAGAGACGTATCATCAAGGCAAGGTCCATCAATCTTTCCTCGCCCATCGATCACGAACCCGAGGAGACCGAATACTGGCGCTCGACCACCGTCGAACTGTGGTTTGGCGGACATTCAGACGATGTCAGCATCCGTGTCCGAATGGAGCCGTCCAAACAAACAAGTGTTGAACTCCTGTTTTCAAGCCGCGTTCATGAAATTCTATTCGGCTTCGACCCGGACTGGACCGCTATCGACCCTCAGGCGAAATCGGACTTCATGCGTTTGTGCATCGGCCTGGCCAAGGAACTCAAGGCCACTGGATTTAGTTGCCGACGTACCGATGAAGACAATCTGTTCGGCCCACCCTCATTGGACGTCCTTCGCGACTACGTCGAGGCCGGATACCGCTGGCTTCAACAGAAGCAGAAACTCATCGTTGCGGGACTGGCCGCATCCGCGGTTTTGGAAGATCAATTCGAGTACGACTTCGAACAGCCGCCGATGCATTACAGACAGAACGGCTACTATCTCTGCGACAGGCTGTGGCCCGTCCCGTCATTTTCGAACAGATAACACATCACGACTGCGGAATTTGAGCCCCCCTCAAGGGGAGCAATGGCTTCGAGAAACTCGGCCCAGCGGGGAGCAATGGTTTTGAGGACCGACAATTCATTGACGCGTCCCTCACCATCACCGCGCGACCCCCGTCAGGAGAGCCCTGCCTGACGAATCCCCAGGGGCACCGGTGCGGCGAGCGCGAGCGCCTCCGTGAGCCCCGCGCGCAAGGCCTTGAGGTCCTCGGGAAGGAACTCGGGCGCGAAGCTCGCGTCCATCTCCCGCGCCACGCCCTCCAGCTTGAGCCGCCACGCGGAGAAGGCCTCGGCCTCCTCCGGGCGCTCGGCGAGCAGCACCTGCCCCGCCTGGGCGATTCGCTGCGCCCGAGCCCACGGCCCCGCGCTGGCCTCCAACGCCGCCGCTGAGAGCGCCGGGTTCTCCGTCGCCGCGAGCAAATCCCGCAGCACGTCCCGAGCGAGCGCCTGTCCTTCCTTCGTCGGCACCGCGTAAATGAGCGGCCACAAGTCCGCGGTGCTCGGCACGGAGCGTCCCGCGAGCACGGCCGCGGCGGCCACCAGTCGCTGCACCTTCACCGCGCGCCGGTCCGACAGCGACAGCCCCGCCGCGCGCAGGGAGCGCAGCGCGTGGGCCAGATGCGGACGCACGGGGGCCAGGTCCGCCTCGCGCGCCGCCTGTGCGAGCACATCCAGCGCGGCCAGGGAGGCGCGGCGTCCAGTCCCCTCGCCCCACAGCGAGGCCCCGCCCGCGAGCAGGTCCTCCAGGCGCGGGTCCGGCACGGGCTCGACGAAGATGCGCGCCAGGAAGCGGTCCGCGAACGCGGCGAGCGACTCATCCTCGGGCAGCGCGTTGGCGGCGCCCACGCAGACGCGCAGGGGGCAGCGCATGCGCGTGTGGCCCCGGCGGAACGTGCGCTCGTTGAGCAGGCCCAGCAGCGTGTTCAGGATGGCGGTGGAGCCGAGGAAGACCTCGTCGAGGAAGGCGACATCCGCCTCCGGAAGCATGCCCGTGGTCTCCGTCTCCACCAGGCCCTCGCGCAGCTTGCGCAGGTCCACGGGGCCGAACAACTCGGAGGGCTCGGTGAAGCGGCCCAGCAGGTACTCGAAGTAGGAGCCCCCCAGCGCGCGGGCGGTGCGGCGCACGGCCTCGCTCTTCGCGGTACCGGGGGGACCGATGACCAGCAGGTGCTCACCGGCGACGGCGGACAGCGCGATGAGCTCCACCATGGCCTCGCGCTCGACGAGCCCCTGTCCCGCGTCGGAGAGGGCGTCGCGGACGGCGGTGGCCGCGGCTTCAAAGGTGACGGACATGAACGAAAGCCTAACCGCCGGACTCCGTCGGCGCGAAGAGCACCCACCCCCCTTGAAGGAATACCAGCGGACGTCCACCGGCCTCGCGGTACCGGGACGCCTGCTCGTCGACGGTGAAGGCCGGGGTGGGCGCGGGAGCGGGGCGTCCCTCCCGTGACGGAGGGCGGTTGGCTTCATGACACGGAGTCCCACTTCATGCTCCGGGCGCGAGTCGGACATAGACTGGCCTCCATGAAAAAGGTGTCGAAGTGGGTGGCGCTGGTGGGCGTGCTGGGCGTGGGCACCCAGGCGGTGGCGGACGGTTGGAATGGTCATGCCTCGCTGGGCGCGGGAATCTCCCTGGACCATTTGAGTGACTTCAGCGCGAAGGGACCGGCGCTGCATGCCTACCTGGGCGTGGAGTCCCCGCCGGGGCTGTCCCTGGGGCTGCTGGCCGAAGTCTCGGAAACGTGGGGCACGGAGCTGCGCGACGCGGCGAGGGACAACCGGCTGGAGCGCACGCAACTGGATTACAAGGCGGTGGGAATCGAGGCGCGGCTGCGCTTCTTCCGGGACAAGCCCATCACCCCCTGGGTGGGCGCGCGGCTGTCGAAGAGTTGGGGCAGCACCTTCACCCCGGACGCGATGGGCAACTTCCTGCGGGAGAACGTGGACACCACGAGCATGGCCTTCCGCCTGGGCGTGGATGGCTGGTTCAGCGAGCACTGGGGCATCTCCGCCGCCACGGCCTTCCAGTTCTGTGACGTGAAGCTCTCGCGGGACTCGGTGGACGAGTGCGCCAAGCTGATTCAGTCGGTGATTGTGGGCCCGGTGCTGCGCTTCTGAGGCACCGCCGGGCGAACTGTCCTGGTGCGCGGCCTGACTCGGCCGGTGTAGAAAACCAGGGGTGAGCGAGAGCTGGGAGCAGCGGGCAAGACGCGAGGCGCGGGAGATGGAAGCCGCCATCCGGAGCGCCCTCGCGCGAAGACAGTCGGACCTGGAGCTTCGCGCGGAGCTGGAGTCGCTGGCCCGGCGGCCCCGCTTCCAGAGCTTCCCCTGGCTGTGGGGGCCGGCGCTGCACGTGAGGGACCGCGTCCTCTTCCGTCCGCTCATCCTCTCCTGGCTGGTGCCGGTCAACGTCACGGCGAGCGGGAAGTTGTTCGACCCGTGGAAGAGTGAGTACGCCGCCGCGCTGGAGACGTGGCTGTCGGACGCGGACCGCGCCGACGACGTGGCCGTGTTCCGCAAGCTGTACGGCTGGAAGCTGCAGGGCCTGGGCAAGCTGCAGGAGGCGGTGTGGCGCGAGGACGTCACGCGACGCTTCCGGGGCGCGAAGACGCGCGGCGCCCGGCACCTCGAGTTGAGCAAGGTGGAGCAACCTCTCCTCCGGCTGGATGAGGCGACGGCGCTCGAATTGGACGCGGTGGACCCGGAGGCGGCGCGGCCCTTCATCCGTCAACACCTGCCCTTCACGCAGAACACCTGGTCCCCGTCGAAGAAGCCGCTTCCGATGTGGGGCACCTACCGGGAGCGCCTCTTCGCCAGGGGCGACACGGACCAGGCGTGGACGGTGTATCGCCGGCTGGTGTCCGAGGAGATGTGGCGTCGGGACGTCATGGCGCTCACGGAGTCGGTGAAGGCGCCGGACGCGCTGGTGCGCGCGCTGGGCGAGCACCATCCGGAGTTCGCGCCCACCATGGCCGCCCACGTCTTCGTGGAGCTGGTGGAGAAGCGCGGGCGCGACGTGGTGCCCTATGTCCTGGAGAACCTGCGCTCGGTGTTCCCGAGGTGGGCCGGCAGGACGAGCATCCATGGGGTGAAGAACGCGAAGGCCCTGCCGGAGTTGCTCGAGCTGTGTCGGGTGCGTGGCTGGGAGGACGTGTGGGCGGCGGCGCTGCGCACCTCCTCGACGGAGGAGACGTTCGACACCGAGGTGCGCAAGCTGGTGAAGGACGCGGACCGGGACGAGCCCGTGGCGCGGCGGCGGCTCCTCCAGGTGGCGGGGGCAGGCGCCGAATGGAACCTGCCAGGCCTGGGCTTCGCGAGGGTGCTGCCGCTGAAGGACGCGACGGCGGTGGCGATGTACGAGCGCTTCCCGGAGCTGATGCGCGGCCCCTTCCGGATGCACGTCGCCTCCGGCTGGCATGCGGCATACCCGGAGCTGGTGGCGCGCGCGTTGGAGCAGCGCGATGAGGAGCTGCTGGACTTCATCGCGAGCCGCGCCGCCACGCAGTTCGTGCCCGAACATGGCGCGGACAAGCGCCAGAAGGAGTGGACGCGGGTGCTGGACGCGCTGGCCGAGCACTACGAGAAGTTGCCGAAGGAAGGCGGCGTGTTCGCGCGTCGAGCCGCCAACGCCCTGGGCGCCGTGCCCGCGTTCTCCATCTGGGACTTCGACCGGCTGCTGATGCGGAACCGGCTCACGCGGCTGTTCTTCCAGCGCTCGGATGACTTCTACCTGGCGGACCCGCTGGCGGTGCGGGACCTGCTGGAGGCGCCGCAGATTCACGTGCAGGCGCTCGCGTTCCGGCTCCTGGGGCGGGACTCGCCGCGCGCGAGGGCGCTGGCGATGCTCAACCTGGACCTGCTCCAGGCCACGCTGCTGAGGCCCCTGCACCGGCGCACGCGGCACGCGGCCTTCGCCGCGCTGGCCAACGCGGCGTTGCATGATGTGGAGGCCGCGAGGATGTTGCTGCCCCGGATGCGAGACACCTTCGCGCTGCCGGACAAGCGCTATCCGAAGGAGGCCCTGGTGGAGCTGCTGGCGAAGGTGCTCACGCGCTGGCCGGAGCTGCGAGGCCCGTCGGAGACTCCGCGAGTCTTCTCCGCGTCCACGAAGGAGGCCCTGTCATGACGGTGGTCGACCTCCTCTACGCGACGCCGTCGGTCTTCGAGTCCACGCGGGAGCGCGCGCTGTTGGGCTTGTCGGCGGACCAGCATCGGCCGGTGCGCTTCCACGCGAAGGTGGCGAAGGACGTGCTGCCGATACGGCTGGCGCTCCAGGCGCTCGGGCAGCTCATCTGGCAATCGGACGAGTGGAGCTCGGAGTGGATGGGGGGATTGATGGACCCCATCATCACCGTGCACCCGGACCGCGTCTTCTTCGAGGCGTTCAGTCAGGACCAGAGTTCGTACGGAATGGTCATCGTGGACCGGAGCTGCTTCGCGCCCGAGGGCGAGGTGCGCTGCGGCACCACCAACGTGGACTTCACCGCGTGGCTGTGGGCGGCGCTGGCGGAGATGCGCTCCAGCCGGGAGACACACCTGCGCGTGGGTGCGGAGGGCTTCGAGGTCCGCACGCAGGGCGCGGGAGGACGCTTCGAGCAGAAGGTGGAGGTGCCGGACGCGTGGGTGCGAGGCTTCCTCCAGCTCCAGGGCGGCATGGCGATGCCGGGCACGAAGCTGACGGTGAGGCCGGTGGACCTGCTATCGGCGGTGCGCTACCTCACCTTCACCAAGGCGAAGATGTCTCCCCGGGCGCTGCGCTACGTGCTCACTCCGGGTCAGGACGCGAAGCTGGTGCTGGAGCCGTGGGAGCACGAAGTGCCGTTGCGTGGCGCGACGCATGGCTCCACGGAGCCGCGCACGGTGCGCACGTGGGGTCGGCGGAGGCTGCGGCTGCTGGAGCCATTGCTGCCGTACGCGGACAAGGTGGACATCTACCTGAAGGGCCGGGCACTGCCGCACTTCTACGGGGTGCACCTGGGGCCGGGGGTTCGCTTCGTGCTCGGGCTGTCGGGGTGGACGGAGAACCGGTGGACGGGCACGGCGGGGATGGACCTGCTGCTGGAGCCGGGGCAGGACAGCGAGCTGACGGAGCGGGTGCTCGGGTTGTTGCGTGAGCGCGTGCACGCCTCCACGGACGAGGTCGCGCGGGCGCTGGGCGTGAGCAAGGCACAAGCGGCGGAGGCATTGGCGACACAGTGCGCGGCGGGGCGGGCGGTGTTCGACGTGGAGGCGCGGCACTGGCGGCACCGCGAGCTGTTCGCCACGCCCGTGAACCTGGGCCGGCTGTATCCACCGGATGTGCGGCGCGAGGAAGCCGAGCGCCTGGTGGCGGCGGACGCGGTGAAGGTGACGTCGGAGACGACGCGCGAGACACGCAAGGTGCGCAAGCTGCCGACGCCCGAGGGCGCGGTGGTGCGCGAGGTGGTCCACCGCGACTGGGTGGTGCACGGGCACGTGGGGCCGCAGCAGGGCGTGGAGCTGGTGTTGAACGACGAGGACCGGCTCCTCTTCGGCAAGTGCGGCTGTGAGTACTTCCGCGAGCACCTGATGAACCAGGGGCCGTGCGCGCACCTGCTGGCGTTGCTTCGGCTGGCGAAGGCGCGGCGCAAGGAGCTGGCGAGCTCGGTGCCGTCTTCGGCCGAGGCGCTCGCGGTGAGCACGACGGGAGCGGCGGCGCGGCGACCCAGGAACGAGGACGCCGACACGGACGAGGCGGACGACACCGAGGCGCTTGACGAGGACGGCGGCGATGACGATAACCGGTGATGCTCTCGGGAAGGGCCCGGGCTCGCGGATGAGCCGTCGGTGCCGTGGTGTTTCGCCGCGGCGGTGTTCTGTCTCCTTCTCTTCTCCAGGGTCCCAGCGTACGGAACGCAGGGAACCCCGGGTCCAGCGCCTCGCAGGTCGTCCCCTGGCCCCTCCCGGAGCACCATGAGCTGGCTCGATTGGTTCAAGGGGCTGTTCTCCCCCAAGCCGGTGACACGCGACGTCGCGCGGCTGGATGCGTCCGAGCGAGATGCGCGAGGCCGTCCGGCGGACGTGGTGCGCGAGACGGTGGCCACGTCGGGGCCGCTGAAGCCCGGGCACCTGCGACAGATTCTGCGGGACGCGCGGCTGCTGCCCAAGGGCAAGCGCGTCTACACGCGGAAGCGCAAGCGGCTCTTCGCGGCAACCGAGGCGCGGCGCTTCTTCTCCACGGCGTTCCGGACGCGGAACCGGAACGTGCGCGATTTGCTGCCGGACGAGGCGCAGCTCGCGCGGTACGGGTTGCCGGTGTGGCGCACGGAGGAGGACGTGGCCACGGCGCTGCGTATCTCCGTGGGGCAGTTGCGGCACTACTCGACACACCGGGCGCGGGAGCGCGTGTCGCACTACGTGACGTTCTCGGTGCCGAAGCGTTCGGGGGGCGTGCGGCTGTTGCATGCGCCGAAGCGGAGGCTCAAGGCACTACAGCGAAGATTGCTGGCGGTGCTGGTGTCGAAGCTGCCGGTGAGTGCGCAGGCGCACGGCTTCGTGACGGGGCGCTCCATCAAGACGGGGGCGGCGCCGCACGTGGGCAAGCGGGTGGTGTTGAAGCTGGACCTGAAGGACTTCTTTCCGTCGGTGACGGTGAACCGGGTGCGAGGGTTGTTGTTGGCCTTCGGGTATGGCTATCCGGTGGCGGCGACGTTGGCGGTGTTGATGACGGAGGCGGAGCGTCAGCCGGTGGAGGTGGAGGGGACGGTGTTCCACGTGCCGGTGGGGCCGCGAGTCTGCGTGCAGGGTGCGCCGACGAGTCCGGGGCTGTGCAACGCGGTGCTGACGCGGTTGGACCGGAGGCTGGCGGGCCTTTCGCGCAGGTATGGGTACACGTACACGCGTTATGCGGATGACCTGACGTTCTCGGGGGATGACCTGGGGGCGCTGGAGAAGGTGCGGGCGCTGGCCGCGAAGTACGTGACGGAAGAGGGCTTCGAGGTGAACCGCGAGAAGACGCGCGTGATGCGTCGGGGTGGGCGTCAGCGAGTCACGGGCGTCACGGTGAACGAGGAACTGGGGTTGTCGCGGGAGGAGCGGCGCAAGCTGCGCGCGATGATTCACCAGGAGGACCGGGATGGTGGGGATGCGAAGCGCGGTGCGCGCATCGACGGGATGCTGGCGTATGTGGGGATGTTGAATCCCGAGCAGGCGGCTCGCCTCGCGAGGCGACGCAAGCCTCGGGGTGGGTGAGCCTGGGGACGGATTGAGGTGTGTGGTTTCGCAACCCCGCACATGGAACTGAGAGGTTTTCCACTGCGGGGCGCGCGGGCGGTTTGTGGGTTGAGGAGGTGACCCTTTACATCGGGCGCCCCACCCTCACAGGAGTTGCGCCATGGCGACTGCCACCCGCTTCGCATTCACGCAGCAGAGCTCACCTGGGACCGAGTTCATCATCGAGCTGACGGACGACCAGACCATCAACCATGCACGGAAGATCATCTCCGGTGAGGAGAGCAACGAGATCCATGTGCATGGACGAATCATCAAGAGGACGCAGCCGTACAATCCAAAGTTCTCGTTCCATCTGGACCCAACGACCATCCGGTTCTTCTCGATGGCCATCGAGGTCTGCGATGCGAACATGGTGTACGTGGAGGACCACCTGGATGAGGCAGGGGGAGCGTTCCTGCCGGGCAACCACTGGTGTCCCTGGGATTCCAGGCTCACGCGTGAAGTGAAGTAGCGAGCGGCCTCGACGGGCCTCATGCCTCGGTTGAGCGCGGCTAACTCGGTCCGAGGGTGAGGCCCCGAGGGGATGCGGGCCTGACGGTACAGTGGGTGGTCATGAGTGACCTTCCGTCTGTCCCGGGGCCGGTGGCGCCGCGCTGGCTGTATCTGCATGGGTTCGCGTCGGGGCCTGACTCGGCCAAGGGAGTGGCCGTGGCGAGGCACTTCGAGGCGCGAGGCCACCACGTCGCGAGGCTGAACCTGCGAGTGCCCTCGATGGAGCAGCTCCGGCTGAGCGCGATGTTGGAGACGGTGCGTGCGGCGCTGGGGGGAAAGGAGGACCGGGCGGTGCTGTTCGGCTCCAGCCTGGGAGGCCTGACGGCGGCGAGAATCGCGGCGGAGGATGCGAGGGTGTGTGGGTTGGTGTTGCTGGCACCGGCGTTCCATGTGGTTCCGCAGTTGCGGAAGCGTATGGGTGAGGCGGCGTGGGGGCACTGGAAGACGTCGGGTTGGATTGAGACGGACGACTTCGCGGAGAAGCGCAAGGTGCGCATCCACTCGGGGTTCATCGAGGATGCGGAGGCGGTGGACGCGCGCACGGGAGGTTGGCCGGACGTGCGGGTGCCGACGCTGTTGATTCACGGGAAGGCGGACGACACGTGTGACATCCGTTACTCGCGCCAGTGGGCGGAGGGACGGAGGCATGTGCGGATGGTGGAGGTGGAGGACGGCCACGAGCTGACCGCGTCCCTGCCCCGCATCCTCGCGGAGTCGGAAGAGTTCCTGCGGCCGTGGGGGGCGTGACGCAGTGACTGGCTTTGGGTAGGCCTGGCGCAGGATTGAAGCGCGGCTGCTCAGGCCACACATGTGGGACTGAGTACCCCACGATGACTGTCTGACAAATCTGGCCTTTCGAGTGTCGGCGTGCGAGCCCGCGCAGTCTACTGCGCCCTTACCATGCACAGACCTCTATTCGTGGCGATTGCGGCTTCCCTGGCTTCGTGTGGCGGTGAGCAGTCAACGCTGAAGGAGAATGACAGAGGAAGCGAGAGCGACGTCTATCGCGACGGGGATGACTGGGCAGACGATGCAGGCGCCCACCCGCAGGTCCTCCGAATCATGGGGGCAGGAGGGTTCTGCACGGCGTGGCTGTCATCCAGCAACACGCTGACGACGAGTGCGCATTGTCTCGCGAACGCCACCAATTTCGTCGGATGGACCTACGACACATCGCAACAAAACTCCTCGACTGCCCAGTTCAACGCGCTGAAGAACCTGGGCTCCTCCATTGGGGGTTTCATTCATCCACTGGGTGGAGTCTGTCCCACCAATGAAGATGATTGCTGCTGGGGCGCGGACATCGTCGTGCTGGTCTTCGACCCGGTCAACGCGGTTCCTCGCAACGTCATGAGGCCGCTCGCCATCAAGGCCGCGACAGCGGATGAGCCAGAATGTGATGGAGCGGATCGATGTGTGATGATGGTCGGAACTGGCCTCACCGGCGAGGACGAGTGTCATGACGAGGACGCGACCCCTGCGACTCTCGACAGAGGAGCCACACAGCTATTCCTGGAGTCGGGTCTCGGTAATGGTCACTGCCCCGCCAATGGCGGCATGCTCTACGGAGAGTATGACTACGACGACTCGTCGAGCTGCCAAGGAGACTCAGGGTCACCCATTTTCTGGGGTGGAACCAATGAGGTCTTCGCCACGAACCGGGGTTCGGGAGGAGACGGTAGCGACGATGTCGTGGGGCCCGTGCTCTGGGTCGGCGGCGAAAATACCGCACGCGACTTCTTCATGCTCAGAGCAGGTGACCAGGATCAGGATGGCATTCAAGCGGCTCACGACAACTGTGACCGCACGCCGAATCCCGGTCAGGAGGACTGGAATGGCAATCAGGTTGGTGACGCGTGCGAAGACAGTGATGGCGATGGTCTCCTCGACAGCGAAGAGATCCTGAGAGGAACCGCGCCAGGCAACGCGGATACCGACGGTGACGGGCTCGGGGACGCGGCTGAGGTCCAGACCCATCTCACCAATCCCCTACTGCCAGACACGGACGGCGACGGGTTGACCGATGGCCTGGAGGTCCTGACCCACGGGACGAATCCGCTCGACGCCGACTCGGACGATGACGGGTTGACCGACGGCCAGGAGGTTCTGACCTACGGAACGAATCCGCTCGACGCTGATTCGGACGATGACGGGTTGACCGACAGCCAGGAGATCCGGACCCACGGGACGAATCCGCTCGACTCCGACTCGGACAATGACGGGTTGACCGATGGCCCGGAGGTCCTGACCCACGGGACGAATCCACTCGACTCCGACTCGGACGATGACGGGTTGAATGATGGCCAGGAGGTCCTGACCTACGGGACGGACCCGCTCGACTCCGACACGGATAACGATTTGCTTGGAGACGGGTTTGAGGTCACGCACGCACTCGACCCGCTGAATGCGGACACGGATGGGGACGGGGTGATCGACGGGAGGGACACCGAGTGGATTGAAGCGGCGATCACCGCCCTCCCTGATTCGGCATTCAAGGCACCAGGTCATCGGAACTCGATCGCCGCGCACCTCGCCCAGGTCGAGCGGTTCGCGCAGCGAGGCGAGTTCGACAAGGCACTCCATCATCTCGGCACGCTGAGCACGCACGTCGATGGATGCGGCCCCACGGCGGACAACAATGACTGGCTTGTCGACTGCACGGCACAGCTCGAGGTCCGCGCGCTGCTCGATATGCTCGCCGCCAATCTCTGACCAGCGGGACGATTCCAACCGGAGCAGGCCACGGGAGTCCGGCCACCTCTCGAATCCTCAGGAAGATGAGGGCGGAGGCGGACGGACTCCTGAGGCAAGGGCATGGCCCCGGGTGAGCGGCGAGCACCTCGCGCAAACGAGGCAGCGCGAGTGTGACGCTGGAAGAAGAGTTCCCGGAGACCGGGGTCCACATCGAGTTCCACTCCCTCGGCCCGTTCAACGGCACGGCGAGGAACAAGGAGGGCCAGCCCATCCAGGCGCCGTGGACAAGGTCAGCCCGGCGGGGCCGGGCGAAGTGCGGGCCCTCGTGGATGAGCAAGGCCGCTTCGTCTTCGAGCCCTGGCCCCATAGGACATTCAGGGTGAAAGTGCTGACCGAAGGGTGCGCGGACCGACACCACGAGTTGGAGCATCTGGACGACGCGCCGTTCGCCACGGTGATTCAACCCACGCTCTTTTAGGTCACGAGGAGTGATCCTCGCGTTGAGCGCGGCGATGACCTTCTCGATGTTTCAATTCACGCTCCTCGCAGACACGAGGAACGACAGCCCGAGCACCAGCCGCCGTTGCCATTCTCCGCGTTTCAACCCACGCTCCTCTCGGTCACGAGGAGCGACTGGACCACCAGGGCGCGCGCTGCATCCTTTGGACATTTCAACCCACGCTCCTCGCCGTCACGAGGAGCGACCTTCCAGGTAGCAGTCTTCACGGGAGATGACCCATTTCAACCCACGCTCCTCGCGGTCACAAGGAGCGACTTTGGCGAAGAGGTTCACCACCAACCCACGCTCGTCGCGGTCACGAGGAGTGACAGAGTACGTCTTCCCTGCACCGCGCCCGCCCATGTTTCAACCCACGCTCCTCGCGGTCACGAGGGGCGACCAGTCGGCCCGGTAGCGCTCAACGTCAGCGACGCGGTTTCAACCCACGCGCCTCGCAGTCACGAGGAGCGACACCTTCTCCATGAAGCGGACGATGTTCCCCTGGTTTCAACCCACGCTCCTCGCGGTCACGAGGAGCGACCGCCTCCACTCCGAGTTCCACCAGGTTTGCCGCGTTTCAACCCACGCTCCTCGCGGTCACGAGGAGCGACCTCAGGCGGCGCGGCGCTTTCCTCGTGGGATGGCGTTTCAACCCACGCTCCTCGCGGTCACGAGGAGCGACCAGGGGGGCTGCTGGTACGCCGCAGCGGGCACGGTTTCAACCCACGCTCCTCGCGGTCACGAGGAGCGACACTCCTTCGAGTACTTGGTCATGGCAGCTCCAGTTTCAACCCACGCTCCTCGCGGTCACGAGGAGCGACGGACGACGTTCCAGCAGGCACGGATGCCGGACTTGTTTCAACCCACGCTCCTCGCGGTCACGAGGAGCGACTGGTTGGAGCCCAGAGGTCGCAAGAGCGGCGAGACGTTGTTTCAACCCACGCTCCTCGCGGTCACGAGGAGCGACTCATCACGAAGGAGTCGAGCGCGAGCGCGAGCTGTTTCAACCCACGCTCCTCGCGGTCACGAGGAGCGACTGGGACACAAAGAGCTCCGCATTTCTCAAGGAGTTTCAACCCACGCTCCTCGCGGTCACGAGGAGCGACAGGTGCTGGCCTTCATCTTCACGTCCACCAAGGCGTTTCAACCCACGCTCCTCGCGGTCACGAGGAGCGACGGCTCGTGGCGGAGCGGGAAGGCGGCGCGCGATGTTTCAACCCACGCTCCTCGCGGTCACGAGGAGCGACCCGTGGAATCCACGCTGTGGGACGACAAGCGTAGGGTTTCAACCCACGCTCCTCGCGGTCACGAGGAGCGACCATGCTCGGAATCGAGCACCACTACCGCGCGCAGTTTCAACCCACGCTCCTCGCGGTCACGAGGAGCGACCACCACCGACTGATTGCGCGGCGGTTGCGGAGGTTTCAACCCACGCTCCTCGCGGTCACGAGGAGCGACGTGTGTCCGGACTGCGGCACGGAGCTCAACGCTCAGTTTCAACCCACGCTCCTCGCGGTCACGAGGAGCGACCGTGCTGGCTCGGCGAGCCCTGATTACTGACTACTGTTTCAACCCACGCTCCTCGCGGTCACGAGGAGCGACGTGGCGCAGCGTGTTCGGCTTCGTCGACGCTCGCGCGTTTCAACCCACGCTCCTCGCGGTCACGAGGAGCGACTACTCCGGGGATTCCCGGAGTGGCACTCCTCAGTTTCAACCCACGCTCCTCGCGGTCACGAGGAGCGACTTGAACCTGTCCCGCTCATGCACCACATCCCGTTTCAACCCACGCTCCTCGCGGTCACGAGGAGCGACGTCGCAGCGCGACTTGGCCGGGTCCACGTCCACATCGTTTCAACCCACGCTCCTCGCGGTCACGAGGAGCGACAGTTGGTGCTGGCGTTGTTCGTGTTCGAGCCCGGTTTCAACCCACGCTCCTCGCGGTCACGAGGAGCGACGATCGTCGCCGCGCTCGCCGTCAGGCCCGCGTTGTTTCAACCCACGCTCCTCGCGGTCACGAGGAGCGACTCGACATGGCGGTCGCGAAGTTCACATTCAGGTAGTTTCAACCCACGCTCCTCGCGGTCACGAGGAGCGACAAATGCTGAATGGGCTCTGGTGGGTCGCCGAACTTGTTTCAACCCACGCTCCTCGCGGTCACGAGGAGCGACCGTGGCCCGAGAGCTTGGGGTTGAGCGACAACTCGTTTCAACCCACGCTCCTCGCGGTCACGAGGAGCGACCACCCCGGCTGCCACAAGTACGCATGGACTCTGTTTCAACCCACGCTCCTCGCGGTCACGAGGAGCGACCGTGGCGTCAATCGCGAAGGCATCGCCGTTCTCGTTTCAACCCACGCTCCTCGCGGTCACGAGGAGCGACTCCGCCGCGAGCGCGAGCGGCGTGCCTGGGTCGTTTCAACCCACGCTCCTCGCGGTCACGAGGAGCGACGACGTAGACATACGGCTCGCCCCCGGCCTGGCAGTTTCAACCCACGCTCCTCGCGGTCACGAGGAGCGACTGCAGCGCCAGGGGCAGGCGGCTGAAGCCGCGCGGTTTCAACCCACGCTCCTCGCGGTCACGAGGAGCGACTTGCCCCGTACGGAGTCATGGACACATGCGAACCGTTTCAACCCACGCTCCTCGCGGTCACGAGGAGCGACCATCTTCCTGCCGCATCTCAACGCGGCGCTGGAGTTTCAACCCACGCTCCTCGCGGTCACGAGGAGCGACTCTTTCCGGACCCTGTCATCCCGAGGAGCATCAACAGTTTCAACCCACGCTCCTCGCGGTCACGAGGAGCGACGCCCGCGCTGCGGTACGGAGGACGGCTTCTACATCGTTTCAACCCACGCTCCTCGCGGTCACGAGGAGCGACAGAAGTGGACATCCACGATCAGCTCCATGCCATGTTTCAACCCACGCTCCTCGCGGTCACGAGGAGCGACAGCACGCGAGCGCGGCTGAGTCGGAGGCTGCATGTTTCAACCCACGCTCCTCGCGGTCACGAGGAGCGACGTCGTGCGTGAGGATGGCCGCAGCTTGCACCGTGTGTTTCAACCCACGCTCCTCGCGGTCACGAGGAGCGACGCCCGCCGCCAAGAACAACGAGTGGAAGCCCAAGGTTTCAACCCACGCTCCTCGCGGTCACGAGGAGCGACACGTACACCGGTCCGAGGTCTCCCCACTGAGTCGCGTTTCAACCCACGCTCCTCGCGGTCACGAGGAGCGACTGAGTCCGACGATGTCAGCCGTGCCCTTCGGGTTGTTTCAACCCACGCTCCTCGCGGTCACGAGGAGCGACTGACGCGCGCTACTGCCGCGCTGCTCACGCTGTTTCAACCCACGCTCCTCGCGGTCACGAGGAGCGACCCCACCCCTGCACGGGGCGCAGCTCCAGAATGCAGTTTCAACCCACGCTCCTCGCGGTCACGAGGAGCGACCGTCTGAGGCCCAGATTCCTGGACGCGCCTCGGGAGGTTTCAACCCACGCTCCTCGCGGTCACGAGGAGCGACGAGTGGCGTTCAGCCTGCACCCTGCCCGGGGAGTCGGTTTCAACCCACGCTCCTCGCGGTCACGAGGAGCGACGCGTTCGTCATGGAGTACATGACGCTGCCCGGGTTTCAACCCACGCTCCTCGCGGTCACGAGGAGCGACACGCGCGCTGAGCTTGGGATTGAGCGACAACTCGTTTCAACCCACGCTCCTCGCGGTCACGAGGAGCGACTCCGCAGATGACGCACTTCTGGACTCCGCTGACGTTTCAACCCACGCTCCTCGCGGTCACGAGGAGCGACATGCCGAAGGAGGGTGGCGACGCGCGCCTCCTCGAAGTTTCAACCCACGCTCCTCGCGGTCACGAGGAGCGACCTGATTGGTAACCTGGGTGCTGACCCGGAAGTGAGGTTTCAACCCACGCTCCTCGCGGTCACGAGGAGCGACGTCACCCGGGGTCACGTCCACGGCAAGTGACGTGTTTCAACCCACGCTCCTCGCGGTCACGAGGAGCGACGACCTTCACCTTCCCGCCCACCACCATCTCCCGGTTTCAACCCACGCTCCTCGCGGTCACGAGGAGCGACTCTGCCTGTCCAAGCTACCAGAACTCCAAGGGAATCCAGCCGCTTCGCGCGAACCTGGCTCCACTCGAGTCACCCAGCCCGAGTCGGCGGCTCCGCAGCCCGCGCAACCTCTGAAGACTATTGGAGCTTTCAAAGAACGCGAACCTCCGACGGAGCCCACACCAGCACAGGTCCGCGCGCCCCACTCAGGGCACGCGAGCAACTCAGAGGATGAGCGGTCCCTCGACATCCAGTGGAATCCTCGCGCCATGATGCTCCGTCTTCCGAGCGACATCTTCGCTCAGGAAATAGAACCGCAGGCTGTCGCTCGCATCATCCAGCTCCGCGAGCAGCCGTGCGCGCAGGACCACCCAGTCCTTCGGCTCCAGCACGCACTCGAAGACCGAATACTGCACCCGGACGCCATGGTCCTTGCACGCCCGAGCAATCCGCCGGAGCCGCCGTGGCCCCTCCGCGTCGGAGACCCGGACGTCGTAACACACGAGCACGGTGACCTTTCTCACTCAGCGCACCGCGAACGGAGGATAGCCATCCAGTTCGCCCCGGAGCGCCCGAGCCAGCAGCAATGCCTGCAGATGGGGAACCAATCCCCAGCTCGTCTGCTGCCCCAGGAACACATGCTGGACCTCCGCCTGCTTCGCGCCCTGGTACGCCACGAGGAACGTCTTGCGCGCGTCGTCCTTGAGCATCACCGCTCCCGCCGCCTCCGTCTTGAAGTCCTCCGGCTTGAGCTGTCCCCGGTTCACCAGGGAGAAGACCAACCGGTCCACCACGGGCGCGCGGAGTTCCTCCATCAAGTCCAGCGCGAGTGACAGCCGCCCAGGCCGGTCCTCATGGAGGAACCCCACCGCGGGGTCCAACCCCACGCCCGCCAGCGCCCCCGCGCAATCCTGCGCCAGCAAGGCATACCCAAAGGACAACAGCGCATTCAGCGGGTCCCTCGGAGGCCGCCGGTTTCGGCCATCGAACACGAACCGCCGAGCGTCCCCCTTCAGCAAGCCCGGGAACACCTCGAAGTAGTCCCGCGCCGCGATGCCCTCCAGCCCTCGCACCTGCTCCAGGTCCTCCGTCCGCTCCAGCGCACGAAGATGGCCGGAGAGTCGATGAGCCGCCTCCTCCAGTGCCGCCTTCCGCTCCTCCACCGCATCCCGACGCGCATGCAGCAGGAATTGACGAGCATTCCCCAACTTCCCCACAACCATCGCCCGAGCGATGGCCAGCGTGCGAACCCCGTCATCCGCCACACGGAACTGCGCGCGCCGCAAGAGCACGTTGCCACCAGGCATCCCCTCGACTCGCGCCAGGAACCGTCCCGTCATCCCGAAGAACGACACGTGAATCCCCGCCTCCACGCAACTCTCCAGGAGCTCCGGCGTCATCCACGCGCGGGCCAGACACACCACCGAGCGCAGATGCCGTAAAGGCACCTCCGCCTTCTTCTCGTCCTGAATCGTCACCACCACGCGCTCGCCCTCCTTGTTCAGACGGGTGCCCTCCACGGTGATGAACAGCGTATTGAGCGCGGTCGTCATGTCTGCCCTCCGCCAGTGACACGCCAAGGCCCGTTCTTCAGAGGTCCACGGACTCCACCATCCGCCGCAAGTGCTCGGCAACGCGCCGCTGTCCCGCCGTGACGTGCGGCAGGCACAGCGGCTCCAGCGAGCACGACTCGCACTTCGGCGCCTTCGGCACCACGGGCACATCGCGCCGCTCCAACAGTTCGTGCATCCGCGCGATGGCCTCCTCCGTCCGAGCCCGAAGTCGCACATCGAACGAGACAGCCTGTCGCCGGTGCTGCGCGCCATAGAAGAGCGCGCCCTCGGGGACAGCGACGCCGTGCATCTCCTCCAGACACAGCGCCTGGGCACAGAGCTGCACGGCGTCCGCGTCGTGCGACTTCCGCCGCCCACGCTTCACTTCCACAGGGTACGGCCGCCAGCCGGTGGGGCTGGCGGGGTCCGGGTGGTACTCGACCAGGTCCGCGCGGCCCGTGAGTCGCAGCCGCGAGCAGCCCAGCCGAACCGCCCGCGCCACACGGCGGCCCGGCCGGGCGTCATGACCGGGAAGGTCCACCCGCTCATGGAGCAGCCGACCCAGCGCGGTGTTCACATCCTCCCGCCACAACTGCTCGACATGGATGAGCGCGGCCTGCCGTTCGCAGAACAGCAGGTGCTGCAGGGCGGACAGCGCTACCCACGTCTCACGGGTGTCGCTCATCCCGCCAGGTCCATCACCTCGATGCCCTCGGGCAGCTTCGCCGTGTCCACCGTCACCGAGTAGTCCGTGAACGCCCGAGCGGGCTTCTCCGGCTGCACGGGAGCAATCCGGACGCGGTCGAACAGGGCATGCGCGGGTGCATTGCCCAGCTCGGAGCCGTGCTTGAAGACGATGACCTTGCGCATGGACATCAGTCCGCGCGCGGCGCTGCGGTCCAATTCGAACATGTTCGCGAAGGACTTGAACAACAGCTCCAGGTCCGTCGAGCTGAAGCCGGTCTGCCTCGCGAGGTGCGGCGAGATGAAGCCGTGCGCGCGGTAGAGCCCGTAGGGCACGGTGTTCTTGCGCCCCATGGTCCGGTTGTCTCCACCCTGTTTCTCCGCTTCGGCCTCCGTGGCCACGGCCATGCGAGTGATGGAGTGCTCCTGAGAGACAATGGGGCTCACGGACCGCGCGAAGGTGAGTTGCACCGGTCCGCGCACCTGTCCCGCGTTGGCGCCCGTGGACATGACGGCACCGAAGGTGCGGACATCGAAGAACGTCTTGCACATCCAAACCCGCCCCTGCTCGACTTCCGAGCCCTGGGCCTTTCCCTTGTTGTCGCGCTTCTTGCCGTCCTTCTCCACCTTGGGCTTCTCGTTCAGGTCGATGCCCAGTCCCTTGTACGCGTCGTTGATGGACACGTTCAGGATGGCCTTCTCCTTCACGAAGATGTCGAACCCCGGCTTCTTCTCCTGGGTGAGCTGGATGAAGTTGCGCACCTTGCGCTTGAGGCTCACGTCGGTCACCAGCCCGTGGCCCGTCTCCGGGTCGATGCGCGGCAGGTTGCCCGCGTCGGGGTCACCATTGGGATTGCCGTCCTGGACGTCGAACAGCAGGACGAAGTCGTGGCGGTTCTTGAGTTCGGTCATGGCGTTCTCTCTCTGGAATGGGTGGAAGCGGAAGCGAGGTCAGTCGGCGGACTCTTCCTTCGGAGGCTTGGGCTCGGAGGGCGTGCGCTTGGAGAAAAACGCCTCGCGCTGGTGGTAGTAGCCCACCGCGAAGAGGCCCTGCGCGTTGAGGTCGAAGACGCTGGGCAGGAAGTCGGGCTCCACCAGGGCCATCACCTCGGCCTTCGTCCGCTCCAGCCACCTGCCCTCGTCACCCGCCTTGGCGGCATGATGGATGGAGAGCGGCAGCAGTCGGGAGAAGGCCAGCGCGGGCGTGCGCGACGCCGAGGCGAAGTAGCGGTCCCGAATGGTGGAGTTGAGGTCGCTCCCCAGCGCCACGGCCTGCAAGCGCTCCAGCACGGCGAAGAGACGGCCCAGGACGTACGGCTGGAGCCGGTTGTTCTTGTCCAATGACACGGTGACCTCCTGAGGAAAGGCATGACTGCGAATGAGGGTGGCCTTGATGAGCGCGACACGGAGACGGAGTTGCTCGCGCTCCAGCTTCCCGTCAGCAGGGGGAAGCCGGAGCCGGTCCAGGGATGCGGAGAGGAGCTGACGCGGGAACGGATGTCCTCGGAGCGCGGCGCCCATCATCCGGGTGGCGAGGTCCGGTGACAGCCCCTTGCCCGACGGCGCCTCCACGGCCTTGAGCAGTCGCCACACGGGGATGGGCTGGTCCGGCTTCGCCTCGCCCAGGCGCAGGTCATCGAAGTAGCGACGGATGTTCCGCTTCACCTCACCGACGCTCGTCTGGAACCAGTCGCGCACGGCGACGCGGCCTGAGTTTCCCGCGAGCGTCACGGAGTAGAAGTTCCGTTCGTCCAGGTCCCCAGGTTCCAGTCCACGCAAGGGAGCCTCGAGGAAGCGTCGGAGGCCCTCTTCCGTCGGGTCCATCCAGTTGAGCAGCAGGCTCTCCTGCTCCGCGTTGCTGTTCGTCCAGAACGCCAGCACCGAGTCCTCACCGAGCTGGATGCCTTGTCGATAACGGCGCTCCTCCGACCTGCGCAGCAGGTCATTCAGGGCGAGCACGTACCCCAGCGCCGCCTGTTGGGAGATGGGGGCGTTCTCCCCCTGCTCCAGCCCATGGGACTCAAAGGCATCCGCATTGAAGGACACCAGTGAAGCGCCCGCTCCCTGCGTCTGGGGAATGTACTTGAGCTTGGGATGGGTCTCCGCGAGCACCGCGTTCCTGCCACTCACCAGGCACAGTCCCGTGCGCCCCAGCGCCGCCGCCTGCTCGCTTCGCCGCTCCCACCACGCACGGACCTCCGGGAGTTGGTGCACGGGTGTGACGGAATCCCCGACGACGAAGGCGAGCATCTCCGACCCGGTCCATTCGTTTTCGGGCCGCTCCGCGAGCGCCTTCGCGCGCGCCTTCTCATTCGCGAGGAACGCCTCCACCGCGCGCAATTCGGGCACGTCAGTCTGGGCCACGGCCTCCCGCAGCAACTCCAAGAAGGCCGCGAAGCGCACCGCGCCCTTCCCCGCCTTTCCCGCGCGCGCGGAGGGCTCCTCCTCCTTCTCGTGCCCGAGCACGTACTTCGAGTTGTCCACCACGAAGCCCGCCGCGACGTTCACCGAGCGCTGGGGAATGCGCGGAATCAACACGGGCAGCCCCTTCCCGCGCTCATCCTGCGTGGGCACCAACCCCAGGAACTTCCCCTCCGGACTCAGCCGAATCTGGAAGTCCACGGCCTTCGTCTCATAGAGCGGGTCATCGAGGAGCCCACGCTCCCGAGCGAAGTCGTTGAGCGCAGTGAGCATCATGACGGACCTCCATTGCGTTCCAGCACCTGCTCCCACGTCGGCACCTGGAGCACGCCGTGGTCCAGGTACGCATCGAAGAACAGGGGCCGTGTCGCCGCGCCCGCGTCACCGAAGGCGAAGTCGTAGAACATGAGCCCCAACGGTCTGCGCCCCAGCCCCTCTTCCGAGGGACTCAAGTCCTCCCCCGCGGGCTCCACCCGGGCATCGAACTCGCGGCACCCCAGGTACGGCGCATGGAAGAACTGTCCCTTCTCCAATCGCCGCTCGAACATCTCCTCGAACTTGCGGACGTTGTCCTCGGCGCCCACCTTTCCGGGCACCAGGGTGAAGGACGCGGTCATGACGTAGTCCACGTCACGCAGCGCCACCGTGTTGCGTTGCGCGCGGTCCTCGTCCGCCGCGTAGTCGAACTTCCCCACCACCGCTCGGCTGTTCACCTCGTTGCGACGGAAGCTCGTCCACTTCACCGGCGCCAGGACGGCGATTTCATGGAGGTGCCAGCGAATCGCCGGCTTCCATAGGATGGCCTCCAGCACGCCTCTCGCCGCCGAGGGAGTCATGACCTCATAGCTGACCCGCTCGGCCTTCATCTCCGGCCGCGTGAAGCACGCAATGGGCCCGCTGGCACGCACGCGGAACCGTCTGCTCGCTGCTGTCTTCATCCACACCTCCAGAAGTCCATCAACCGGGGATGAGCACTCCCGGGTCGAGAATCCCCACCCGGGTCGGCACCAGGCCGAACTTCTCGTCGTACGCGGGGCCATGCTCCGGCCCGAGAAACACCACGGTGTCCGCGACGAACCGCGCCAGCTCGCGCGACACCCACGCCTCGCGCACCTTGCGCGGCACCGTGACCGTGAAGCGCTGCAAGGCCCGCAAGCGGTCTCGCGAGGGTCCCAGTTTCCGAAGCGCGTCGAGCAGCGGCTCGCAGCCCGCGTAAGGCACGACGACAGGAGCGCTCCACGTGTCCTCCACGAGCTTGAAGTGCTCGGAGACCGCCTCGAAGCGCAGCGCCTTGCGCATGTCCTGGATGCCCTTGCCGTCGCTGACCGCCGTGGCGTAGAGCCGCTCGAAGTAGCGCTTGAAGCTCTCGGGCGCGAACAGGTCCAGGTCCGGCCGCTGCGTCAGCATCGTCCTGGCGACGCCCAGCGCGGTCTGGAGAACTCCACGAGGAGGCTCCGTCTCCGCCTCGAAGACGCGCAGCTCCCCGAGCCCCTCCAACAGGCCCTCGCGGTTGCACCGCCCCGCCGCCTGAGCGAGCGCCTCCAATCCCGCCATGCTCCGGTAGACGACGCGGAAGTCGAGGTCCACTCCCGCCTCCACCAACTGGGTCGCCACCAGTCGCACGGGCTCGCCGCGTTGCTTGAGTGCCTTGATGCGCGCGAGCACCGACGAGCGGTGCTCCGGACACATCAGCGCGGACAGGTGCAACGTCGTCCCAGGGTTCCCCAGCAGGGCCTCCACCTGCTCATAGAGCCCACGCGCATCGTCACGCCTGTGGACCACCGCGAGCACGTCCCGCTCTCGCGCCACGGCTTCGGCCAGCTCGGCGTAGGAGGTCTTCTCCCGTCCCTTGGGCCACTGGACCTTCACGCGGCGCAGGCGCTCGAACGCGCGCACCTCTGGCGGCACCAGCTCCCGAACGGTTGGGAACCCCATCGGAAAATCCGGCCGCCGTCCCAGCGCGGGCTGCGTCGCCGTGCAGATGACCACCGAGCAGCCGTAGTCCTCCACCAGGGTGCCCAGACCATCCAGGATGGTCGTCAGAAGCGCCGGCGGAAGCGTCTGCGCCTCGTCGAGCACGATGACGCTGTGAGCGATGTTGTGCAGCTTGCGGCACGCCGACGGGCGGTTCGCGAAGAGGCTCTCCAGGAGCTGCACGGTGGTGGTGACGACGACCGGCGCATCCCAGTTCTCGCTGGCCACCCGGTTGTGTGCCGTCTCACGCAACGGATCCACTGCGGAGTGGTGCTCGATGACCGCGCTTCCGTGCGCACCGAATGCCTCCCGGTACACGGCGGCGCTCTGCTCGATGATGGACGTATAGGGAATGGCGACGATGACGCGCCGGAGCCCGTGGGCACGGGCGTGCTCCAGCGCGAAGGCCATGGACGCGAGCGTCTTCCCACCGCCCGTGGGCACGGTGAGGCTGAAGACGCCCGGAGGACTCGGCGCCGTCGCGAGCACGGCGGAGAGCACCTCACGACGAACACGGTTCACCTCCGTGTCCGGCGCTCCACTCTGCTTCTTGTCCATGAAGGCGCGCAGCGAGGTGGCGAGCTGCTCCAGCGTCACGCCGACCCGCCGCTCCGTGCCACGGGTGGCATCGAAGAACGCCTCGGTGTCGAGGAAGTCCGCATCACAGAGTGACGAGAAGAGCATCCGCGTCCAGAACTCGAGCCGGTGCGGCGGGAGCTTCAGCAGGGGCGCGACGGACAGCCCCGCCGGAGGCACTCGAAGGTCCTCGGGGATGCCCGGGGTCAGGGCCTCCTGGAGGAGTGCCTTCTTCTCCGGACGTCCGACGCGCTCCTTGAACTTCTCCAGGTCCGACAGGCCCCCATGATGTCCCGCGATGGCCATCGCCACGGGAAGCAGACCGCGGTCCACGCCCAGCGCCCACAACGCCCCGGCGGTCGCATGGTCTCGGTCCGTCGACGCATCCACATTCTCCAGGTGCGCCTCGAAGCCATTCTCCTTCCGGATGCGGAACTGGAAGTGACGTCTGTATTTACCCAGGTCATGCCAGCGCCCTGTCGCGAGCGCTGGCACCTTCATGTCCTCGCGAGGCGCGAACTCCTCGGCGAGACTCCCGACAGCCTCCAGGTGCTCACGCAGGAGATGCGGGCGCATCGTCTCCGTGACATGAGCGAGCGGCTCTGCCGTCATGACGCGCGGCGGTTCATTCTCTGCCATCGCCATCCCCCATGACCTGGCCGAACCTCCCAGGTCATCTCAAGCACCGTACAGCACCAATGACTTATCGTCACCGCGCTGCCCACGGAGCGGTCAATTCCTCACATCTGCCCGAGGTATGACATCACCCTGATGGGTCGTCTCTACTCCCCAGGGGGTATGGACGCGCCATCAGATCACTGCGTCCAGTTCGACTGACGGAGAAGCCACGTCCTCGAGTTCCCCTGCCTGCCCTGCGCCCCAGTCTCCACCGTCCCGCCGGGCCCTTGCCTGCTTGCCCAGACAGACCGGACGCGCGTGACGATATTCCGCCCACGCCGCGGCTCGTCATGAGTCTCGGCTTCAATGGATTCAGAGCGAATCCCGACGCGCGAGGAGGTGTACCGTGCTGAATACCGAACTCGTTGGCGAGCCCCTTCTTCACCTCGAAAGCCGCCGCCTGCTGGCTGAAGCCAGACGGGTCGTCCCGGAGGCTTTCGACTCTCAAGGACGGCTGCTCTCTCCCATCGCGGGCGCGTGGGTCCGTCCGCCTGCCTGGTTCGACGCCATCTCACCCATCGACGGAAAGGTCCTCGCCGAGCTGCCTTTGCTCGACGCCGCCCAGGTCGCCACGGGCGTCGAGAAGGCCGCCGGCGAGTTCATCCCGTGGGCCGCCCACTCCCTCGAGGACCGCAGCCGCGCCGTCATCGCCGCGGTGGACCTGCTCAAGGAGCACCGCGACCTGCTCGTGCGAATCCTCGCGTGGGATATCGGCAAGACACTGCCCACGGCCTACAACGACGTGGACCGGTGTCTCGCGGGCATCGAGTGGTACCTGGAGCAGATGGGCCCGATGCTCGAAAGCCGGCAACCGCTCGGCCTCGTGTCGAACATCGCCTCCTGGAACTATCCCTTCTCCGTGCTGCTGCTCAACGTGCTCGTCCAGACGCTCGCGGGCAACTCGGTCATCGCGAAGATTCCGACGCAAGGGGGCGGTGTCTCGCTCACCGTCGCCTTCGCCCTGCTGCGCCGCGCGAAGCTGCCTGTCTCGCTCGCGGGTGGACGCGGAAGAGACCTCTCCGAATCACTCGTCGGCCACCCGCGCATCGCCGGGGTCGCCTTCATCGGCGGCCGAGCCAACGGCGCCGAGGTCCACCGCCGCCTGCGCGCCACCGACAAGCGCTACGCCCTGGAGATGGAAGGCGTGAATGCCTACGCCGTCACCTCCTTCTCGGACTGGGACAAGCTCGGCCAGCAGATTCGCGCGGGCTTCGACTTCGGCAAGCAACGCTGCACCGCCTACACGCGCTGGGTCGTGGAACAGTCGCTCGTCCCCAAATTCGTGCGGACGTACGTGGACGCCGTGTCCGCGCTCCGCGTCGGCAACCCGCTCCTGGGCGCGCCCGTGGACTTCGGGCCCCTCATCTCGCCGAGCAAGGTCGAGGAGCTGCGCGCCCTCATCACCGACGCGAAGGAGCACGGCACCGCGGTGCTGTTCCAGGGCGAGCTCGCGGACGACGCCTTCACCGCACAGCAGGAGCGAGGCGCCTACCTGCCCCCCACCTTGCTCTTCGGCGTCCATCGCGACAGCGAGCTGTACCTGCGCGAGCCCTTCGGGCCCATCGACGTGTTGATCTCCGTCGACTCCGAGGAGGAGCTGGTCCGGGAGGCCAACGTCTCCAACGGCGCGCTCGTGGCCTCCGTGGCGACGGATGACCCCGACCTCGGCGAGCGCATCGCCGGAAGGCTCCACGCCTTCAAGGTCGGCATCAACAAGCTGCGCTCACGCGGAGACCGCGAGGAGTCCTTCGGCGGAAAGGGCGGCTCCTGGGCCGGCGCCTTCGTCGGCGGCACGCACCTGGTGCGAGCCTTCACCGACGGGCCGCATCCCATCGAAGGCAACTGGCCGGACTGACGTCGCCAGACCCCAGGAAAGACGAAGGGCGAGCCCCCGGGAGTCACTCACCCCGAGGCGCTCGCCCTCGCGTCAACACATCGCGCCCGCGTCAGTCCAGGTTGCGAACGCCCACGTGGACGTGGTCGTCGTGGTCGATGTTCGAGCCCCAGAGCACCTGCACCCGGTACTCCTTGTCTTGGAAGGTGAACGGCTGCTTGTGATACGTGCCGAGCTGGTCGACGGGGAAGCCGTAGGCCTTGGCAATCGCCTCGGCCAGCTTGGTGCCCTTCGTGCCCTCAGCCGGGAAGTCGTAGGCGTACGCGTTCGTCTGCGACGTGTGGTGGTCGGAGGTGGACTTCGAACCAATCGACCCCGTCTTGGTGCGCTTGGTGCTGGAGACGGAGAACCCCATCTCCGTCGCGATGTCCTTGGCCCGCTGCGCCGCCAGCTGCGCGCCGCTCCACGCCTCGCGCATCGCCGGCGTCTCGAGGCGATTGGCCGCCGCCATCAGCCCCTGGGTGCTCAGGGTTCCCGTGAACGAGGTCGGCTGTCCCAGCGGGTTGGCGGACAACACCGAGGCCGCGGTGAAGCCCGGCGGCTGCCCCGCAACCACCTGCTGCGAGATGGGCGTGGGCGAGAGCATCGACAGCTGGGGGTTGATGTCCACCGGGGCCGCCGGGGGCGCCGCCGTGAAGGCATCCACCTTCAGGGAGGCCTGGACCGCCTGAGCCGCCGCCGCGGCCTTCGCTGCTTCCGCCTTCGCCGCTTCCGCCTTCGCGGCCTCGGCCTTCGCCGCATCCGCCTTCGCCGCATCCGCGCGAGCGGACTCGGTCGATTCGGACCGGGTGGAGGACTCAGACCTGCTGGCGCTGTCTGCGCCCCTGCTGCCGCTCGAACTACCACTCACGCTGGACATGTGCGGACCTCGGTCAAAACACGGGAATCGCCCCTGTCGATTATCACGCGACAAACCTGGAAGTTGCCCCCAGCCCTCCAAGTGGGGACGAATGCCAGCCGCGCCCTCGAGGAAGCGTGCTTGAGACATGTCTGTTTCTCATCCCTCGCGAATCCGCCCGTGACACGCCACGGGGGTGGGACGGCGCGGACCCCAGCCGTGTCCCTGACTCAGCGCGAGGTGTTCAGTCGTACGTAGTGCGGACGCTCTGCCCGCACGCCATTGCCAGTCCTTGACGCGGCGCGGTTAAGTTGCCGGCCATGAACCGCGAATACCACCGCTGGCACAGCGAGCGCCTGCATCGGGACATGGAGTTGCTGCTCTTCGGCCACTCCGGGGAACCGGTGCTGCTGCTCCCCACCAGTCGGGGGCGCTTCTACCAGGCCGAGGACTTCGGCCTCATCGGCGCCATCGCCGACCGCATCCAGTCCGGCCGCTACGTCGTCGTGTGCCCGGACTCGGTGGACGAGGAGTCGTGGTTCAACAAGTCCATCCATCCCCATGACCGCATCGCCCGCCACCAGGAGTGGGAGGCATATCTCTTGAACGAGGTGGTGCCTCTGCTCTTGAGTCGGAGCACGGGAGGCCGGCTCACCCTGGCCGGGTGCAGCTTCGGCGGCTTCCACACGTACAACGTGGGCCTGCGCCACCCGGACGTCTTCCGCCGGCTCATCTCCATGGGCGGCAAGTTCGAGACGGACGAGTTCCTCGACGGCCACCACGACCCGGACGTCTACTACCACTCCGCCACGCAGTGGCTGCCCAACGTCACCGACGGCAACCAGCTCTCCGCGCTCCAGCGCGTGGAGATGGTGCTCGCGGTGGGCGAGCACGACTTCTGCCGAGGCTCCAACGAGCACCTCTCCAGCCTGCTCTGGAAGAAGGACCTGGCCCACCAGCTCGCCATCTGGCAGGGCGGCAATCACGACTGGCCCGTGTGGCGGGAGATGATTCAGCAGTACCTGCCCTGGTAGCCGCGGAGCCCCAGGGGCCCGGGCCCGCTCAGGACTCGAGCGGGCGCAGCGTGCCGGCGCTCACGCGGTTGAAGCGCCAGAGCAGCGAGAGGGCCACCGCGATGAGGCCCGCGCACAGGCCCCACCAGATGCCCACCACGCCCAGCCCCAGCTTGAAGCCCAGGAGCCAGGTGAGCGGCAGGCCGATGGCGTAGTGCCCCACCATGTTGGCCAGGAAGGTGAAGCGCGTGTCCCCGGCCCCGCGCAGCACGCCCGCGCCCACGCCCTGCACGCCGTCGAACACCTGGAAGATGGCGCTCACCATCAGCAGGGGCACCACCAGCGGCAGCACGTCGTCCGGCGCGCCCGCCAGCTTCGCCAGCGCCGTGGGGAACAGGGCGAACACCAGGGCGCCCACCGCCATGAAGCCCGCGCCTCCCGCGAAGGCCATGAAGCCGCTCAGCCGCGCCCTGGGCGTGTCATGCGCGCCCACCGCCCAGCCCACCCGGACGCTGCCGGCGTTGCCGATGCCCATGGCCACCGTGAAGGTGACGCTCGAAAAAGCGATGGCGATTTGATGCGCGCCCACGCTGGCCGGCCCCAGCCCCGCGGCCAGCACGCCGGCCAGGGCGAAGACTCCAATCTCCGCGGCGATGTGCAGGCCAATGGGCACGCCCACCCGGGCCGCCTGCGCCAGGTCTCGCCACACCGGCAGGCGCGTGGGCCTCGGGCCGCTCTCCGCGGGCAACCTCGACACCGCGTACACCACCACGCCCATCTGCAACAACGTGCACAGCGACGTCGCCAGCGCCGAGCCCGCCACACCCATCGCGGGCACCGCGCGCAGCGGCCCGAAGTACTCCGGCAGCCCCGCGCCACCAAACACCAGCAGGATGTCCGCGAACAGGTTCAGGACGTTGGCGAGCACCGTCGCCACCACCAGGGGCCGCGTGAAGGCGGTGGACTGGAGGTAGGAGCGCATCGTCAGGAAGGCCAGCATCAAAGGCATGCTCGGCGCGCGCCACAGCAGGTAGTCCCAGGCGCCGTCGATTTCCGTCGCGCCAATGCCCGCCAGTGGCAACAGCAACGGCGTCAACAACAGCAATCCGCTCAACAGCAGTCCGGCGAACAGGGACATCCATCCGCCTTGCCAGAGCAGCGCCCGCGCCCGCGCCATGGCCCGGCCACCCACCGCCTGGGACAGCAGCGGGTCAAAGCCCATCATCAGGCCCATGCCGAAGCCGCTCATGGCGAAGAACAGGCCATTGCCCAGCCCCACCGAGGCCAGCGCGGAGGTGCCGGCCCGACCCACCACGAGCGTGTCCACCAGGCCCATGAGTGACTGGCCGCCCTGGGCGATGGCGATGGGCACGGCGAGCCGGGTCAGCGCGCGAAACTCCGCGACGATGAGCCCCCGACGGGTTTGCGGCGGCTGAGACGGAGCGGAAGGTGCGACGGCGGTGGACATGACGGCCCGGCCTATAGCGCCTTCCGAAGTGGAATGCGCCAATCGCGAGGGACGCCTCTTTGCCCGCCCACCTGACCTGCCCGGGCGGTGGACCGTCTCCTGAAAAAGACAGGGGCCCCCGGACATCCACTGTCCCGAGGGCCCCGACCCATCACGTCATGTCACGCCCGCGTCGGCGCGGGTGCGACTTCAGCGCACGGGCGGCTGGAACACCGTGGTGGCCACCGGCGTCTGGAGCGAGCCCACCTTCGACGCGCGGATGCCGGCGTCGGTGATGGCGTACACGTAGTCGTCCGCCATGACGCTGCGGCGCACGGAGGGCGACCAGTACCAGCTCCACTGGGGCTCGTTGAAGCGCTGGTACACGTCCTTCATTGACAGCGCGCCCACCGGCGTGAAGCCCGTGGCCGTGTCCACGCGGAACACGCGCAGCTCGCTCGTGAAGCCCGTCCAGTAGTCGTACCCGTTGTTGTAGTTCCAGTCCGTGAAGGGCAGGGCCAGCAGGCCCTTGGCGGGGAAGAAGTTGAACGCCTTGTGGTCGCCCTGCGCGTCGCTGTAGCTGCTCGTCCCGCCCATCCGATGCGTGAAGGCCTCCTTCGGGTGGGCCAGATCCGTCACGTCGAACAGCGACAGCTTCAGCGCGCGGCTGGTCCAGGTCCCGTCCTCGGCTCGGTCCTCTCCGAAGGTGAGCAGGTGCGTGTCACCCAGCGGGTGGATGTACGTGGAGAAGCCCGGAATCTTCAGCTCGCCCACCTTGCGCGGGTGCGCCGGGTCACTCAGGTCGAAGGTGAAGAGCGGGTCCGTCTGGCGGAAGGTGACGACGTAGCCCTTCTTGCCCACGAAGCGCGCGCTGAAGATGCGCTCGCCCGCCGCCAGGTCCTCGCTGCGACCCAGCTCCTGGAGGTGTCCGCCCTCGGCGCCGAACGTGACGACGCGGCTGTGGGTCTCCATCGAGTTGGGGACGGACACGCCGTCATTGCCATTGTTGGTGGGGTCGGCGACGCGCCAGGTGCTCACCGTGGTGGCCACGCGTAGCACGCCCTCGTGCTCGTCCATGGCGAACTGGTTCACCAGGCTGCCCTCCAGCGTGCCGCTGCCCGCGTACGTCGCGCGGTTCGGCTCGCTGAGGTCGAACTTGTGCAGGTACGTGTGGTCGGACTGGTTCGCCTCCGGCCACCACCACCAGTGCGACGCCGCCAGGTAGAGCGCCTCCGTGGACGCGTACACCGTGCCGGGCGCCGACACGATACTGGTGCGGCCCAGGGGAGCCGCGCCCTCCGCGGCGTCCAGGTCCAGCGACAGCACCGTCACGAAGCCCAGCCCGGTGGGCGCGTTGGAGCGGTAGAAGTCCCCGCACGACACGGGCAGCGGCGTGACGGTTCCATCCTCGGCCACGTGCTTGCCCGGAGCCACCCAGTCCGCCAGCGTCTGCGCCCGGATGAGCTGCTCGTTCTTCACGAGGAGCGCGTCGATGGCCTCGTTCATCTGCTTCTTGCTGCGCTCCAGCGACGACGAGTACTCGGGATAGAAGCGCACGTCCGCCGGCCAGCGGAAGTCGTCCGACAGCACCAGCCGCACCGCGCCGTCCATGCGACGGGCGCTGAGGTACGAACCCGGCAGGAACACCTGCTGCTTCACCTGGGGCGAGGACAGGTTGGACACGTCCACCACCGTCACCTTCAGCGTGTCGCCCCCCATGTAGCCGCACCGGAAGCCCGCGCAGTCCATGACGGGCGCGCCCGTGAGCAAGCCGCCCCACACCGTGGGACGTCCCGGACGGTCGTCATCCACCTGCGAGGTGATGACCAGCCGCTTGCGCTCCTTGTCGTAGAGCATCTCCCGGGGCCAGCCCTGGATTTCCATCGACGAGGCCAGGGTGAGCTGCTCCGCGGGCCAGGAGCGGTGCAGGTACAGCCGGGGTCCGGACAGCACGAAGATGTGCGTGCCGTCGTTCTGCACGAAGTCCGCCTCGTGCACGCCCGCCACCTGGTTGTTGGTGCCCGTGTAGTCATCCGGCCCGCGCGGCGAGCCGCCTCCCGAGCTGGCGTCGCCTTCCGTGGGGGCGTCCGCCCTGGGCGGCATCGAGCCGTCACCGAACAGCCAGCCGCCATTGCGAGGCCGCATCTGCTCCAGCGACGCGCGCATCCTCCGGGTCGCCGTGTCCTCGATGTACTGCTCCAGCGGAGCACAGTCCTCGAAGGACTCCAGCCGGGCCTGCTGCTGCACCGGTTCGTTCTCTACCTTCGGGTACTCCGGGTCATCCCCGCAGCCCACCGCCGCCACCGCCGCCAGTCCCACCCACCCGTAGCGCTTCCATTGCCGCATGAGGCTCCTCCCTGTTCGCGTCTTGGCCCCATCCGGCGCGCGAGCTGGCTCGTCCAGCCCCGCCACGTCCAGATGGCTCAACGGTCCGGGCGCGCTCTTGCCACCGTCATGCCAGCACCGGGCAGACAGAGGACTCCGGGATTTCCAGGGGGTTGCGGGAGACAGTGCCTCTCAGAAACCTGAGGAGCGAGGAGTCCCCGAGGGGGAAAAACCGTGGGTCCTGGGCACGAAGCGGACGAACTGCTGCGTCAGCGCCGGGTCCATGCGCTCCAGTCGCAGGCCCATGCCGGCCGGAGCACGGAAGGGGCCCGGGGTGCGCGGCGGGTTGGACCAGACAACAGTGGCCTCGGCCGAGCAGGGCGTGCGCTGCCCGGCGAGCAGCACCTTCAGCGTCAGCCGGGTGCCCTCGCGCGCGGGGGTGAGGGTGCGCACGAAGAGGGCGTCGGGGCTGGCGTCGTGGCTGAAGCCCGTCAACGTCGCGCCACCGCCCACCGGGGCGAACTCCACCACGGTGAAGAAGGGCACGCGCTCCGCGGCGCGCAGCGGCACGCGCTCCGGGACGAGCCGCGACAGCACCCGTCCCAGGAGTTCATCCGCGCCCAGGTGCCGCTTCTCCAACAGCGGCGCCCCGGCGAGCACCTGCGCGCGGGCCAGCACGTCCGCGGACTCCTCCGCGCGCGACAAGAGCACCAGCGGCTTCTTCGGGTTCGCCTCGCGCAGTTTCGTGGCCAGGGCCAGCGTCTCGCGCGGCGCTCGCGAGACATCCACGAGGAAGCCGTCGAGCAGGGCCGCGTGCTCGCTCGCGAGCTTCTCCGCGTCCACCGCGTCGCGCGCATAGAGGACGTGCAGGCCCTCCTGCTCCAGCGCGCCGCCCAGGAAGGTGTGCAGGAAGCGCCCGCCCTCCACGAGCAGCATGCGGCGGCCCTTGGGAGGACCTTCCTTCGCGCGCTCGCGGGCGCCGCGCACGGCCACCAGCTTCGCCTGGAGGGCCTCCAGCGCCACGGGCTTGGGCAGGAAGTCGTCCGCGCCCGCGCGCCAGCAGTGCATGACCTCATGCGGCTCGCCGGCGGAGGTGAACATGATGACGGGCACGTTGCGGCCGGCCGGGTGCGCCTTCACCGCGCGGCACACCTCGTCGCCCTGCATGCGCTCCATGCGCAGGTCCATCAGGATGAGCATGGGCGCGCGGCGCGCGAGCTCCGACAGGCACGCCTCGCCGCCATCCAGCGTCACCGGCTCACAGCCGAGCCGGGCCAGGTGCAACCTCACCACCTCGCGAGCCGTGCGCGAGTCATCCACCACGAACACGGCCTCGCGCGTGGTGGAGGTGGGCGCATTCATGGTCAGGCGCGCGGCTCCTGCTTGCCGGACAACAGCTGCGTGAGCTGACGGGCAATGGCGGCGCACTTCGCCGCGTCCTTGCTGTCCAGCGCGGAGCGCCCGCCGTCGAGCAGTCGCTGCACCGTGCCCACCGCGGCGTCGGCCTCCGGGCTGGGGTTCTCCTGCGCGCTCTTCTGGAGCATCCGCGCCAGCTTCTCGCCGCGCTCCAGCAGTTTGCGGAACAGCTCCTCCGCGCGCTTCGCGTCCACCACGCCCTGCGACTTCGCGTAGTTCGCCTGCTCCGCGCCCAGCTTCTCCGCCTCGCCGTGCGGCAGACCCGCGCGGGCCTCCAGGCGCACCGTCTCCATGTTGCCGGTGGTCAGGTCGGTGGCCTTCACGGACAGAATCGCCTCGCCGGACAGCTCGAAGACGACCTCCAGCGGCACGTCACCGCGCGCGGCCACGTGCAGGTTCTTGAGCACCACCTCGCCCAGCTTGTGGTTCTCGTCCTGGAACTCGCTCTCGCCCTGGTACACGGGGATGCGCGCCTCGGCCTGGCCGGACGTCCCGGGGAAGAAGATGTCGCGCGCGACGACGGGCACGCCCGTGTTCTTCGCGATGAGCCGCTTCACGCGTCCGCCCAGCACGCCCACGCCCAGGCTCTGGCTGGCCACGTCCAACAGCAGGGCCTGACCCGACTGACGCAACAGTTCGTCCGCCTGCACCGCCGCGCCCAGCGCCACGGCCTCGTCCGGGTGCACGTCCGTGGACGGCGCGCGGCCGAAGAAATCCGCCACCAGCCGGCGCACCAGCGGCACGCGCGTCATGCCACCCACCAGCAGCACCACGTCCACCGAGCGCGGGTTCATCTTCGCTTCATGCATCACGCCCTGACACACCTCCAGGCAGCGGCGCGACAGCGGCTCCGATAGCGTCTCGAAGAAGGAGCGCGTGAGCACCGTCTCCAGCTCCGTGCGCCGGCCTCCCGTGGAATGGTCGCCCAGCCCCGACACGGAGACAGTCGCCTCCTCGTGCTCGGTCAGCTCGCGCTTGGCCGCCTCCGCAGCGACCTTCAGGCGCCGCAGGCTCTGCGCATCCTGGGACACGACATGGCGGAGCTCGTCGTCCACCTGCGCGAGCAGCCATTGGACGATGCGTTGATCAAAGTCCTCGCCACCCAGGCGAGGGTCGCCGCCGGTGGCGCGCACCTCGAAGACGCCGGACTTCACGTCGAGGATGGAGACATCGAACGTGCCGCCGCCCAAATCAAACACCAGCGCGCTGCCCTCGAAGCCGCGCGACAGGCCGTACGCGAGCGCCGCCGCGGTCGGCTCGTTCACCAGCCGCACCACATCCAGCCCGGCGATGGAGGCCGCTTCCCGCGTGGCCTGGCGCTGGTTGTCGTCGAAGTTGGCGGGGACGGTGATGACACACTTGGTGACGGTGCGGCCGAAGTGCGCCTGCGCATCGAGCGCCAGCTCCCCCAGAATCATCGCGGAGACCTGGGTGACGGGCAGCACGCGCCCGGCCAGCTTCACGCGAACGTCTCCGGAGGGACCGGCGACCAGTGGATATGGAACGAGGGCCTTTGCTTGTTGCACCAATTCCGGCGTGTAGCGCCGGCCAAGGAAGCGCTTCGTGGCCCAGACAACGGAGTCGGGATGCTCCTCCGCGAGCGCTTGGGCTTGCTGCCCCACGACGCGCTCGCCGGCCTTCGTCACACCGAGCACGGAAGGCGTGAGGCGGCCTCCCGCGCGCGAGGGGATCAGGCGCGGTCGGCCGTCCTCCACGGTGGCGACGGCGCTGTTGGTGGTACCCAGGTCGATGCCGATGACGGGGTCGTGCATGGGGGCGGTCGGGACCCCACGGTACGGGTCTTGCCGCCTCCTCGCCAAGCCCCCTCTCGTCAGACCTGCCCTCCGCGCGTCGCTTCCCTGTCCGGCCAGGCACGTTGGCCGCGGAGGTGGACGCCCCTGGAGCACCATGCTAAGGGCGCGACCGCCATGGTGAACGTGTCCATTGCCCGCCGCTACGCCCGTGCCCTCCTCGACGTCTCGTCGGAGGTGGGCCGCATTGATGCCGTCGCCGAGCAGCTCTCCTCCTTCGCGGATATCTTCGCGAAGAACCCGGAGATGACGGACGTGCTCCACAACCCCATCTACTCCCGCGCGCAGCGAGCGCAGGTGGTGGAAGGGGTCATGAAGCTGGTCCCCAACCTGGAGCCGGTGCTGGCCAACACCCTGCGGCTGCTGGTGGACCGCAACCGCCTGCCCTACGTCGCCGACATCGCCCGCGTCTTCCGCGACATGGCCGACAGCCGGGCCGGACGCGTGCGCGGCAACGTCACCACCGCCGCCACCCTTCCCGCCGACACCCTGGCCGCGCTCCGCCAGTCGCTCCAGCAGATCACCCAGCGCGACGTCATCCTGGAGACGCGCGTGGACCCCAGCCTCCTCGGTGGCGTGTCCGCCCAGGTGGGCAGCATCCTCTACGACGGCAGCCTCCGCACCCAGTTGGAGGAGATGCGCCGCGAGTTGAAGCAGCACTAAGAGTACGGCCGCCGTCTGGCGGCCCACTCCGCAGGTCGTCCCTGCACCCCGCAGTCCGGGGCAAACCGGCATTTCCCGTTGCCCCTGGAGAGAGGTATACTCGGGGGAACGCGGGGTAACCCCGGGTTTTCTGGACGACCTCAACATGCCGCAGTCCCTGCTTCACCCCCTCCCCGGTGGCCCGCTCTTCGCGGTCGCCCCCGAAGAGGCCTGGCCCTTCCTTGGCGCGGTACTGAACGCGACGGGTTGTGGCATCGCCCTGTTGGACAGGGAGCTGCGGACCGTGTGGGTGAATGGCGCGCTGGCGTCGCTTTCCGGCATGGAGATGCGGGCCCACCTGGGGCGCCCTCTCGTCGACCTGTGGCCCAAGCTGGCGGTGTCCCTGGCCCCCCTGCTGTCTCGCGCGCTTTCTGGTGAGAGCGTGGTGGAGGCGCCGGTGACGGGGGTGCTGTCGTCGACGAGTGGAGAGCGCAGCCTGCGCGTGGCGCTGTCCCCGGCGCACCAGGCCGGCGTGCTCACGGGCGTGGTGATGTGGATGCGCGACGACACGGCGCGGACGCACGAGGAGGCCCGGCTTCGGGAGCGCGAATCGCACATGCGCAGCCTCGCGGACGTGGCCTGCGACGGGCACTTCCTGCATGAGAACGGCGTCGTCCTGGACGCCAACCGCGCGCTGGCCCACCTCCTGGGACACGACTCGCCCCGGGATTTGATCGGCCACCACCTCATCGAGTGGGTGTCCCCCGAATACCGCCCCGCCGTCATGTCCGCCGTCGCCCGGGGGGTGGAGACGCCCTACGAGGTGATGTGCGTGCGCCGGGACGGCCAGCGCATTCCCCTGGAGGTGCTGGGCAAGCACGTCCTGTGGGAAGGCCGGCAGGTGCGACTCGCCGCCATCTGGGACATCAGCGGCCGCAAGGCGGCGGAGGAGCGGACGGAGCGCACCGAGCACTTCCGGGAGCAGCTGCTGGGCGTGGTGGGCAATGACTTGCGGACGCCCCTGCAGACCATCCAGATGGGCACCGGCGCCCTGCAGCGGCTGGGAGGAATGGAAGAGCCCCAGCAGCGACTGGTGGGCCACATGGCCCAGGCGGCCCGGCGGATGGAGCGGATGATCCACGAGCTGCTGGACTTCACCCGGGCCCGGCTGGCCGGCGGGCTGCCGGTGCGCCCGGAGTCGCTGATGCTGGACCGGCTGGTGGAGCGGGTGCTGGACGAGCGGCGACAGGCCCACCCCGGCCGCACCCTGCTGATGGAGACGCAGGGGGATTTGCGCGGCCACTGGGACGAGGCGCGGCTGACGCAGTTGGCGGACACGCTGCTGGGCAGCGTCCTGCAACACAGCACGGACACCACGCCGGTGTGGTTGAAGCTGGTGGGCTCGGTGGGAGGCGTGACGCTCTCCATCCGCAATGACTCGCTGACGGTGCCGGTGGAGGAGCACGCCACCCTCTTCGAGCCCTTCCGACGGGGCCGCCCCGCCAGCGCGGAGGGCCTGGGCCTGGGGCTCTACATCGCCCGCCAGGTGGCCGTGGCCCATGGGGGACGCCTCACGGTGGAGTCCTCCCAGGGTGGAACCCGCTTCGTCGTCTGGCTGCCCCGCGAGCCTCCCGGCCGCTGACGGCCACACGTGCCTGGAGGGGCTGTGCTCCCTCGCTCGCCGGGCACCGGGGCACCGTCGCTTACCGGGTTGATAATGCCCCGAGAGCCCCGAATGTCGTGCGCATTGCAGTGGGTAGGGGTGCGTGGTAAGGGGCCCCGACTTCTAGCTTTCGGCGGACCCGAACCGACCCGGCCCGCCCCCTGTTCGAGGACGCAAAACGCCCATGGAAATCCGCGCCGACGAGATCAGCAGAATCATCCGGGAGCAGATCAAGGACTACGGCAAGAAGGTCACCGTCGCGGAGACGGGCACCGTGCTGTCCGTGGGTGACGGTATCGCGCGCATCTACGGGCTCGAGGGCGTGCAGGCCGGTGAGCTGGTGGAGTTCACCAACGGCGTGAAGGGCCTCGTGCTGAACCTCGAGGAGGACAACGTCGGCGTCGCCATCATGGGTGACTTCCAGGCCATCCGCGAGGGTGACGTCGTCAAGCGAACCCAGCAGATCGCCTCCGTGCCGGTGGGCAAGGGCCTGCTGGGCCGCGTGGTGGACCCGCTCGGCCTCCCCCTGGACGGCAAGGGCCCCATCGAGGCCACCGAGACGCGCCGCCTGGAAGTGAAGGCGCCCGGCATCGTGAAGCGCAAGAGCGTGCACGAGCCCCTGCAGACGGGCATCAAGGCGCTGGACGCGCTGGTGCCGGTGGGTCGTGGTCAGCGCGAGCTCATCATCGGTGACCGCCAGACGGGCAAGACGGCCGTCGCCATCGACACCATCATCAACCAGAAGGGCCTGAACGTTTACTGCATCTACGTGGCCATCGGCCAGAAGCAGTCGACGGTCGCCCAGGTCGTGGAGAAGCTCAACCGCTTCGGCGCCATGGAGTTCACCACGGTGGTCGCGGCGAACGCCTCCGACCCGGCCCCGATGCAGTTCTTCGCGCCGTACGCGGGCGTGGCCATCGGCGAGTACTTCCGCGACAACAAGATGCACGCCCTCATCATCTACGACGACCTGTCCAAGCAGGCCGTGGCGTACCGCCAGCTGTCGCTGCTGCTGCGCCGCCCCCCGGGTCGTGAGGCGTACCCCGGCGACGTGTTCTACGTGCACAGCCGCCTGCTGGAGCGCGCCGCCAAGCTGTCCGACGAAGAGGGCGCGGGCTCGCTCACGGCGCTGCCGATCATCGAGACGCAGGCCGGCGACGTGTCCGCCTACATCCCGACGAACGTCATCTCCATCACCGACGGTCAGATCTTCCTCGAGACGGACCTGTTCTTCGCCGGCGTCCGCCCGGCCATCAACGTCGGTCTGTCGGTGTCCCGCGTCGGTTCCGCCGCGCAGATCAAGGCCATGAAGCAGGTGGCCGGCACCATGAAGCTGGAGCTCGCGCAGTACCGCGAGCTGGCCGCCTTCTCCCAGTTCGGCTCGGACCTCGACAAGGCCACGCAGGAGACGCTGGCCCGCGGCGCCCGCATGGTGGAGCTGCTCAAGCAGGGCCAGTACGAGCCGCTGCCCGTCGAGCGTCAGGTCATGCAGATCTACGCCGCCACCAACCGCGACGACCCCAAGAAGCGCGGCTGGATTCGCGAGATTCCCGTCGCGGACGTGGTGCGCTGGATGCGTGAGTTCCTGGACTTCACGGACGGCAAGTACCCGACCATCTCGAAGGACATCGCCTCCAAGCGCGAGCTCACCAACGACATCAAGGCCTCGCTGAACAAGGCCATCGTGGAGTTCAACGACGTCTTCCAGCCCACCCCGGGCGCGAAGGTCTAAGACTCTCCGGCCGCCAAGGCCCGTCGCACCGAGCCCCGCGCTCCCTTCCCTGGGACGCGGGGCTTCGTGTTTCTGGCGTGTGCCCGGGCTCCTGGAGCTTCGGCTACCGCTTCGCGCCGTCGGCGGGCTTCACCTCGCGCTCCACGGTGCCAACGGACTCGCCCGTCCACTCCGGGTCCACGGGGATGATGAGGTAGCCCTCCTGGGCCGTGGGTGGGGGGCGTTGGTGGAGGGGTGGCGGCTCGTCGCTCGAGGCCACGCGGGCGGGCACGTCCGTCCAGGCGACGAAGCGGGCCTCGTACTCCCGCACGCGCTGGCCGCCGGCCACCTTGCGCTCCAAGGGGCGCGGCAGCAGCACCGCATCCGCGCCCATCAAACAGGCGGTCTCCTGGAGCAGCTCCTTGCGGCCCTGCGCGCCCAGGTACTCGTTGCCCGTCACCGCCAGGGTGCCGAGCTCGGCATAGGGGCGCGGGGGCTCGCGCTCCTCGAAGACCTCGAACGCGCAGCCGGGCTCCCTCGCCGGACGCTGGACGCTGACGGAGTGCGCCTCCAGCGCCACCTGTGCCGAGGTCGCGCAGGCGGACATGCAGGCGGCGAGGACGCACGACGACAGCGAGCGGCTGACGGACATGGCGGGCTCCGATGAAAGGGCGCGGCGGACGACAGTCTCGTCAACGCCGCGCCTCTCGGGAGCATATCGGCGGGTGGCCGCGTCAGCGCAGGCGAGGCAGGAGCGCGAGCAGGCTCTTGTCCACGCCACCGCGAGCGCCCAGCGCCTCGATGGCCTTCAGCTCGTATGGCAGCACGTTGTCACGGGCGACGAGCTGCACGTGCGCGCCCAGGGCGGCCGGCAGCGCCAGGTCCAGCTCGTAGATGTCGCCAGCCACCAGCGTGTCCTCGGGCCGCGTGCCCGTGGTGTCCCAGATGCGCTTGAGGGCCTCGAAGTAGCGGCCCCGGCGCAGGTAGACGGGCCGGCGCAGCACGCCGTCCAGCGTCTGCGTCTCCGGCAGCGCGTCGAAGCGCGCGTCGGACACGTCTGGTGGGTCCAACAGGAACTTGCGCGCGTCGCCGGAGACCTTCAGCCGCTCGCGGCCCTTGGGCGCCAGGGTGTCCAGCTTCTTCTCCACCAGCTCCGTGTGCGCGTTCGTGACGACAGTCACGGGCAGGCCCGTGGCGAGCAGCGCCTCCAGCACCTCCTTCGCCTCCGGCTTGAAGGCCGTGGCCGAGTGCACATAGGACTCGCGATACATCGTCTGCACGGCCTCGGAGCGCGTCACCTCGTCGGTGCCCACGGAGAGCCGCTGGAAGATGCGGTGCGCCGCCGTCGTGGCCGTCAGGTACGGGTCCGCCGTCGCGGGTGCCACCACCTTGCCGCCCAGGTTCCACCCCAGGAGGTCGGCGCCCGCTCGCAGCGCCGCGACTTCCTCCTCCCAGGCCTGCTCCACCCCCTGCCCCAGTGCGCGGACCAGTCCGTCACGAAAGTGTTTCAAGAAGGGCGCGCTCTCCGTCGCCACGTCCGTGAAGGTCCCGTCGAAGTCCAGCACCACGCAAGCAATCGCCATCAGCCCACCGACTCCCGAAGTTGGAGGAAAAGGGGCCGGATGACGCCCCGGCCCGGGTTCCGAATCAAGCCTGTGACATCATTTCGGCCCTGTAAACTTGAGGCCGCCCTGTAAATCCCGAGTGGCAGGGCCGTCGCCTTGAGTCCTACAGCGGGTGGCTCGCTAGCCTTGGGCGGGCATGGAAGCGACGCGGCGAAACGAGGCGGCGCTGTGGCGCCGGGCGTGGCTGCCCTGGGGCTTGCTCGCCGGAGTGTGCGTGCTCTGCGGGTCGGCGGCCTGGGCGAGCTCTCGCTCGGTGTCCGCGCTGGCGGAGCGCGGGGCGCAACTGGAGCGCGAGGCGGCCGAGTCCGAGGCCCGCGTGGCCGAGCTGCAGGCGCTGCGCGAGGCCATGGCCCGACGACTGCGCGTGCTGGAGCAGCAACACCAGAGCGCGCGGGCGGAGGTGCTGACCGCGGCGGCGGCCTGCTCCCTGGCGCCACCCGAGGCACCCCAGAGCCAGGGCCGCTCGGAGCCGCGACGCTCGGGCTCCGCGAAGGGAAAGAAGAGCGCGCGCCGCTGACGGGAGCGCGCTCCGACGTGGCCTCCCTCCGCGAGGCCTCTCGCGCCGAGGGCGTGCGCCTCAGCCCAGTCAGGTGCCCGATGTGACGGCCCCCCGCGAGGTCTCTCGCGCCTCAGCCCTGTGCCTCGGTCCAGGGAGCGCGCTTCGACGTGGCCGCCAGGTCCACACCTGCCCTCGCCGCTGTGGACCTGGGGGCAACAGGGCGCTGGGGCCGCGCGCGCAACCTCACGGAAATACTGCGAGGCGAGCGTCGGCCCGCCACGTGCTACCTCGCGACTCCGAGTCTCCTTTTCGCGCGAGGTCCCTTCCGCATGTCTTCCGTCATCCTCCGACTCCCCGCCCCCCTCCGCTCCGCGCTGGCCGCCCTCGTGTGCGTGGCCGCGCTGCTCCCGCTCTCCCGCGCGGAGGCCGAGCCGGGCATCCGCATCCTCAACTCGCTCTCCACCGCCGACCTGGCCTTCAACGCGCTCACCACCAACTCGGGCTCCATCGATGCGCTCACCTCACAGGCGCTGACCTCGCGCGCCTTCGCGGGTGACTGGCGCCTCAAGCACCAGCTCGAGGACCCGGCCGCGCGCAACGTCATGCACTACCTGGTCGAGTGCGCGCTGGCCCCGACCTCCAAGGTGGAGTGGAAGGACCGCCTGGGCAACGTGTACATCTTCGCCGGAGGCGCGGCCCTGTGTCCGGAGTGGGAGTTCACGGCGCCCAGCCCCCAGTGCCTGGGCTACGTGAGCGCGTGCCTGCTGTCGCGCAACAACGCCTACGGCCACACCGTGGAAATCTCCCTGCGCGGCGAGGACCCCCGGGACGACCTGCGCTTCAACCCCACCGGTGACACCAAGCAATGGCACCCCATGTTCCTGCCGTGCGACAAGGGCGGCTCCGGCCTGGGTGACGAGTGTGGCTGGGTGGGCGAGGGCGTGGGCGCCTGCACTCCGGGACTGGAGGTGACGGTGGCCGCCGGCGCGCCGAGGCCGGACACGTGCACCGGCCTGCTCGGCGCCAGCTCCGGCCACCGCGTGCTGCGCGTGTGTGAGAAGCCCTGGGGCTGCGAGGCCGGCGACGCCCTGGCCGCGGCCGAGAAGAACGACTGCGGCGGCGACGCCCCCAGCGCCACGTTCAAATGCCCCCGCGGCGGCAGGTACAGCATCATGTCCGCGCCCTTCAACCGCATGGAAGCGCCGGGCTCGTGGGTGAGGCCCGGCACCACGCACGGCCGCTACCCCGTCGCCTCCTTCGGCGCCTTTACCTTCCGCGAGGGCGCGTTCTTCGGGAACATCTTCGACTCGAAGGCCCTGTCCGTGGAGGTGAGCATCAACATGGACACCTACCTGCCCCAGCTCTCCAAGCCGAACTTCACCGGCTACCCGTACCAGAACGTCCATGCCTGCTTCGCCAAGGACTGGATTGCCGGAGACGTGCACCTGGCCTCGCGCATCTGCGCCAACACCACCATCGGCGACCACAACGCCTTCGGCTGCCTGGCCCGCACCGTGGGGCCCTGCGAGTTCGGCAGCGCCAGCCCCCAGGCTCCCCGCTGCGCCGTGGGCGATGGCTTCAAGGTCCAAGGCGACGGCGACTTCGAGGTCTGCTCCGACGATGACGGCGTCTTCCACCCCGAGCCCATCACCACCTACCTGAACAGCCCCTGCGACGCGCTGCCCGTGACGGACCGCAACACGTGCGGCAGCACCGAGTGCGACCTCAGCGTCTCGCCCCCCATGTGCAAGAAGGGCTGCGCGCCGCGCTCCGCCAGCGAATGCCTGGCCGTGGCCTGCGTGAAGAATCCCAAGCTCTGCGCCAAGCAGTAGCACCGCGCCACGGCGAGCCCGGGGGGTCGGCTTCCACCTCCCGGGCCCGGCACGACGGGCTCGCGAGGGAGGCTGCCCGTCCAGGGGGCCGGCGGCATCCCATACACCATGGGTGTATGAATAAAGCAGGCGGCCCGCCGTCCTGACTCGCGTTGCCTCGTTCCGGCCACCGCCGAGGAGCCCACAGTGTTCTCTTTCCGTTCCGTCCTGAGCGCCGTGCTTGCCCTGGGATTGCTGCTGGGCTCGACGCCGTCCGAGGCGCGCTTCGGCAAGCGTTCCCGTCCTTCGCAGAGCGACTCGAAGAAGGACGACGACAAGAACGACACGCACGAGGCCACGCCGGTGGGCCACTCGGACTCCGACGACGATGACGATGACGACAGGCCCCGGCGGCGGCGCAACAACTCGCGCCACGTCGCGTCGGACGTCGCGGACAGCATCGGCTTCCTCGCCTTCGTGTTCTCCGGCGGCAACCACCGGCTGATGGTGGTGGACGAGCCCCGGCACCGCGGTGAGCTGCGGCAGGAGCGTCACGCGGCGCCCCTGTCCTTCCGCGTGGGCTTCCAGGCCGGGCCCGTCAACAGCGGCGGCGCGGGCGACCTCTTCATCGGCCTGGAGGGCCGGCGCTTCGGCGTGGACGCGCGCATCACCGGCATCAGCGTGGACGCCGATGACGGCACGGACGCGTCGGACAGCATCACGCTGGTGGAGGCGCACCTCACCTGGGCGCTCGTCTCCCTGGAGCGCGTCCGGCTGCGCGTGGAGGCGGGTGTCAGCACCGCGAACGCGCCGGACATCTCCTTCGTGGGCCCCAGCCTGGGCATGTCCCTGGAGGCGTGCCTCGCGGGACCGCTCGACTTCGAGGCGCGCGCGCAGATGACGCCCTTCCCCTACCGCCAGGTGGACGCGAGCGCCGCGCTGGCGCTGCACCTGGGCGCGCTGGTGCTGCGCGGCGGCTACCGGGGCATGGTGCTGGACGACGCGGGCCACGTGGACGGGGTCGTCCACCGCGACGGCTTCCACGGCCCCTTCTTCGGCCTGGGCCTCACCTACTGATTCGTCGAGGCACCTCCGGCCTCGGTCCCGGGCAGTGCTCCTGGACCGTGGCCATCAGGTCCTTGAGCCGCACGGGCTTGCGCAAAAGCGCCACCACGTTCGCCGGACGGGGCCCCGGCTCCGCCGCCATGGCCACCACCCGCGACTGCTCGAAGCGCGCGTCCCGCTGCAGAGTCTCCAGCAACCCCAGGCCCTGCACTCGCGGCGTCTCCAGGTCCACCAACACCAGACACGGCACCTCCAGCGACACGAGCACGCGCAGGGCCTCCCGGCCATTGATGGCCATGGCCACGTCGTAGCCCTCGTCCTGAAGCGCTTCCGCCATCGCGCCCCGCAGGTCCGGGTCGTCTTCCACCAGGAGCACGGTCGGCTGCATCACCACATGGGTCACGATTGCCACCCTAGTGCCTCCGTAGCTCGCTGACACAGTTCACACCGCGAGGCCTTCGCCCACTGTCGAACCGTGAGCATCCGCCCGGTCCAGACAGGCAGATAGTCCCAGCTCCCCCGCGCGATGAGCCCAGGAGATGGGGCGGGGACGGCCGGGATGCACGGCGAGCGTCCGCCGGTGAATGGCGATTCCTCCCACGTGTCGTGCCGTGCGCACTCATTGGACGGTGCGCTGCCCAATGCCACACAAGCGCGATTGGCCAACGTCCGCCCACCCCGGGGGACCATGGCCGCGCGGGGCCGGCGGCCCTTGAATGTCGCTCCCCCGTCGTCCCCCGCCAGGAAGAGGAGTGGACCTTGCCCTCATCGAAGGCCGTGCTCGGCTCCGCGCTCACCGCCACCCTCCTGCTTGGCGGAGCCCCCGCCGAGGCCCGCTTCGGCAAGCGCTCCACGCCGTCATCGTCTGGAGGCACCACCCGCCCGGAGCGCGGCGCGGACCGCCCGGACGCCAGCCACGAGCGCCGCTCGCGTGAGCATCCCGCCACACCCGTCGGACAGGGCTCGAACGACGGGCGCCCCGCGCGCGAGCACCCCGCGACAGCCATTGGCAAGGAGCGTGACGCCCAGGACGACGCGCCCCGCAGGCGGCGGCGACGGGCCCGCGTCCCCGTGAGCGCCGCCGTCGTCGGAGTGGGCGCCGCGGGGGCCTCGGCTTCGCCCCGGCTGAACGCCACCACGCGCACGGAGCGCCGGCGCGACGAGCCCGTGCCGCTCCTGGTGCGCATGGGGGCGCAGGCGGACTGGCTCACCGGCGGCGGCGCCATGGGACTCTTCATGGCCATGGAGGGCCGGCGCATGGGGTTGGACACCCGCATCACCGGCCTGACGCTCCGGGCGGAGGACGGCTCCGACAAGGTGGACCGCATCACCCTCTTGAGCGCGCGGGTGACAGCGGCCCTGTGGGCCAGCGCCCGAGGGCGCGTGCGGGTCGAAGCGGGCCTGACGAGCGCCCACGCCCCCAGCGTCATCTTCGTGGGCCCCAGCTTCGGCGCGTCCGTGGAGGCCTGCATCGGCGCCTCACCGCTGGACGTGGAAGCGCGCGTGAATGCCACGCCCTTTCCCCACCGCCAGGTGGATGCGCAGGCGGGCATGGCCCTGCACCTGGGAGGCTTCAACCTGCGCGGCGGCTGGCGCGCGCTGTACCTCAACGACGCCGGACACGTGGACGGCGTCGAGCACGAAGAAGGCTTCGGCGGGCCGTACTTCGGCCTCGGGTTGACCTTCTAGTCCCCGGGCACCTCTCCACGGGCCGCGCGCACGCACGAGCGGCCCGTCATGCCCTGCTCACACGACGGGCCGGAGCCGCCCGATTGAGGGAGCCCCGGCCCTCCAGTTCTTACTCGTCCGGCGACGCGGCCATGGGAACCGAACCGCCCCCGCCGCCGATATCCGCCACCGTGGTGAGCCCCGAGGACGGCCGCTTGCCGGTGCCTCGGCGCTTGGGCGGCGGCGCCAGCTTCGGCTCCGAGCCGAACAGCCGCTCGTACGTCTCCGGCCCGTTGATGTTCACAATCACGCCCGGGTCCTTCAACGGCACCCGACGCACCTTCATGTTCTTCAGCACCACCTCCAGCTGGTCACCCTCCGCCGCCCGCAGCCGCTCCGCCGCGGCCCGCGACAACATCACCGGCCAGCCAGGTGCCCCCTCGAACTCCGGACGCAGCGCCTCCTCCGCTTCTCCCATCAACTTGAGCAAGGACTTCACCGTGGTGGCCCGGAGCGCTGGCATGTCCACCGGATGCAGGAGCACGACGTCCGCTCCGGCCTCCATCGCCGCGTCCAACCCCACCTTCACCGAGGCCATCTGGCTGTCCTTCCACTGCTCGGACTCCACCAGGTCCAGCCCCGGATGCTGCTCGCGCACGGCCTCAGCATCCTTCCCCACCACACCCAGCACCTGACAGCTCGCCTTGCCAAAGGTCGACGCCAGCGACTGAAGGAAGCTCTTGTCGCCTTCGTGCAGGATGAGCGCCTTGGGGTGGGCCATCCGCCGGGCCTCGCCCGATGCGAGGATGATCGCCACTGCCTTCATACCAAGCCTCCTCCGTCCCCCGGGGAATCGAGTGCCAGCTGGCCCGGGGCCACCGGGAACAGGCTGTGGCCTCCGCGGTGGTTTTTGAGCCCACCCCCCGGTGCTAGCCGTCAGACGGCCCCCAGTCACTTCGCGAGCCGTGTGAGAGGAGCGCGAGCACGCGCGAGCAGCGCCGGAAGAGGCACGGGCCGCCTGCTCGTTCGTACCACCCCGGAGGCTCGCCTCCCCTGCCCTCCGGCCACCTGCCCGCGAAAGACTCAATGCAGCCACCGGGGCGGCGGCGTGTGCAGCAGCAGCGCCGAGGCGGGCACGGACGCGGCGGTCTTTTCTTCCGTGCTCGCCAGCGCCTTGGCGGTCAGAATTTCAGCCAGCCGCGCGAGCGGCGCAAAGGAAGACAGCCGATGCAGCTCATGCTGGGACACCTCGCCCAACCACGCTCCGTCCCGGCCATCCACCACCGGCAGCGCGTGCGCCCCGTGACGGTGCATCACCTGAAGCGCCGAGAGGACGGTGTCCTCGGGGAAGAGCGTCACGGCATGGGCAACGAGCATCTCGAACTCGGGGCTGCGGCACATCGTCACGGAAGGCCTCCATAAAGCAGGCGTCAGGCGCCTCTGATCCACCCCTAAGCAAGGCCCTTGCCGGGCCCGGACGACTTCCGAAAGGCGACACACAACCTGGGACGGCCGGTGAGCGATAATCTCCAGGCAGCCCGCCACCCCCTCGACGCGTCCCGAAGTGGAGCCACCGCGATGAGCATCAAGTCCCTGCCGTCCTCCACACCGTCTGCCGCACCGCGTCGAACCCCGGAGCCCGTGCAGCCGCAGAAGGCGGAGGCCCCCAAGCCCAACCTGCTCGAGCGGATGGGCCAGGGCCTGCAGAACGTGGCGCGCGCGGCGAACCAGGTGGTGGACCGCTTCGAGGCGAAGCTGCCGGACCTGTCCAAGCTGGGCCTGCCCCAGCTCGCCGGCACCGGCGGCAAGCCCTGGGAGGGCATCACCCTCACCGGCAAGCCGCTTCAGATTCCGCTCAACAAGCTGCTGGACGTGGACCTGGGCGACCTTCGCAAGGTCCTTGAGCGCGTCCTGCCCCCCAAGATTGACGACAAGCAGGGCAAGCAGCTCGTCGAACAGACGAAGGGCTTCCGTGACGCGCTGGGTCAAGTGCGCTCGCTGTCGGCGCAGCTGGACATGCTGCCCTCCACGCATCCGCGCTACGCGCAGGTGAAGGCCGCGCTGGAGAAGGCGGAAGGGGCGCTGACGCAGCAGACGGGCTACACGAAGGCCACCGCGCCGCGCCCGGGCTCGCTCTGGTTGGATCCGCAGTTCCTGGCGAAGGAGCTGCCCAACGGACAGGTCCACGCCAGCCGCTTCCCCACGGGCACGCCGGTGACGAAGCCGCCCGCGGCGCTGGACATCGTCGCGGGGGGCGACGCGAAGAAGGCCGCCGAGTACACGGCCTCCGTCGCCCAGAACCGCGCCGAGGCGGGCATGCCGGTGCAGGGCGGCGAGCCCATGGGCGTGCACCTGAGCCTGGAGGGCGGTGGCGGCAAGGGCAAGCGCTACGCGGCGATGCTGACGGAGATGCGCGAGATGGGCGTGGTGCCGGTGAGCCTGACGGGCACGTCCGCGGGCTCCATCGCCGCCGCGTTCGCCGCCACGGGCGCCACGCCGAAGCAGGTGGAGGACGTGGCCAAGGACCCGCGCCTGGGCAAGCTGTATGACGCCGACCTGGACCTGAACGACGGCGGCCTGCTGGATGGCCAGGCCGCGTATGACCTCTTCGACCAGAAGCTGCGCGAGCTGACCGGAATCACGGACCGGCCCGTGACGTTCGCCGACCTCAAGATTCCCCTCCAGCTCGTCGCCGCCAAGGCCTACGACAGCGCCGTTCCCAACGGCGGCTTCAAGAGCGCGCAGGACCGCATCTTCGTCTTCAGCCAGGAGACGACGCCGGACACGCCCGTGGCGCTCGCCATGCGCGCCTCCATGGCCATCCCCGGCGTCTTCGAGCCGGTGCAGGTGGTGGACCCCGTCACCGGCCGGCAGATGCACCTGGTGGACGGTGGCACGCTGGACAACCTGCCCATGGGCTACAACAAGAACGACCTGCCGCAGATTGGCGCGTCGCTCCAGCCGCGCGGCGGCACGCACCCGTCCAACGGCACCGCCCAGCCCAAGCCCTTGCCCACCGGCCAGCTCGACACGGACGACGTGGTGTGGAACGGCTTCAACGGCCTGGCCCTGCTCAAGGACAACGCCACCGAGGCCCAGGACTGGCGCGACAAGGCGAAGCCCGGCGCCAACCAGTTCATGCTCAGCGTCCCCACGTGGAACCTGGACAACCCCAAGCAGGGCAACAGCATCCTGGGCTTCGGCTACGACAACAAGGTGGACCCCATCCTGGATGGACAGACGCGCGAAGTGACGCGCGACTTCCTGCGCGAGTTCATGGATGACATGAAGGTCCCCGGCTCGCGCGGCACCAACATGGTGACCCAGGTGCCCAAGGACTTGAAGTTCAGCGAGCCCGTCCAGATTTGGGGCGAGAAGTTCCAGGTGACGTACAACGGCGGAGACACCGTCGTCGCCACCGCCGCCAATGGCAAACGTCACGAAGTGCGGCTCGGCCAGAAACAGATTGAATCCATGTGGCTGGATGGCCAGGCGTTCAACGACTTCGGCGCGCAGCTGTCTCACTCGCTCAGCGACGTGCGCAGCGTGCGACCTTCCTGGTTCCCTTTCTGACACACCGTGTGGGGCTTGCGCCCCTGCTGCAAGGTTGAACCTCCAGATACCTTCACGCACCCGGGGCGCCTTGAGGCGCACCCGGGTGCCGTCGTTACGGTGGCTCGCATACATCCCCCTGGGAGGTCTTGATGCAAGCGGAGCGAGGGCGGGCCTGGGTGCCCTGGCTGGTGACGGTGCTGGTGGTGCTGCTGGCGGGCGGAGTGCTGTACCTGGCGCACCGAGGCTCGGCGCAGTCGCAGGCGCAAGCGGAAGAGGCGCGCAAGGCGGCGGACGAGGCCACGGCGCGCGCGCGTGACGCGGAGGCCGCGCGCAAGCAGGCGGAGGAGAAGCTCGCGGCGCTGGAGACGGAGCACGCGAAGCTGTCGTCGGAGAAGGAGCAGCTCAGCACGGAGAAGGAGCAGCTCTCCCAGACGGTGCAGGAGCAGGAGGCGGAGCTGGCCAAGCTCAAGGACACCTATGACGACCTCCAGGACAAGATGAAGTCGGAGATCGCCGAAGGCGCCATCAAGCTGTCCCAAGCCAAGGGCCGCATCCAGGTGGACCTGGTGGACAAGGTGCTCTTCGACTCCGGCGACGCGAGCATCAGCAAGCGCGGCCAGGAGGTCCTCAAGCGGCTGGGCGGCGTGCTCGCCAAGGTGGATGACAAGGCCATCCAGGTGTCGGGCCACACGGATGACTCGCCGCCGTCGCAGAAGCTGCAGGCCACCTTCCCCACCAACTGGGAGCTGTCCGTGGCGCGCGCCGTCAACGTGGTGCGCTTCCTGGAGGAGCATGGCGGGGTGCGCTCGCGCCGGATGATCGCCGCGGGCTACGGAGAGACGCGGCCGGTGTCGGCCAACGCCACCCCTCAGGGCCGCGCGCGCAACCGGCGCATCGAGGTGCTGCTGATTCCAGAGCTGCCCGCGAAGAAGGCCGCCCTGAAGACGGCCCGGGACAGCCGCTAGCTACTTCTTCTTCACCGACTCCAACAGCTTGCGGAAGGACTTCTCCGAGGCCGCCACCGTCTTCTCCGGGCCCGTCAGCTTGAAGAAGAGGGCGCCCTCGGGGCCTTCCACAATCGCGCCCAGCAGACGGAAGCCGGGCTTCGGCGTGGAGGGGCCCATCATCGGCCCGCCGCCCATGTACGTGCCCTTCACGTCCACGGTCGTCACCGGCATCCCGTTGAGCTTCTCCGTCTTCGTCTTCGCGACCTTGTCCACCGGCTTGCCCTCCGCCGTCTGGAACTGGCCCAGCCACCGCTTCACGTTGGCGTCCACCGCGCCGCCCTGCCCCTGCCCGAAGTAGAAGACCGCCAGCTCCCCGCCCTCCGTGTCCCCCTTCGCCGCCGGCAGCTTGTACGTCGCCGCGCGCATCGGCCGCTCGCCCTGCGCCGCCCACTCCGCCGGCGCCGTCCACGCCAGCCCTCCGGCCTCCTCCGCGGACGCCGCCATCGCCATGCACATCACCAGCACACTCAGCAGTCGGTTCATCCGCTCAGCGTACCGGTGATTGGCTCCAGCGCAGTGTGTCAAAGACAGTCTGTGCCACTCCCGCATACGCTGATGCATGAGTGACACAACGCGTCAAGTCCCGTCGCTTCCGGCCAACCCACGGACGTGGTACGCCACGCGGCTGTCACCTAGTCCTGAAGTCCAAACCTGGACTCGGAGGGGGTTGTACCCATGAAAAAGGCGTTGTTCCTCGGGGCCCTGGCCCTGGGCACGGTAGCGTGTGATCCAGACATCGCGCAGGACCCACCTCCGAACGCGGCGGATGTCGTCGTGGCGGAGTTCGACCCCTCGGCGTCTCCGGCTGTCGTGCCGTCTCCGAATGACCTGGCCATCGCCAAGTTGCCGGATGGCTCGAACATCGTCGCGGCGCCCATCAACCCGAAGGCGCCGGCAGCCGAGCAGGAGTTCACCCGGGACTACCTCAACACGCTCAATGGCTTCCCGACGTCCGCGATCGCCACGACGCTGGTGAAGGACCTGAACCCGGCGACGGTCAACTCGGACACGGTCAAGGTCATCGACCTCTACGAGGGCACGGAGCTGGCGAAGCCCGTCACGGCGACCATCGGCTACCGCCCGGAGACCAACCAGATCACCGTCATCCCGCCGCAGCCGCAGGGCTGGCCCAAGGGTGGCCGCTACGCGGTGGCCATCATCGGTGGCAAGGATGGCGTGAGGACCAACCAGGACAAGCCCATCATCGCCTCGGCCACCTGGTCCTTCGCCAGCTCGCGCGAGCCGCTCGTCACCTGTCCTGGTCAGGACCTGGCGTCCCCGGACTGCCGCCTCAACACGGAGCTGCTGCCGTCCATCAAGACCGACCCGGCCGAGCGCCTGGCGGACCAGCTCAACAGCGCCAAGCGCCTGGAGCAGCTGCGCCTGGGCTACAAGGACGTCCTCAACGCGGTGTCGGCGAAGTTCTCCGTCAACCGCGACGACATCGTCCTGGCGTGGACCTTCTCCATCCTGAACCAGCCGGAAGCGACGTTCGATCCGAGCACCAGCACCATCCCCTTCCCCAACGACCTGCTGCGCACGCCGAAGACGGCCACGGCGGCGGCGCACCTGAACCTGCCCGTGCCCCCCACGGCCGGCACGGTGCAGGACCTCATCAAGGGCCTGAACACGCTGGACGGCTGGTCCACGACGGCGACCATCATCTCCGAGAACAGCGCCACCCGCGGCGTCATCGACAATGACGCCAAGCTGGACATGAACACCGTCCGGCTGGGCAAGGAGCTGCTGTTCGTCAAGCTGACCCCGGGCGGAACCACGCCCAAGGTCAAGGTGTGCCTCAACTGCGCCTCCAGCCGGAAGCGCGATGGCAGCGCCGCGGACCCCGCGCCCCAGCAGCTGCAGATCATCCCCGAGGTTCCGCTCGACCCCGCCACCCAGTACGCGGTCATCCTCCTGCGTGGCGCCAAGGACGAGAAGGGCAACTTCGTCGCCGCCACCGGTCCCCAGGCCCTGATGCGCCTGTCGTCGCCGCTGTTCGTCGACGGCAAGAGCCAGGTCGCCGCGGTGCCGGACGGCACCGCCGCCGCGCTGGAGCCCATCCGCGCGGGCATGAAGCCGCTGTTCGACAGCCTGGCCGCGAACTTCAAGATTGAACGCAAGGACGTGCTGCTCGCGTGGACGTTCACCACGCAGAGCACCCACACCGTGCTGGCCCAGCTCAACCAGGCGCCCACCCCGGTGCCCACCACGCCGCTGTACATGGTGGACCAGACGGCCCAGCTCACCGGCGCCATGGACGCCAACGGCCTGGAGCACCCGCACGTGGGCAAGGCCCTGGTCGGCGCGTTCCTGTCGCCCATCCTGCTGGACGACGTCAACGGCGCGCTCAACCCCCTGCGTCCCACGCGCCTGGACCACATCCCGTTCTGGCTGTTCCTGCCCGCCTCGGCGCCTCCGGCCACCGGCTACAAGGTCGTCGTCTTCGGTCACGGACTGGGCAGCAACCGCACCTCCGTGCTCCCCATCGTCAACAAGCTCAACGAGGCTGGCTACGCGGTGGCCGCCATGGACACCGTGCTCCACGGCGAGCGCACCAGCTGCGCGGGCATCACCGCCGCGTCGGGGCTGGGCTCCATCACCACCCCGGACCAGGCCTGCGCCACCGGCTCCACCTGTGACGTGACGGCCAACAGCCCCACGTACGGCCGCTGCATCTCCGCGTCGCCCAACGCCTGCAACCCGCAGGCGGGTGGCGACCTGGCGTGCCAGGCTGCCGGCCAGGGCGTGTGCAGCGTGACGACGGCCAAGTGCGAGGGCGGCGACTTCCGCCGCGCGTCCGCGTCGTCCCCGCCGCTCGTCTCCAGCTGGAACTTCCTCAACCTCACCAACCTGTTCGCCACGCGCGACAACTTCCGCCACCACGTGGTGGACTTCTCGCAGCTCACCCGCGTGCTGGCCAGCGACGGCCTGCGCACGCAGCTGGGCACCGTCGTCCCGGGCGCCACGCTCAACGCCGCCACGGTGGACTACGTGGGTCAGAGCCTGGGCGGCTTCCAGGGTGCCCTGTCCGCGTCCGTCAACACGCGCGTGCGCCGCACCGTCCTCAACGTCCCGGGCGGTGACCTGGTGGACACCCTCCTGACGTCCGTCAACCCGACGTTCGTCGCTCGCCGCGAGGGCTTCCTGGGCTTCCTGGAGTCCGTGGGCCGCGTCTCCGGCACCCCGGCCTTCGACGAGTTCATCGTCCTGGCTCGCACCATCCTGGACCCCGCCGCTCCTCGCAACTACGGCTGGAAGCTGGAGAACCTGGAGGGTGCTCCCGCCGAGCGCGAGGCGTTCATCCAGTACATCGAGGGTGACGAGGTGATTCCGAACCCCGTGACGCAAGGGCTCATCGCCGCGGCCAACCGCGACAGCACCCGCACGGTGCAGAGCTACATGGCGGAAGTCGACCTGCTGCCCACGCAGACGCGCCACGTGTTCCTGCTCATCTCCGACCCGTCTGACCCGGGCAACCCGTTCCTGAAGTCCGTGCGCGACACGGCTCAGGCCCAGGTCGTCAACTTCTTCAACACGGGCGACGCGGCCACTCCGTAACGGACAGGACTCAGGGGAATGACTCACATGAAGAAGACACTGTCCCTCGTAGCGCTGCTGGCCGCGGGTTCCTCCCAGGCCGCCGGCTTCCAGATCAACACCCAGAGCGCCCGCTCCACGGGCATGGGCAACGCGGCGGCCGCGTGGCTGGACGACTCGTCCGCCATCTACTCGAACGCCGCGAACATCCTGGGTGTGAACAAGCTGGACGTGCAGATTGGCGACACCGGCATCCTCCCCGGCATCAAGTTCACCCCGGTGAACGGAACCGAGCAGGGCCAGAAGACGACGCTGTCGCCTCCTCCGCACCTGTTCGCCGTGTACAAGCCCTTCGACCGCTTCGCGGTCGGCGTGGGCGTGTACACGCCGTTCGGCGCGAACAGCCGCTGGGTGGATGACTTCGTGGGCCGCTTCAAGGCCCAGGAGTCGGCCATGGCCGTCTACAACATCAACCCCACCGCGGCGTACCAGCTCCACGAGCGGTTCCGCGTCGGCGCGGGTCTGAACATCTACCGCGGCACGCTGGAGCTCAAGCGCGCGCTGGGCTTCGTCGAAAGCGAAGGCCAGGTGCACCTGGGCGGCGCGTCGTGGGGCGTGGGCTACAACCTGGGCGTGCAGGCGGTGCTGCTGCCCAAGTGGGTCACCATGGGCCTGCACTACCGCAGCTCCGCGGACCTGACCTTCAAGGGCAACGCGGACTTCCAGAACGTGCCCGCGGAGTTCCAGTCGCGTCTGCCGGACGGTCCGGTGGAAGGTGACGTCACGCTGCCCGCGACGGTGGCGTGGGGTCTGGCTGTCACCCCGTTGGAGAACCTGACGATTGCGTTCGACGCCAACTGGGTGGACTGGTCCTCGTTCCAGGAGCTCGCCATCGAGTTCCCGGAGAACCCGGCCATCAACAACCCGCTGCCCAAGCGCTGGCGCGCCAAGTGGAACTACCACCTGGGTGCCGAGTACGGCGTGACGCCCGCTCTCCAGGTCCGCGCCGGCCTCATCCTGGACCCGGCTCCGGGTCCTGGCGGCACGCTGACCCCGGACCTCCCGGACGCGGACCGCTTCGGCGTCTCCGTGGGCGCGGGTTACCGTTGGAACTCGCTGCGCGCGGACTTCGGCTACCAGTTCGTCAGCCTGGCCGACAACGAGAGCTCCGCGCCGGGCATCTCCGGCACGTACAACGGCTCCGCGCACGTGTTCGGTCTGACGCTCGGCTACTCGATGTAGTCGGCTGACACCTCCGGCCCGCCTCACCGCGAGCCGGAAGTCCCAAACGCCCGGGTCTCCCTCATGGGGGCCCGGGCGTTGTCATTTCCAGGGCACGCACCACGGCCCGGCTCAGACGCGCAAATCCCCGTCGTGCAGCACGCGGCCGGAGGCCAGCACGCGCGCGGAGTTCTGCAGCCGCTCCGTGCCCATGCGCATGAGCAGCCCCTTCATGCCGGGCTGGCTGAGCAGGTGCTTCTCGAAGGCGGCGCGCGGCAGCCGCAACACCACGCCCTTCACATCCGCGCGCACCGTCGCGGACACCGGCTTGTCCAAGAGCAGGGAGATTTCACCAAACACATCCCCCTCTCTCAGCTCCGTGAGCGGCATGCGCCGCCCACCCGGCTGCTCCAGCCACGGCGTGCACCGGCCCCGCAGCAACACGTAGAAGGCATCCCCCGGCTGGCCCTGCGCCAGCAGCACCTCGTCGGGCGCCACCGCGCGCAGCATGAAGTCGTGGGAGAGCGCCGCCTTCTGCTCCGCCGTGAGCCGACTGAGCAGCGGATTGCTGCGCAGCAGGTTGTCCACCAGTCGCCGTCGGTAGAAGTCCTCCAGCACCTCGCCCACGCCCGGGTGACGCACGGCCACCGCCGTCAGGCTCGCGCGCGTCAACTCCAGCAACACGGCGCGCTCGGTGGCCACCACGCTGGCCAGCCTGGGCCCCTCGGACACCAGCGCCAGCTCTCCGAAGAAGTCCCCGGGCACCACCGTGCCCACCACGCCGCGCGCACCGTCCTCCAGCGCGCGCACCACCTCCGCGCGGCCCTCCACCAGCGCGAACATGGACGCGCCCGCCGCGCCCTCCTCCACCACCGCCTGGCCCGGGAAGAAGGCGCGCACCTCCAGCACGCCCACCAGCGCCACGAAGTCCTCGCGGCTCAACCGGGAGAACAGCGGCACGGGGCGCTCCGCGACAACCCCCGGACAATGGGCGAAGCGCTCGGCCAGCGCCCGCGCGCACCGCAGCTTCGCGGCGTCGGACGCACCCAGCCGGGACAGGGCGACACACGCGGCCACCGCGCGCAGGGGCTCCTCCACCTTCGCCCACGCCAGCGCCGCCGTCTCGTGGGCCGCCGCGGCGTCGGCCGTCCGGCCCAGCCACTCCAGCAACTCCGCCACCCGCTGGCGCACGTCCGCGTCGTCAGGGGAGGACTTCAAGAGGCCCTGGTATTCCCCCAGCGCCTCCTCCAGCTTCCCCTGGCTCGCGAGTTCCACGGCCCGCGCCTTCCCCACGCCACGCATGTCCGCCATCCCGCCATCCTACCGCCACCCCGGGTCCTAGGCGCTCAGCGCGCGCACCCGCTCCGCCAGGTTGTGGGTGAACAGCCGGTAGATGCGCAGCGCCGCGGCCTCGTGCGTGGCCAGGTAGTGCTGGAAGTCCGCGCGAGTCACCCTCAGCGCCCGGACGGCCGAGCGTGAGCGCACGTGCGCGGACGTGGGACCATCCAGGATGAGGCTGATTTCCCCCAGCCACGCGCCCGGCCCCAGCGTGTTGAGCCGCCGAGCGTCCAGGCCCGGACCACTGGACACGTCCACCGTGCCCTCCAGCAGCACCAGGAGTCCCGTGCCCCGCGCGCCCTTCTCCAGCACCGTGGTGTCCTCGGGGATGGCCACCTGCTGCGCCATGCGGAACAAGTCCTTCAGGTCCTCCAGCGCCAGCTCGCCGAAGATGGGGATGGCCTTGAGGTACTCGTACCCGTCGGGCGCGGCGCTCGCCCGCTCCGTGACGGGCGCGGACTCGTGGGACGAGGACGTGCCGTCCCCCAGGCCCAGGTGACGCAAGAGGCGCAGGTGCTCCGCCTGGAGCACCTCGTCCGCGCGCGCGTCCGCGGACTCCTGCCGCGCATCCGCCAGCAGCACCAGGGCGCGCCAGGATTCACCCTGCTCGTCGAGCAGCGCGCACATGCGCAGCACCGCCTCGCGCCGTCGAGGATGCTCGGGCGGCACGCCGCGCAGCGCCTCCAGCTCCGCGTGCGCGTAGCCCAGCGCGTGGTACAGCTCCGCGGCCTCCAGCGGACGCTGCAGTCGGGTGAGGCACTGGGCCATGGACTCGCGCGCGTCGAGCGCGCGGTACAGCTCCAGGGCCCGCTCCAGCGCACCCGCGCTCTCGAAGGCCGCCGCCGCGCGCGCCCGCTCTCCCGCGCGCAGCCACGCCTCGGCCGCCAGCATCAACGCGCCCGCCTGCTCGTGCAGCGCCGCGGCCTGCGCGTCCGCGCCCTGGGCTTCCAGGAGACGGGCCGCGCCCGCGAAGTCCCGGGCGCGCCGCAGCACGTCCACCAGGGCCGAGCGCGCCTGGGCAGGCACGTTCCCGGACTCCTCCAGCACCCGCTCACGTTGCACCGGCGACAGGTCCTCGTAGGCCCGCACCGCCACATCCACCGCTGCCTGCATCAGCGCCTCCCACACCGCACGGCCCGGGCCTCCCACGGGCACACTCCATCCCTTGGCGCCCTCGTCCAGAATGAGGTCGGACACCTTCGCGGCCCCCGCCATGTCGTGCTCCCCCCTGCGACTCAGTCTCCCGCGTCCGTAGCAGACCGGCCGCCAGGAGGCGAGCCCCCCGCACCGACGGCGTGGAAGTGGTGGATGCAGGACTCCGCGCATGTGGCGAAGCGCCACACCCGTCCATCCAAAGCCCGCCGCTATATGTCGGCCATCCAGGCGTTATCGTCCGGGATGGGCCGGCCCCCATACCCCCTGGAGCCCGAATCATGACGACTCGCCACATGCGCCGCTGGAGCCTGTTCGTCACCCTGTGGGTCCTGGGTGTCGGAGGGACGGCGCGAGCGCACGCGGGCCTGCCGGAGACCTCCAACGTCACCCTCCGCCGAGGTCACCCGGAGGATTTCTTCCTGGGCGCGACGTTCGGCGCGGTGATTTCGCGCGACAGCGGGAAGACCTTCAGGTGGATATGCCCGACGGCCATGGGCTACGGCGGATGGAGCCCCAACGCCTACCTGTGGCGCGAGGCGGGCGACATCGTGGCGGCTACCGGCAGCGCGCTCTTGCGCTCGCCCGACGGCGGCTGCGTTTGGAACACCCACCCCTACTTCAAGGAGACCTGGGTGGCGGGGCTGGCCGCGCATCCCACCGACGACCGCATCCTCTACGTCGTCACCTCCCGCCACGGCAGGCCCAACGGTGTCTATCGCTCCTACGACGGAGGTGAGACGTGGGCCCCCTCGCCGCTCATGCGCCTGGGCCTGGTGCTCAACGCGGTGCGCGTGTCCCCGGCCAACCCCCAGCGCCTCTACGTGAGCGGCAAGAACGCGGAGAACCAGCTGCTGCTCTTTCGCAGCGATGACGCGGGCGAGACCTGGACCGAGGTGGCCCACCCGCTGCCGGAGCTGATGCTGCCGTATGACCTGCTCGTGGAGACGGCGGACCCCACATCGCCGGACGTGCTGTGGGCGCGCGTGTCCGCCCAGGGCGCCACGTACCTGCTGCGCAGCGACGACGCGGGCCAGACGCTGAACATCGTCTCCACCATCAACGACGTCTTCATCAACATGGAGCTGTCCGCCGACGGGAAGACGGCGTGGGTGGGCACCCTCAACCACTTCTTCCGGGGCCCCTCCACCGGCCCGCTGCAGATGTTGTCGCTGCCCACGGGCAACGCGTGCGTGCTGCGCGACGGGCAGACGCTCTACGGCTGCGGCTCCACCTGGCTGCACGACTGGGCGCTGGCGCGCAGCACCGACGAGGGCGACACCTGGCAGCCCCTGTTCGGCCTCTACGAAATCCAGGGCACGCACCACTGCCCGAAGGGCACTCCCGTGCGAGACTTGTGCCCCAGCCAGTGGCCGCAGCTCGCGGAGCAACTCGGCGCGCCGCTCTACCCGGAAGGGCCCCCCGGGGAGCCCGACGAGGACGCGGGCACTCCCGGGGACGCGGGCACTCCCGAGGATGCCGGCACCCCCGAGGACGCGGGCTCCACTCCCAAACCATTGCCTACCCCCAAGGGCTCGGGCGGATGCGGGGCCATGGGTGGGAACATGGTGCCCGTCCTGCTGTTGCTCTCCACCCTCACCCTGCTGCGCCGTGGTCGGCGGCGCCAGAACTGAACAGGTCCCCTCATGAAGCCCCTTTCGCGAAAGCCGCTCTGGACCTCCTCCCTGGTCGCCCTGCTCTCCCTGACGGCCACGGCCTGTGGCGACGACGGGGAGCCTGAGTCGAAGTGCGGCGAGCCCCTCTACGGCGGTGACGCCACCGACGAGGCGTGGCGCTCCCTCGTCGACGCGAAGGACCAGCCCGCGGACAGCACGGAGGCCGCGCAGCTCGCGCTGCCCACGACGGGCACCACGTACTCCGTCAACGACGCGCCGCCGAAGTGGACGTGGGCCTCGTCCCTGGCCAGCGCGCTGCCCCGGCCCGTGTCCCCCGCGAGCCCCTTCGACACGGCCCGCTCCATGCTCGCGCGCGTCGGCGAGTGGGTGCTGCCCACCGCCCATGCGCACCTGCCGCCCTTCACCGGCGACATCCACTGGGTGCAAGTCACCGTGCCCGGGCGCGAGTGCCCGGTGGAGATGCTCACGTCGAACCTGGAGTGGCAGCTCGACGCCGCGACCTGGGACACGCTCAAGGCGAGCGCGGGACAGGACCTCTCCGTCCAGGTGGTGAGCGCGTACCTGCTCCAGAACCGCATCACCGAGGGCCCCTACCGTCTGGCCCAGCCCGTCACCATCCGCATCCAGGAGGCACCATGAGGCACGCGTGGGTCTGCGCGCTGGGGCTCGCCTTCGCGGCCTGCAGCGACGACTCGAGTCCCTTCGACGGAGTGAAGCCACCCGAAGGCCTCGAGTATGCGCATCCGGAGCCGTGGGTGACGGGCACGGGCGTGCCGCCTCCCGGGCCCGGTGGACGCGTCATCATCACCAACAGCCTGGACGACACGCTGAGCCTGCTGGAGCTGGAGGGCGCGACGACCCCGGGCTGGCGCGAGCTGGCGCGCGTGCCGGTGGGGCTCAACCCGGTGGAGCTGGAAGGGCCGCACCACACCGCCGTGTCGCCGGATGGGAGCCACTACTACGTCGGCATCTCCAACTACGTGCCGGGCGGAGGCTCCGGTCCTCACGGCGCGCACGGCAGCGGCGCGGATGATGGCTACTGCCTGAAGCTGGACGCGCGCGACAACCGGCTGGTGGGCTCGGTGCGCGTGGACCCCAACCCCGGCGACGTCATCGTCAGCAAGGACGGGAACACGCTGTACCAGACGCACTTCGACACGCTGAAAATCGCGGAGGTGGCGCGTCGCGGCGGCATCGAAAAGGAGATGTACGCGCGGCTGGCCATCATCGACGCGAAGACGATGACTCGCAAAGCCATGGTGGACGTGTGCCCCGCGCCGCACGCCATCCGACTGTCCGCCGACGAGCGCACGGCCTACATCGCCTGCTGGTCGGACGAGGTGGCCATCGTCGACCTCTCCGCGCCCACCACGGAGGCCCCTCGCGTGAAGGTGGCCAACAACGCGGGCACCGCCACGGCGCCCCGGCACCAGCCCTACGCGCTGACGATGTCGCCCACCACGGGGGATGTCTTCGTCAGCTCGATGAGCAGCCGCGAGGTGCAGGTGCTCGAGGCGCGTACGCACGCCATGAACGCGGCCCGGACGATTCGCCTCGCGGGCTCGCCGATGTTCGGTGACATCAGCGCGGACGGGGCGACGCTGTACATGCCGTATCAAGGCGTGGAGGCCCTGGCCATCATCGACGCGGCCACGGGCTTCATCCGTCGCGAGGTGGACCTGGCGCCCGCGGGCTGTCTCAACGCACACCAGGCGAAGCTGACCCCGGACGAAAGCCACGCGCTGGTCGTCTGCGAGGGAGACCACGTGCGTCCTGGAACGCTGCACTCGGTGAATCTGGCGCAGGGCACTGTCGTGAACACGGTGCGGGTCGGCATCTTTCCCGACTCGGTGAGCATCCTGCGGGGGCAGCCATGAGCCACACGGCCTGGAAGGTGCTGCCCTTCGTGGCGCTCGTCACCCTCGCGTCGGCATGCGGTGACGATGCGAAGCCGGTGAACGCGGCGGAGTACGGAGAGTTGCTGTTCCGCGACGCGCGCTTCTCGGAGAGCCAGTTCAACGACTTCTCCTGCGCGACGTGCCACGCGACGACACCCACGCCGCTGAACGGGCGGATGGATTCCGGCTACACGCTCTACAACGTGGCCTCGCGCCCCCACTGGTGGGGCGGCTACGAGACGAACCTGCTGGACGCGGTGAACTTCTGCTACGTCAGCTTCATGCGCGGCGTGCAGAAGCTGCCCGAGGACTCTCCGCAGAGCCGCGCGCTGTATGAGTATCTGGTGAGCATCAGCCCGGATGCCCAGGCCCCCGCGCTGCCCTACACGGTGGTGAAGGACATCCAGGAGGTCCCTCGCGGTAGCCTGGAGCGCGGACAGGTGGTGTATCAAGCCGCGTGTCAGGAGTGTCACGGCGCGCTTCACACCGGCGAGGGGCGGCTGACGGAGATGGCCTCCATCCTCCCGGAGGTGACACATGACTACGATGAACTCTTTCCAGGGATTCCTCACTCACTCGTCGTCATCGAGAAGGTGAGACACGGCCAGTTCTTCCACATTGGCGGCAACATGCCCGCGTACAGCCTGGAATCCCTCTCAGACGCGGATATGGGAGCACTGCTCACGTACCTGGGGCTGTAGTGCTGTAGTAAGGAAGCCCGCATGGGTTTCTGGAAGAAGCTTTTCGGTCTGGAGAAGGCGGGCTCGGAGTCATCCGCGAGCCCGCCCGAGACGGTGAGCCCGCGCGAGTACCTGTGGCGCGAGATGGAGGCGGCGCTGAAGGCCGTCCCCACGGTGACGGAAGTGACGCGGCTGCCGGATGACTACGGCCTGCGGTTCTTGAAGAACGGGGAAGCCGTCCAGATGTACCTGGACAACCTCTTCGCGGAGACGCGCGAGGTGTCTCCCGACGAGCGCGCCCAGCAAATCGGCCGCTTCCTGTCGGCCTTCGCCGGGGAGAGCAGGGACAAGCTCTCGTGGAAGGAGGCGCGGAAGAGGCTGCTGCCCGTGGTGCGCTCGGCGACGTTCGGCCTGATGGCGCCACCGGGAGAGTCCCGCCCGCGCCCCATGGTGGAGCGCCGCACCATCCCCTTCCTGCGAGAGCTGCTGGTGTTGGACCTGCCCGACGCCACCATGTACGTGCAGCACGACCACCTGAAGGAGTGGGGCGTCTCCGAGGCGAAGGCCTTCAAGGCGGCCTTCGCCAACCTGGACCGCATCCACGCGTCCGGAGTGGAGCTCCAAGAAGAGAATCCGAGCCCGCTGTGGTCCGTGGACTCCAATGACACCTATGAGGCCTCTCGCCTGCTGCACCCGGGCTTCCTCGCGTCCTTCACCCCCCGCGTGAATGGCCGCCCCATCGCCATCATCCCCACGCGCTCCACGCTCGTCATCGCGGGTGACGGGGACCCGGCCCTGCTCAAGCGACTGTGCACGCTCGCCGAGCGCGAGCACGAAGCCAGCACTCGCGGCATCTCCCCCGCGCTCTACACCGTGGACGACGCCGGGCACGTGGTGCCCTACCGGCTCGCCGGCAACGACGAGTTCGCGCAGTTGGTGCGCCGGGGCCACCTGCGCCTCGCGATGGGCGAATACGCCACCCAGAAGCAGTTGCTGGAGGCCCAGCACGCGGCGGAAGACGTGGACGTGTTCGTCGCCAGCTTCGGCGTCCTGGTCCGCGAGCAGGACAACCGGCCCATCAGCTGGTCCAGTTGGAGCAAGGACGTGGACACGCTGCTGCCGGTGACGGACGTGGTGGCCATCCAGGCGGGCGAGGAGGACTTCTTCATGGTCGCCTACCCCGACGTGGAGCGGATCGCCTCCAGATACCTCTCGTTCATGCCGGAGCTGTGGCCGCCGCGCTACCGCACCATCGCGTGGCCTTCGAACGCGGTACTCAACGAACTGCGCGCCGCCCAGGTGGACCTGGCGGCGTACGCGGACGACTGAGGCCCTTTCGCGCGACGTCAGCCGACCGAACGCCTCCGCGTCCGCCGGGGGCCGTGCTCCCGAGGAGATGATGATGCTCGCCTGCGTGGATGTGGACTACCGCGATGACGTCACCGTGGCCGCGTGCGTCGTGTTTCGCGACTGGGCCGATGCCTCGGAGGCCGCGCACCACGTGGACCGGGGCCCTCCCGCGGCGGCCTATGAGCCCGGCCAGTTCTACCGCCGCGAGCTGCCTCATCTGCTGCGCGTGCTCGCCCTGGTGCCGGAGCCGCTGGAGGCCATCGTCGTCGACGGCTACGTCTGGCTGGGACAGGACAAGCCGGGCCTGGGCGCGCACCTGTACGAGGCACTCGGCCGCGCGGTGCCCGTCATCGGCGTGGCCAAGACGTCCTTCCACTCCAGCGACGTCGCCCTGCCCGTGCTGCGCGGCCAGAGCCAGCGGCCCCTCTTCGTCAGCGCCGTGGGCCTGGGCTCCCCCACCGCCGCCGAGTTCGTCCAGCGCATGCACGGCCCCTCCCGGCTGCCCACCCTGCTGGGCCGCGTGGACCGGCTGTGCCGCGAGTCGTGAGCCCGCTTCACCCCTGACACGCGCGTCGCGCTTACGCGCCATCCAGACCGCCTTGCGGGGGCTGCTTCCCTCGGAGGAAGGAGCCCACACCCCTGGTATGCGCCTTGCTCTGGGACTGGACCCCATGCGTCCACCCCGCCTTCAACGACATCACCTCGTCACGGGCCTGCTGCTCGTCCTCGTCGTCTCGGCCTGCCCTCCGGAGCGCCGGGACCTCACCCGCGAGGAAGTCGCCTCCATCACCTTCACGCGGCTGGAGCGCTTCGAGTCGGAGCAGACGTTCGACAACCACGTGAAGCAGCTCGAGGCGATTCGAAACAGCCTGTCGACGGGCGGCGGCCCTGTCGTCGGCTGTGGCGGCACAGGCTCCGACATGGAGCCCCCCACGCAGACGCCCGGGTCGGGGGAGCCCTCCATCACCAACAACCAGGAGGCCGGCGTCGACGAGGGAGACATCGTCAAGGCCGTGGGTGACTGGTTCGTGGTGCTGCGCCGGGGCCGGCTCTTCACCGTGCGACAGACGGAGGGTGCGCTGGAGGCGGTGGGTCAGGTGGACGCCCATGCGCCGGGATTCACCTTCGGCACCTGGTATGACGAGATGCTCGTGTATGGCCGTCGCGTCATCGTCGTGGGCTACAGCTCCACGCTGAGCGCCACGGAGATTGGCCTGTTTCGCCTGGATGACGCCGGAGTGCTCACCCACGAGGGCACGCACTTCCTGAACGCCGGCGACTACTACTCCAGCCGCAACTACGCGAGCCGGCTGGTGGGCGGCACCCTCGTCTTCTACATGCCGTACCCCCTGGCGTGGTGGGGCAGCGAACGGATGATGATGCCGTCCGTGCAGAGCTGGATGAGAGACAACGACAGGACGCCCTGGCGACCCATGCTCTCGCGGAGCGACGTCTTCAAGCCCGTGCAGACGACGCTGTGGCCCATTCTGCACATGGTGGTGCGCTGTGACCTGGACGCGCGGGACTTCACCTGCACGGGCAACGCGCTGATGGGGCCGCCGGCGCGGACCTTCTACGTGTCGCGCGACGCGGTGTATCTCTGGGTCAACCCGGGCTACGAGTCGTGGACGGTGGAGGGCGAGACGCGCGACGCGAAGACACCTCGGGACTCCGTGGTGTACCGGCTGCCATTGGACGGAGGCGAGCCCGGAGCCCTGCGCGCGCGCGGCGGCCCGGTGGACCAGTTCTCCTTCCGGCAGAACGAGGATGGACACCTGGATGCGCTGCTCGTGGCCACGGGCAAGGGCGATTCGATGTGGGGCCCCGAGCTGACCCCGGGCGACGGCCGCTTCGCGCTGCTGCGCGCGCCGCTGGACGCGTTCTCCCCGGAGCTGACCAGCCTTCGCCCCGAGGACTTCACCACGCTCCCCGGCCCCCAGGAGGGCACGCTCCAGAATCGCTTCGTGGGCAACCACGTGCTGTGGGGCTCGGGCGAGGCGTACGACGACAGCGCCACTCCGGGCGAGCGCGCGGTCTGGGTGACGGACGTGCGCGCGCCCTGGGATGTCCATCGCTTGTCCCTGGGCCACACGGTGACGCGCCTGGAGCCGCTGGGCGAGGGCAGCGCGCTGGTGGTGGGTGAGAACACGCTGGGCCTGCGACTCACCACCGTGGCGCTCGGGGAAGGCGGGCCCGAGCTGAAAGGCACGCTGCTGCGCCCCGGCGCCGAGCAGGGCGAGTCTCGCAGCCATGGCTTCTTCTTCAAGCCGGACGGCTCGGGGGGCGGGGTGATGGGGCTCCCGCTGCGGTTCCAGGGTGGGGCCTGGAGTTCGCTGCGCTACGGCTCCGCGGAGGTGTCCTTCGTGCGGGTGGACCCGGAGTTGGAGCTGACGACGCTGGGCTCGCTGGGCGCTTCGGTGGAGACGGGCGACGACGCGTGCACGAAGTCGTGCACGGACTGGTACGGCAATGCGCGCCCCATCTTCTACCGGGAGCGCATCTTCGCGTTGATGGGCTACGAGCTGGTGGAGGCCCACCTCACCGAGCGCGCCGTGGAGGAGTCCTTCCGCGTGAGCTACCTGCAACCGGGCCGCTGAGCCCGGCTGCCTGGGGTGGAGGGAGGCACCGCGCGGGACGACTCGGGCGCGGTGCCCACCGGAGCGTGACTCCGAAGCGCTTCCCCTGGGGCGGGACCTGCGAGACAACGCGGGCCATGCACCGCCGTCACTTCCTGCGATTCTCCGCCCTGGGGGGCAGCACGCTCGCCCTGGGGAGCCTCGGCTTCTGGCGCAACGTGTACGCCGCGCCAGCCACACCGAGCGTCGGCGCGGGCCCCTACGGGCCGCTGGCGGACAGCCCGGATGCCCAGGGGCTTCGGCTGCCGCGCGGCTTCACTTCGCGCGTCATCGCTCGCAGCGGTGACGTGGTGCCGGGCACGGATTACGCGTGGCACATGGCCCCGGATGGGGGCGCCTGCTTCGCCCAGCCGGACGGCGGTTGGATTTATGCGTGCAACAGCGAGACGACACCGGATGGCGGTGTGTCCTCGGTGCGCTTCGACGCGAAGGGCAACGTCACGGGCGCCTGGCGCATCCTCTCCGGCACCCACGTCAACTGCGCGGGAGGCCCCACGCCCTGGGGGACCTGGCTGTCCTGCGAGGAACACCCGAGGGGGCTCGTCTGGGAGTGTGAGCCTTCACGACCGGGACAGGGCGTCGCGCGGCCCGCGTTGGGGGCGTTCACGCACGAGGCGGTGGCGGTGGACCCGATTGGCCGGCGGCTGTACCTCACGGAGGACACGCCCACGGGGCGGCTCTACCGCTTCACTTCGGCGAAGTGGCCCTCGCTCGAGGAGGGCACGTTGGAGGCGGCTCGCGTGATGGGAGACCCTCGCACGGGAGTGAAGGTGCAGTGGGTGCCCGTGTCGCCCCAGGCTCCGGCAGCGATGCAGGCGGCGGGGAGGGAGACCACCGCGTTCCCGGGTGGTGAGGGCTGCTGGTACGACGGCGGCGTGGTGTACTTCACCACGAAGCACGACAACCGCGTGTGGGCGCTCACGCCGCTGACGGGCCGGCTGGAGGTGCTGTACGACGCGGCCACGTATCCGAGCGCGCCCCTGCGCGGCGTGGACAACGTCACCGTCTCGCGGGCGCGGGAGTTGTTCATCTGCGAGGACGGGGATGACTTGCAGATGTGCCTGCTCACGCCGGACCGGAAGGTGACGCCGTTCCTCCAGGTGATGGGGCACGCGGGTTCGGAGCTCGCGGGCGCGGCGTTCAGCCCGGATGGCAAGCGGCTCTACTTCAGCTCCCAGCGCGGCTCGGACAGGCGCGGGGTGACGTACGAAGTGAAGGGCCCCTTCCGCGCCCGTGGCTAGGGGACCGTGGCAGCAAGCCCCCAAGACGGCTCGTCAGACGTGATCGGACAGCCCTCCTTCAGAGCCCGCGTGTCGGATGGTGACCGGGCGGACGAGCGTTCCTCTGGAAACCGCCCCCTCTGGAGGCATACCTTCCGGTAGCGATGGGAGTTCCCCCCTCACAGCTCGGGCTGTTCGACACGGTGCGGACCGAACGGCCCGCGTCGACGCCCCAGCCCGGCCGCGCGCAGGAGCCAGCCTCCACCGCGCGCTCAGGTCGCGAGGAGCAACGGCGCGCGGCGGCACTTCCCGTTCGCGACGAGCCCGCTCCCGCGCCTCGCTTCGCCGAGGATGTCGAGGCGACCACCGCCCCGCTCTTCTCCGAGCACGACGAGCCCACCCCCGAGCGCCGCCTGCCCGAGCGTGAAGAAGCGCTGCTCCAGGCCGCGAGCCTCGCGCGCCGCCTGGCCGTGGAGCTGGGCGCGCCGGTCCACCTTCGACTCACCGACAACCGCGCCACGCTGGTCAGCTTCCGCCGCGTCGCCCAGGGCCTGCGGCTGCGCGTGCACCACCTCTTCCTCGAAGCCCCCGACGACGTGGTGCGCGCCATCGCCCGCTATGCCATCCGGTCCGACGCGAGCGCCGGTGAACTGCTGGAAGCCTACGCCCGCGAACGCCAGGGACTCGTGCGCCGCGAGCGTCGGCCCGGAAAGGCCCTGCGCACCCGGGGCCGCTGCTACGACCTGCGCGCCGTGCAGTCACGCCTCAACGCGGACTGGTTCGACGGCCGCGTGCGCGTGGACATCGGCTGGGCGCGACGCCCCTCCAAGGGTCGCCGGCGCACCATCCACCTGGGCGGCTACGACGCACGGCTGCGGGAAATCCGCATCCACCCCGCCCTGGACCGCCCCCACGTCCCCGCCTTCGTCGTGGACTACCTCGTCTTCCATTCGATGCTGCACGCCGACCTCCACGAAGAGGGCGGCTCCAGCCTCGACGCCGAGGGACGCTGCACCCCAGGCCACTCGCCCGCATTCCTCCAGCGAGAAGACACCTTCCCGCTGCGAGACACCGCCCAACGCTGGCTGCAGGACAACCACACCTCCCTGCTGCGCGGCTGAGCGTCGACACGTCTCCACACGCCCGCCGACTCCGTGCGGTTGTCCGCGCTCCGGAAAACGAGCGATGGCGGCGGCGAGGCAGACCCCTGCATGCTCCACGGCCATGCGCTACTTCAGCGTCGACGAAGCCAACCGACTGGTGCCCCTGCTGAGCCGCACCTTCGAGCACATCCGCCCGTGGGTGGAGCGCGTGCAACAGCTCGTGGAGACGCTGGGCACCCCCGAGGGCAAGGCCCTGTCCAATCAGGAGGCGCTGCGCGAGGAGCGCGATGCCCTGCTGGAGAGGGTCCGCACCGAGCTGCACCACTTCCACGAGATGGGCCTGGAAATCAAAGGCGCGCAGGGGCTCGTCGACTTCCGAGCCCACCGCGGTGACGAACCGGTGTACCTGTGCTGGCGCATCGGAGAGGCCGCCGTCTCGCACTGGCATGGCATGTACGACGGCTTCTCGGGGCGACGTCCCATCGACAGTCCGGACGAGTTCGCCCCCACGTACCTCAGTTGAGCCACACCCTCGGCTCAGCCGCCGTTGAAGCTCTTCTGGAGCAACGTCATCTTGTTGCGCGCGGCCAGCAACTGCTGACGCAGGGAGTCCGCCTGCCGCGCGATGTCGTTGAACTCGCTCTGCTCCGCGGCCTGGCTCAACGACTGGGCCTCGTCCGCCACCTCGGACATGCGGTCCTGCAGGGACTGGAACGTCACGGCCAGCGCGGCCTGCTCCTCCGGCGTCTTCGCGTTCTGGCGCTGCGTGGCGAACTCCTGCATCCGCACGTTGAGCTCCGCCGCGCTCTGCCCCAGGCCGCCGTAGCGCACCAGCAGGTCCTTGAAGGTCTCGGTGCGCGCCTGGAGTTCCTGCGCGCGCACGTGCACGGCCTCGGCCTGGGCCTGCTGCCTGTCACGCACCTGGGAGATGGCGCCCACCAGGGCGCTGACCCGGGCCCGCAACTGCTCGTCCATGTCGGCCAGGGCCTTCAAGGTGGCGGAGGCTCGCTCCAGGTGTTTCTCCGCCTGGAGGGGCGCGTCCTGGAGTTGTTGGGCCAGGGCCTCGAATCGCTCCAGTCCCTCGTCCAGGGAGCGGGCGGCCTCGACCAGCTCGGAGTCCTGCGGTTTGTCTCGCTTGCTCATGGGCGAGCGGGAACATGGCACGCGCGAGGGGCACACGGGGCGAGGACTTCACGGCGGATACGTCCAGGGCCCGCCTGCCCCCCTGCCCGGCGGGCCCGGCCGTGGGCACGGGCGGCTCCTTTCCCACGCTCGCCAGACCCACCCATCGTCCCCAACTTCCCGACATCCAGCAGACCTGTCTGTCGTGAGGTTCACACATGCCCAGGGCTCACTCCCTTTCCGTGCTCGTCACAGGCGCCACCGGTCGGCAGGGCGGCGCCGTGGCGCGCTACCTCCTTCACCGGGGACACCGCGTCGTGGCCTATGTCCGCCAATCCAACTCCCCTTCCGCGCGCGCGCTGGAGTCCCTGGGTGCCGAGCTGTCCGTGGGCGACTTCGACGACGTGGACACGCTCGCCCGGGCCGCCAGCGGCGTGGATGCGTTCTACGCCATGGCCACGCCCTTCGAATCAGGTGTCGAGGCGGAGATACGCCACGGCATGAACCAGGTGGACGCCGCGCGGCTCGCCGAGGTGAAGCACCTGGTCTACGCGTCGGTGGCGGGAGCGGACCGGCTGACGGGCATCCCCCACTTCGACAGCAAGCACCGGGTGGAGCTGCACGTGCGCCGCAGTGGCCTGCCCTTCACCATCCTGGGGCCCACGTTCTTCATGGAGAACTTCACCAGCCCCATGTTCGAGGAGGGACTGAGGGCGGGAGTGCTCGCCTTCGGGCTGCCCCCCTCACGCGGGTTGCAGATGGTGACGACGGACGACCTGGCCGCCTTCGCGACGCGGGTGATGGAGGACGCGGAGCGCCACGCGGACCAGCGCATCGACGTGGCGTCGGACGAGGTGACGGGCCAGCAGGCGGCGGGCCTCCTGTCGATGGTGAGTGGCCATCGCATCCACTTCGAGCAGCTCCCGCTGGACTTCATCCGCGAGCGCAGCGAGGACCTGGCCGCCATGTACGAGTGGTTGGACCGGGTGGGCTACCACGCGGACATCCTCACGCTGCGCCACAGCTATCCGGACCTGCGCTGGCACACCTTCGAGGACTGGGCGCGGCGTCAGGACTGGAGCGCGCTCACCTCGCCCGCCTGGCCGCACGCCGCCGCCGAGGTCACCCCGCCTGCCGAACAGTGAGGCCCCGCGCCCCCTGGCGACGCGCCGGGGTGGCGCCGCTCACGCGTGCTCGGCGTGCCTTGCCGCTGCCTACCTTCGAACAGAAGGAGGCATCTCATGCGCTCGCTCGTGCCCGTCGCCGCGATGTTGCTGGCGGCAGGCTGTGTCACTGAATCGAATCTGAAACCCTCGATGGAGGCCCAGGTCCTCCAGGGAGACAAGGACACCGCCGTCGCGGAGTCCTCGGGGGTGACCTTGGTGGCGGATGGCGCCGCGTGGAAGGGCAGCCCCTCCAACCTGGAGCGCGCCCTCACGCCCGTCTACGTACGACTGGAGAACCAGAGCGGCAGGACGCTGCGCATCCGCTACGAGGACTTCTCGCTCGTCGGCACGGAGTCGCGCTTCAGCTACTCCGCGCTGCCACCCTTCACCCTGCGACAGCCGGTGGCGTCGTCCTCGTCGGTGGAGGGGACACTGGAGGGCACGGGAGGCTCGGGGAGCGGCGCGGTGTACATCGGCGCGGGGCCCGCATGGCGCACCGGCAGCTGGAGCTACGGACCGCGAGGCGCGTGGGGCAGTCCCTTCTACCCATATTATGGCCCGTACTACCCGGGGCCCTACACGACGTATCAATGCGAGGAGCCCCTGCCCACGCGGGACATGCTCCAGAAGGCCCTGCCCGAGGGCACGCTGGCGGACGGCGGCACCGTGCAGGGCTTCATCTACTTCCAGGTCGTCACCGGCCGGGAGAACGGCGTCATGCTCCAGGCGCGGCCCGTGGACGCGAACAGCGGCGAGTCGTTGGGGACGCTCGACATCCCCTTCCGGGTGGGAAAGAGCTGAGCGCCCCCACGCGCCGTCACCGTGACGGCGCGCGGGCCGATCGTCAGTGGAGCGTCATCGAGACGCAGCGCGAGGACGCGCGCCGGTGGCCGTTGAGCAGCGAGGCCTCTCCCGTGACGCCCAGCTCGCGGCGGATGTCCGAGCCGCGCATGGGAAGCCCGAAGAGGGGCCCCAGCAACACCAGGTCCAGTGATGCGGCGACCAGGGGTCCCAGGCCCAGCAGGGCCACCGCGGCGCCCCGGGCCGTCCCGGTACGCAACCCGCCCAGCACCAGACAGGAGCCCGTCACGATTCGCAGCCAACGCCCCGTTCGCGATGCCATGAAGCCGACGACCATGCGCACCTCCCCAGGGCGAAGATGGACACGCTCCGGCGAGCGACCACGGGCCTGACCTCTCCGCTCGGATGCCATGCGGGCGTCCGGACAAGCGCCCTCTTCAGTGGGTGGCCACCGCGTCTGGCTCGAGCGGCCAGGGCAACGCCGCGGCGGCCTCCCGCCCCAGCCTGCCCCGGGACTCCAGGAGGTGCTCCAGGGCCACGGCCGCGAAGTCCCGAGGTTGCTCGGGCGGGCGCCGCTGCTCCAGCGCATGGACCGCGGAGAGCTGCGCGCAGGAAGACACCAGCGCCATGTGCGTGAAGGCCTGGGGGAAGTTTCCCAGCGCCTCGCCGGTGAGCGGGACGGCCTCCTCCGCGTACAGCCCCACGTCGTTGGCCAGTCCCAAGAGCCGCGACAGCAGCACCTCCGCGTCCTCCCGCCGTCCCTCATGGGCCAGCACATCCACCAACCAGAAGGAGCACAGCAGGAAGGCGCCCTCTCCGCCCGACAGTCCGTCCGGCGCGAGGTAGCGGTACAGCAGGCCACCGGACTCCAGCCGCTCGCGCACTCGCCGCACCGTGCCGCGCACCAGCGGATGCGCCAGGGGAAGGAAGCCCAGGGCCGGCACCAGCAGCGTGGAAGCATCCGCCACGTCCGAGCCCCGCGACTGCGGAAACCAGCCGTCCGCCGCGCACTCCATCAGGTAGCGACGCAAGGCCTCGCGCTCCCGAGCCCAGCGCACCAGCGGCACCGGCAGTCCTCGCTCCCGCGCCAGTCGCAACCCCCTGTCCAGCGCCACCCAGCACAAGAGCTTCGAGTGGATGAAGTGTCGAGGCGCGTCCCGCATCTCCCACAGCCCCTGGTCCGGCAGTCGCCAGCGTCGGCACACCTCTTCCACGAGTCCGGAGAGGAAGGCCCAGTTGCTCGGCGTCACCGGCCCGCCCGCGCGCGCATACAGCCACGTCGCCTCCAGCAATTCTCCCGGCACGTCGAGCTGGAGCTGCTTCACCGCGCCATTGCCGATGCGCACCGGGCGCGAGCCCGCGTGTCCGGACAGGTGGCTCAGCTCCACCTCGGGCATCAGGCGATGGCCCTGGATGCCGTACATGATTTGCACGTCCTCCGCGCGCCCCGCGCTGGTGCGCCGCAGCCAGTACCGGAAGGCATCCGCCTCTTCGCGGTAGCCCAGCACCAGGAGCGAGATGAGCGTCAGCGACGCATCCCGCAACCAGGTGAAGCGATAGTCCCAGTTGCGCGAGCCCCCGAGTTCCTCGGGCAGCGAAGTGGTGGGCGCGGCCACGAGCGCCCCGGTGGGCGCGTACGTCAGGGCCTTCAGCGTGAGCGCCGAGCGCCGCACCGCCCTCGCGTGCTCGCCCGTGTATTCGCAGCGGCCAATCCACGTCCGCCAGAAGGTGAGCGTGTCCTCCAGGCGGCGACGGAAGTCTGCGGGGCCCGGCGCGTCCGTGGGAACCCGCTCGACGAAGGACGGCGTCCACGCGGCTTCAATCCACGCCTCGTCTCCCGCGCGCAGCGTCCAGCGGGCGCGCAGGGCGGACTCATGGGCCATGAGCGGATGCGTGGCGGCAATCCACAGCGCGTCCGCGCCGCCGACGACCTCCGCGGTGCGCCATGACGTCAGCCGCACGCGAGGGACGAAGGCGCCATACTCGAAGCGCGGGGCCACCACCGCGCGCACCCGGACCTCGCCGTCGAGACACCGCACGCGCCGCAACAGCGCGTGACGCGTGCTCACGCTCGTTCCGCCCGACGCCCCGGGCGACACCGGCATGCAGTCCACCACCTCCAGCACGCCACGCGACGTGGTGAAGGTGGTGGCCAGGACGTTGGTGTCCTCCACGTAGGCGCGCGTGGCGGTGAAGGGGCCCTCGGGTGACACGCCGAAGCTGCCGCCCCGCCGCGCGTCCAGGATGCGGCAGAAGACAGCGGGCGCGTCGAAGCGCGGGAAGCAGGCCCAGTCGATGGAGCCGTCCCGTCCCACCAGCGCCGCGGAATGACAGTCACCCAGGAGGGCATAGTCGGCGATGCGTCGCATCCACGCTTCCTTCCCGGAAGGCTCGCTTGTTTCAGTCCTGGAGACAGACCTCCTCACACCGATGGGGACGCGCGGGCGCGGGTGCAACCAGGCTTCAGCCCATTCCCGGACTCACCGCGTCGGTCGCCTGCCTCCTATGAAACATCCCTGTCGACTGAAACATCACCCGCACGCCCGGGCGCCGAGTCGCGGGGGTAGCCGTCTCCCGCAAAGCCTCCGAGGGGCCGTCTCACCGTGCGGGCGTTGCACCCGGCGAGGTCCCTCTCCAGCTTGGCCACGAGGGGCTTCTCCCACGCCCCCAGGGAGCTCCCATGTTCAGCCGAGCCGAGATTCAGAAGGGAATGAAGGTCCGCGGCAATGATGGCCACACCATCGGCCGCATCATCGACATCACGGAAAAGGAGCTCATCGTGGAGAAGGGCCTGCTGCGCCGCCATGACTTCGCGGTGTCCTTCGACGATGTGACAGAGGTCCTCCACGGAGAAGTGGTGCTGCGCCATGGACGCGACAGCCTCTTCTCCGCCCCCCGAGAGGTGCCCCCCGTCGAGCACTGAGCGCTAGTCCGCGCGCGCGGCCCCGGGAGCGGCGGTCGTCAGCGGAGCATCATTCCACCCCGCGCGGGCGTCGTCCTCGCGCGCGGCGCGCTTGCCTGCCTCCACGTCCACGCGCCACAGCACCGCCGCGCCCGCGCCGAAGAAGCCGAGCAGCGACAGCACCGCCAGGCGACTGGAGCCCGTCAGCTCCACCGTGGCCGCGAACACCAGCGGGCCCGCCACCGCCGTCACCTTCTCGAAGACGCTGAACAGGCCGAACATCTCCGCGGCGCGGTGACGCGGAATCATCTGCGCGAACAGCGAGCGGCTCAGCGCCTGGCTCCCGCCCTGCACCATGCCCACCAGCAGCGCCAGCGCGAAGAAGTGCACGGGCGAGCTCATGAAGTAGCCCAGGAACGTCACCACCACGTACACCGCCAGCGCGAACATCAGCGCCGGCTTCGAGCCTACCCGCGACGCCGCCTTGCCGAACAACACCGCGCAGGGCACGCCCACCGCCTGCGTCATCAGGAGCGCCCCCATCAACGCACCCTGGCCAATGCCCAGCTCCGTCCCATACAGCGTGGACAGCCGGATGATGGTGCCAATGCCATCGCTGTAGAGCAGATACGCCACCAGCAGCAGCAGGGCCTGCCGGTATTGCCGCAGCGCCCGCAGCGTCTCCGCGAGCTGCGAGAAGACGCCGGTGAGCGACAGCCGGGGCAGGGGCGCGCCGCTCGGGGGCCGAGGCTCGGGGACGCGCAGGAACAGCGGCACCGAGAACGCGCCCCACCACAGCGCCACCGTCACGAAGGACACGCGCGAGGCCGCCGCCGCGTCCGGCAGCCCGAACCAGCCGGGCTTCACCAGCAACACGAGCTGCGCGGCCAACAGCAGCCCGCCCCCCAGATAGCCCAGCGCGTAGCCCGCGGTGGACACCCGGTCCAGCTCCTCGTCCCTGGCGATGTGTCGCAGCAACGCGTCGGAGAAGACGATGCTGCCCGTCACCCCCACGTTGCCCAGACCGAAGCACACCAGCGCCCAGGCCCAGTCACCGGGCCCCACGCCGGCCAACCCCACCGTGGCCAGCAACCCCAAGGCGAGGAAGCCACCCAGGAGCGCCTTGAGTCGGCCCGCCCTGTCGCTCAGCGCGCCGAGGACGGGCGACAACACCGCCACCGTGCCCAGCGCCACGGCCGTGACGGCGGCGAAGCGGCCCGTGGCCACCTCGCGCTCCAGCCCCTTCGACGCGACGGAGGCGTAGTAGATGGGAAACACCACCGCGATGACGGTGGTGACGTAGGCGGAGTTCGCCCAGTCGTACATCGCCCACGCGCGCAGCTCCGGCCGCGTGAGACCCAGCCGCGACATGAGCGAGTCCCAGACCCTCATGCGCTGAAGTCCATGCCCTGGATGGCGTCATCACCCCGCGCGGCTTGATACACGTGCCACGCGGCCGCCAGGTCCTGGAAGGGCAGCCCCATCGCGCCGAACACCGTCACCTCCGCTGGAGACGTCCTGCCGGGTTTCAGCCCGGCAATCACCTCGCCCAGCTCCGCGTGGATGGCGTCCTCGCCCAGCCCCACGTTGCCCACGGCCCCACTGGCGACGGACAGGCCCCGGTGGTCGCAGATGAAGCGCGCCTGTCGAAGCAGCTCCGCGGAGACCTCCGCCTTGCCCGGCTCGTCCGCGCCCAGCGTGGTGACGTGCGTGCCCGGTCGCACCATGCCGGGGTGGAGGAAGGGCTGCCGGCTCCACGTCGCAGCGATGACGATGTCCGCGTCCGCCACCGCGTCCGCCACGGAGTCCTCGGGCCGCACCGGCAGGTTCAGCTCCTTGTACATCCGCGTGGCGAAGGCGAAGGAGCGCGTGGGGTCCGTGTCGTAGACCCGCACGTGGGACAGCGAGCGCACCAGGCGCAGCGACTTGAGTTGCATCACCGCCTGCGCGCCCGCGCCAATGATGGCCACCCGGCTCGCGTCCGGCCGCGCCAGCACGTCCGCCGCCAACGCGCCCATCACCCCCGTGCGCACCGCCGTCAGGTGTCCGGAGTCCATCACCGCGAGCAGCTCGCCGGTGGCCAGGTCATTCAGGTGCAGCACGCCCTGGATGGCCGGCGTGCTCGAAGGGAACTTCGCGTGCACCTTCACCGTGTACGCGGGGATGCCGGGCAGACAGCCGGGGAGGAGCGCCATCACGGTGCCTTCGGCGTGCAGCGACGCGCGCACGCGCTGGGGAGCCACGGTGCGTGCCAGGGCGTCGGTGCGGAAGGACTCTCGCAAATCCTCCAGCAGGGTGAGCGCCTGGAGATTGCGAGACACATCGGAGCGGGTCAGCAGGAGGGTGCGCATCTGCCACTCACCCTAACCGAGCGCGTGCACTCCGACAGCCCCCGACGTCGTCCTTCGGGGTCAACCGATTGCCGGTGGACGGACGAAGACCTCGTCCAGCGGGGAGCGACGGACGACTCCGGCGGGCGCCACGCGGGCTCCTCGGATGACGAGGGCTCGGGGTGGCCCTCGCACGCGCGACTCCCGCCAAACGGAGGGGCCGGACATACATACAACTGCCCAGGTGCCCAGATTCAAGTCAGGGCGGCGCGAGGGGGCGGGGCCTCAGGAGGTCGGTGATGCTGGAGCCGGAAACACGCTCCACGGAGCACGGCGAGCCCGAGCGGGAAACACCGCTCAGGGCGTCGGACTTCCTGCGCGCGAATCGAGAGGCCCTCTTGTCGGAGTGGGAGCATGCGATGCACGCGCTCCACGCCGGCTTGCGCGAAAAGCCCTCCTGGTTGCTGGACCACATGCCGGGGCTGCTCGTGTCGCTGGCGGACGCGCTCGACCAGGGCGAACAGGGCCCCGACACCGCGCTGGCGGACGAGCACGCGGTGGTGAGACTGGACCAGGGCTTCGATTTGGGCGAGGTGGTGGCCGAGTACGCGCTCCTTCGCAAGTGCATCCTCCGGAGGCTGGAGGCCCAGGCCCGGCCCCTCGAGCCCGGGGAGCTGGAGCGACTGGAAGGCGCCCTGGACCGGACGGTGGTGCGGACGGTGCAGCGCTTCGCGGAGGAGCGACAGCGCAGCCTCCAGGCGCTGGACCGCATGGCACAGGCCACGCTGGACGGCCCCGCGGTGGACACGCTCCTCGTGCGCCTGCTCAACGTGGTGATGGAGTCGACCCTTACCGTGGACTCGGCGGGGGTGTTGATGTTGGAGGCGGACCGCCTGGTGGTGCGCGCCGCGGTGGGGCTGGGCGGAGACAAGGCCCTGGGCAGCTCGCTGGCGCTGGGCGAGGGCTTCGTCGGCGAGGTCGCCGCGACACGCCAGCCCATGACACTGCGCTCGGCCTCCACGGACTCGCGCGTCGTGCTGACGGTGCTGCGCGACGTGGGGCTGCGCGCCGTCTACGGCGTGCCCCTGGTGGAAGGAACGCGGCTTTTGGGCGTGGCGTACCTGGGCTCGCGTACGTCTTTTGGCTTCTCCGACGCGGACCTGTTGCTGTTTCGCACCATGTGTCAGCGCGCCGCCGCGTACATCCTCCAAGCCCGGCTCCAGGACATGGAGCGGGATGCGCGGGTGGAGGCCCAGCGCTCGCTGGCGCTGCTCGACGCGCTGCTGGCGGCCTCGCCCCTGGGCATGGCCTTCCTGGACCCGGAGCTTCGCTACCTGCGCATCAACCAGACGCTGGCGGACATCAACGGCTTCCCGCCCGAGGCGCACCTGGGCCGGACGCTGCGGGAGATGCAGCCGAAGGCGGTGGCGGACCTGATGGAGCCCTTGCTGCGGCGCGTGCTGGAGACGGGCGAGCCCCTGCAGTCCTTCGAGTTCGCCACGCCGACCTCGCTGATGCCGCCGCGAGGCAAGCGCATGTGGCAGGTGACCTTCTATCCGGTGCGCGAGCCCCAGGCCTCGGGGCTGCTGGGCCTGGGCTGCGTCCTGGTGGACATCACCCATCACAAGCAGACGGAGGCCTCGCTCCAACGCGCGGTGGACTTCCGGGAACAGCTCCTCGCCGTCCTGGGACATGACCTGCGAAACCCGCTCAACGCCATTGGCGCCTCGGCCTTCCAGTTGGCGCGAGCGGAGGAGCTGGAGGCACCGGAGCGCCGCGCGGTGGAGCGCATCCGCAAGTCCGCCGGGCGCATGGGGCGCATGATTACGGACATCCTCGACTTCGCGCGCAGCAAGCTGGGCGAGGGCATCCCCGTCTCACCCCAGCCGATGGACCTGGCGGACGTGTGTCAGGCGACGCTGGAAGAACTCCAGGTGAGCCACCCGGGGCGTCCGCTCCTGTTCGAGTCGTCGGGAGACACGTCGGGCGACTGGGACCCGGACCGGGTGGCGCAGGTGCTGGGGAACCTGGTGTCCAATGCACTTCAGCACGGAGGCGGCGACACGCCGGTGCACACCCGGGTGCGTGGAGAGGCCCACGACGTGGTGCTGGAGGTCCACAACCGCGGCGAGCCCATTCCCGCGGAGCTGCTGCCGCGCATCTTCGACCCGTTCAAGACGCCGGTGGCGACGTCCGAGTCGGCCTCCACGTATCAGAAGCAGCGCAGCCTGGGATTGGGCCTCTACATCGTCCACCAGATTGCCCGCGCGCACGGCGGCCGCGTGGAGGTGCGCTCCTCGGAGGAGGAGGGCACCACCTTCCGCGTGTACTGGCCCCGCGCGAAGAGCCCACCCGCGCGGGTGTAGCCCTTACTTCTCCTTCGCGGAGACGGGCGCGGGCGTGAGGGCCAGCGTGTGGATGGCCTCCGCGAGCATGCGCGTGCCCAGGTCCAGGCTCTCCAGCGAGATGGACTCGTCGGGCGCGTGGCCGGTGTACTCCTCGCCCGGGAAGCCAGGGCCGAAGTCCACCGCCTTGGGGAACAGCCGCGCGTAGGTGCCGCCGCGCACGGACGTCGCCTTCGCGTCCGGGACGTTCTTGTGACGCTTGTAGATGTCCAGCAGCGTGGTGACGAGCGGCCCAGACGTGTCGGCCACGTGCGCGTCTCCCACGTAGCGTCCGCCACCCTCCTTCACGCGGCCTCCGGAGTCCTGGCCCACGCGCTCCGCGGCGTGGTCCAGCGAGGCATTGAACGCCGCCGCATCCTTCCCCTGGGGACGGCGCATGTTGACGCCCAGGCTCACCTTGCCATCCGCCACGCGCAGCACGGTGGGCGAGACGATGAGCGTCCCCATCAGCCCGCCGTCCGAGTACACGAGACCCAGCTTCTCACCGTGGTGGTCGCGGTCGAAGCGCGTGGCCAGGACGCGCAGCATGGCGGCGATGCCGTTGTCCTCCATGAGCAGCCTCGCCGCGACACCGGACAGGCCCCACAGCGCGTTGTTTCCCTCGTCGGCGATGGAGGCATGCACCGCCTTGCCGTGGACGGTGAGCACCACCGCCCCACCCTCCTCCTTCACGTCTGCCTTCAGCCCGGGGCGCACCCGCTGCTCCTCGGTGACGGCGCTCCGGACGGTCTCCAGGGCGACGGAGAGCGAGCCCTCATCACCGGGCAAAAGCTTCAGCGTGGCCGTGCCGGGCACCTGCGTGAGGAACTCGCCGGCCTTCACGTCCACCGGCCGCAGCGCGACCTTGGAGGACTTCAGAGCCGGCCCCATGGGCGCGACGAGGTTCCACGCGACGAAGCCGGACTGCGCGGCGACGACGGGGTAGCCCGAGTCCACGGAGATGACGTGCGTGGGCTTGGGCTCGGTGGCCGCGTACTTCGCCATGCCGTTCCAGTCGCTCTCCTCGCCGTTGCCGACGATGACGAGCACCTTGCCCTGGGGCTTGAGCCCGAGCCTTCGCGCGTGGTCGAGCGCCACCAGCGCCGACGCGAGCGGCCCCTTGTCGTCCTCCACGCCCCGGCCGAACAGGCGGCCCTCCTGGACATAGGGTTCGAAGGGCGGGCGCTTCCACTCATGCACGGGGGCGGGGACGACGTCACCGTGGAAGACAAGGCCCAGCGTCGGCGCGCCCTCGCCCCAGGCAATCTCGAACACGTCGTTGTCGCCCACGACGCGGTACGCCATTCCATGGGCCTTGGCCCATTTCTGGAGGAAGCGGCCCATGGCGGCGATGTCGGGGCTCTTCGCGGGAGGCGCCTCGCTGCTGACCGTCTTGAAGCGCACCAGCTGCTTCGTCAGCTCCACCACCTCGTCGAGCGCACATGCTTGCACATACGCGGCATGGCGCTGCTGGGCGGAGGCGCCCTTCATTTCCTGCGCGGAGAAGCGGCTGGCGCGGCAGCGGGAATCCGCACCCGCGAGCGCGAGGGAAGGGACGAGACACAACAAGGCCGTGGCGGTGGGGAGGCGCATTCGGTGGGAGACCCTATTTCAGCGGGGCAGGTCGGCCTACCTTGGTGGAGGAGGGCCTGTGGCCCCAACACCGCCTGATTGGCCGCCTGCTCCTTCTAGGGGTGAAACCAGACGGGCGGGAGGCTATTCCTAGGGCATGTTCTTCAACTCCACCAAGAAGCTGCGGATGCCGTCCCCGGCGGAGGCGCTGCCGGGCCGTACGGAGGAGATGTCCGTTCCCCCCAAGCACGAGGTGCTGGGCACCCCGCTGAAGGGGCCTGTTCCGGAGGGCCACGAGGTCGCCATCTTCGGCCTGGGCTGCTTCTGGGGCGCCGAGCGCAAGTTCTGGCAGACGCCCGGCGTGTACAGCACGTCCGTGGGCTACGCGGGGGGCCTGACGCCCAACCCCACCTACCGCGAGGTGTGCAGCGGCATGACGGGCCACAACGAGGTGGTCCGCGTGGTGTTCGACCCGAAGAAGCTCAGCTACGAGCAGTTGCTGCGAGTCTTCTGGGAGAGCCACAACCCGACGCAGGGCATGCGGCAGGGCAACGACGAGGGCACGCAGTACCGCTCCGGCATCTACACCACCAGCGAGTCCCAGAAGCGCACCGCCGAGGCCAGTCGGGACGCCTACCAGAAGGCGCTCACCGCGAAGGGCCTGGACACCATCACCACCGAAATCATCCCGGCGCCCGAGTACTACTTCGCCGAGGATTACCATCAGCAGTACCTGGAGAAGAACCCCGGTGGGTACTGCGGCCTGGGCGGCACCGGCGTGAGCTGCCCCATCGGCGTGGGCGTCAGCGCCTGAGCCGAAGTCCGTGACAGGAGTCACCGGGAGGCACCTTGGGTGCCTCCCGTCGCCGCCGTCCGCCTCGGACTCGCACAGCTCCCGCGCCGCCCTATCGCGTCGGCAGCTCGCGGAACGTGATGCCGTCCAGTTCCAGGCGGCGCACGGCGTCCACGAAGCGCTCCGTGCCGATGACCATCGTGGCGAAGTTTCCCACCCGGAACAGGTCCAGCTCCGAGGGAAGAGATGCCGCGTCCAGGATGGGCTCGTCGGGCCTCCTGAATGCATGTCGCCCGCATGTCGGGCACGGCGGAGGCACGTCCAGAGGGACGCAATCTGGGTGCAGGCGCCCACGGGGCTGTACCTGAAGCTCCAACAGCTCTGGTGGACTCTTCTGGCGGAACCGCAGGGCTGTCGGGCAAGCATGGATGCCGCGTAGCTCCTCCGCCTGGAGACGCTCCATCGCCTCTCCGTGAACAAGTAGTACGTCGATGATCCAGGCAAAGGCGGGGAACTTTCCGAAGGCGGTTCCAACCAACGGGCCAAAGCCTGTACCGGGTGGCAGTTGCGAATCCGGATCCACCAGAGGTCGCACCAACTCGCGCAGGCGCACAAACTCTGGGAAAGGCTCGGGTCGGGCCTTCTCGAACTCGCGGTGCTCTGGCAGTTGCGACAGGTCAACGGATGGAAAGTAGTGCCCGGCCCCGCTCCAGGTAACGCCGCAAGCGGAGCAACTCGCGCCGGGCAACCCCCACTTGTGTGAGCCGTGGGCCTCGCCGCCGTACTTGTCTGCGACCGCCCTGTCTTCCCGCATCCAGAAAAATCGACTCATAGGCTCACGCTCCGGGCCGGGAATAGTACGGCTGGATGGGGCCGCCGATGAGCTGGAAACGGTGAATGAGTTCCCCCGCGTGCTTGTAGATCTCGACAGGTGCGGCCAACGGGTTGTCCGCCTTGAATTCGCGCCAGGCTTGATTCCACTGCCCACCTCGTCCCCCCACGTTGTGAATTCGGTAATGGAGGTCACGCGGAATGGGCATGGTGTAGTCGTGGATTTTGACGCCCTGGCGCGCAAACCACTCTTTGAGTTCCGGCTCCTGCGGGAAGATGTGGTGCTTCTCCCAGCGTCCGGGCGTGAGCTGTCGCGACGGAGGGATGACTTTCGTCGGAGCGCCGTTCCAGTGGGGGAACGTCATGACAGCGCCACGCGGGAGGTTCTGCGCGCCGCCCCAGTTCCTCCGAGGGCCGCTACCCGGCGCAGCAGCAGCTGCGGGCGGCCTCGAAGGCGGGAAGAGCGCTAACTCAATCTCCCCTGGTGTGTCCTCGCAGCGGTAGAAGCCACAGCCGTCATCCAGACACAGGAGGGTGACGCACTGGTCTTCCCGAGGGTCGTCGCACTCCACCTCGGCCTCTTCCCATGCCTGCTGTATGGGGGGCCTGGTGACGGTGGAACAGCCCAACCAGGACACGGCGAACAACACAATCCTCAAAGCATGAATAGTTCGCATAATCAGCAAACATACTGCTCCGCTCTGACTGGATCGAAACCACAACGAAACCGGGTCACCCCCACCCCACGAACTCCACCGAGCAGTCACGCCCACGGCCACGCAATCGAGCCGCCGCTGAGCCGTAGGTGCGTTGGATATCAGAGGGGGAGCAACACACCATGCGTGTCGACGGCTCATCACGTCCGACTCAAACCATCTCATCCGAAGGCGCGACTGAAACAGCCCGGAACGAGACATCGTCTCAGAACCACGTCGTCGAGCAGGAAGACACTTCCGGCACGGAAGGCTTCGACTCGACCTCCCGCTTCGAGGACGGTGACGGCGGCGCCGTCCACCGCGAGCGGCTCCAGCCACCACCGCCTCCACCTCCTCCCGAAGAAGAGGAACCCCCCGTCCCGCTTCCGCTGAAGGACCTGAAGCGCGGCGACTCCGGCCCCGAGGTGAAGGCGCTGCAAGACGCACTGGTGACGCTGGGCTATCTCACCGAGGAGCAGGTCGCCACGGGGCCGGGCCAGTTCGGCCCGAAGACGGCGGCGGCACTGGAGCGCTTCCAGACAGAACACGACGTGACGGCCACCGGCCAGTACGCGGCGGGGACACGCGAGGCACTCACCCAGGCCCTCACGACCCAGGGCGGCTCACGGCGGCCAGCCATGTCCGCCGAGGCCGCGTTCATCACCCAGTTCACCTCCGAGTACAACCCGACCGGTCCGCGCGGCAGCACCAACTGCGGGCCCGCGAGCCTCGCGATGTCCCTGGCGTACACGGGCCACATGCCCCCCGGACTCTCCAAGGAGCAACAGGTGGACTACGCCCGCGCGCTGATGAGCCCACGTCGCGAGAGCGAGTTCACCCACGTGAAGGCGTCCGACGGCACGCGCGTGCCGCAGTTGGACAGGGACCGCGAGCTGACGGGCGGCACCATGGTGGGTGATGGCATCAAGGCCGCGGGCCTCGGCTCTCGCTACGGCCAGGGCTGGGAGACACTGGACCAGCAGCTCGCGGCGGGAAACCCTGTCATCGCGAATGGCCAGACGAACGCGAAGTGGCGCGACCAGTTCCCCGAGCGCATGGGCTCCGGAGACATCGGCCATCTCAACGCCATCCTCGGCAAGACATCCGACGGCAAGTACCTCGTCGCGGACCCACTGCACACCGGTGGCCCCGTGGCGATGACGCGCGAGCAGCTCGGCGTCTTCTTCTCCCCCACTCGGGGACAGCCGTCCTTCACCGCGCTGGAGGGCGCCTCGCGAGCCACGAGTCCAGCCGCCAACGCGGGCTCCAGCGCGGGCACGAGCGTTGGCAACTCCATCGCGGGCAGGCTCGACGAGGCCGCCCAGGGACTCCCTGTCCCTGAGCCCGAGCTCACCACTCCGAAGTCGGGCGTGGGCATCGTCAGCGTCTCCGCCGGCACGGACGTGAAGACGCGCGCGGCGCAAGACGCGAAGGCGCTGGAGGGCACGCTCAAGAACAGCCTGGAGCAGGGCGCGCGTCAGTTCGAGCAGTTCATCGCCAGCAACCCGGACCCCGTCTACCAGGAGGCGTTCGTCCACGCCGCCGAGCCGTCCCTGGCGAAGATGGGCCAGCTCTTCGCCGGCGTGTCTCCGGAGACGAATCGCCAGCTCCACCCCCGTCCGCCGCTGCGCCAGCCCGACCTGGACAATCCGGAGGTGCTCAAGAAGCTCGCGGACCAGGAGAGCCGCATCGAGCACCAGACGTTCTACTCCCTGACGCGCGCCACGGAGCTCTTGAAGGACCCCGCCGCGGGAATGGTGGGCAAGGCCTTCACGCGCGACGCGCCTCCGGGCCTCGTGAACATGTCGATGACGAGCGCGGTGCGCACCGCCGTCAACTTCGGGCTCGGCACTCGACTCGCGTTCGACATCGAGCGCTCGCTGAATCGGAGGGAAGTGATTGCGCCGGGCAGCACCGCGCCCACCTACGGCAAGGACCAGGCGGCGCTTCACCGCACGCTGTGGAGCGCCATCGACGGCGTGCGCGGCGACTTCGCCATGGCCGCGGAGAAGGCGGAGCTGCACCAGAAGAAGCTCACCGCGCTGCTCGGCGGCCCCTCCGCCATCCTCACGCCCCAGCAGCAGAAGGACTTCATCTCCACCTATGTCGGGCAGGCCGGCATCCAGAAGGACCTCGCGGAGTTCGAGCGGCTGGGCAAGCTGCTCGCCACCGCCGCGCCGGACGGCGTGCCTCAAGGCGCGGATGACCCGCGTGTCGCCGCGCTCGCTCGCGAGCTGCCCCGCATGGCGGAGACCCAGGGCGGAGCCAGCTACCTCGCCGGACAGCTCGCGGCCAAGGCGGAGGACGCACCGCTCTTCCTCGACGTCGTGGGCAAGCTGAAGGACGGCAAGGACTTCGACGAGAAGCTCGCCCTCGCGCTCGTGAAGAGCGCGGGCACCGGCGCCCTGCTCGCGGCCGGCGGCAAGTCCCCGGGCACCGCCCAGAAAATCTTCGACGGGCTCGCGCGCTGCTCGGATGTGTTCGGCATGAAGCCGGACGACATGAAGGCCTACGTCCGCCTGCTGCGGACCATCAAGCCAGGCACCTCCGAAGCGGACGTGCGCAAGACGACGCAGTCCCTGAACGCCCTCCTGACGGAACAGGAGACGGGCCTGCCCTACAGCGCGAACTCTCCTCGGGGACAGGCGCTGCGCGGGCTGGGGTTGCTCGTCGTCGGTACGGCGTTCGCCGGAGACGCCAGCAACTGGAGTCAGGCGGACCTCGCCGCGAAGCTCAAGATTGTCGGCGACGGCCTCAGCTTCACCGCGGACGGCGGAGTGTTCCTCGCCGGTGTGCTCGGCAAGACGGCGACGGCGGCATCTACCGTCGCGGCGCTCGGCAAGGCGTCCGCCATCGGCGCGGTGCTGGGCGCGGCGGGAGACGCGTTGCAGAGCTTCCAGTACCTGCGCGAGGGCGACGGCTGGAAGGCCAGCGCGTCCGGAGCCCAGGCCCTGGGCGGCGCGTTGATGGCGGGAGCGGCGCTCTTCAGCTGGGCACCGGGCTTCCAGGTGCTCGGCGCGGCCCTGTTCCTCGGAGGACTCGGCGCCAGGTACCTGGACCCGGAGAAGGAGCGCACCCGCGAGGAGCAGGTGAAGCTGCTCACCGCCAGCGGCATGGACGCCACGCTCGCGCGCAACCTCATCACGCTGGGGCCGGAGCTGCTCGACCAACGGCTGTGCCAGGACCTGGCCATGTCGCCGGAGCAGGTGCAGAAGCTCATCGCGGACCACCCGTCGCTGGGGCAGAGCGCCACCCACCTGGACAGCCTGGTGCAGGCCGCCGACGCCATGAAGATAGACGGCGCGCGCTTCCAGGAGTTCCTCGAGCGGCTCGCGAAGGCCCACGGCGTCGACGTGGGCACCCTCGCCCGCGAGGTGCACACGCGCTTCTTCGGACACCCGCCCTCCAGTGGCGCGGGCGGCGGCGAGGTGTACCTCTCCCAGGCCCATGAGTTCCGCGCCTGGGTGGAGTCACGCACTCCCGAAGTCGCCGCGTGGGCAAAGCAGAACGAGACGCGCTGAACCCGCATCGGTCGAAGTGGGCGCGCGACAACACTCGCCGCGCGCCCGCACCCGACGCCCTTGTCGACAACGCAACGCGGCACCCGCGTAACCTGATGAAACTTCAACGCGGAGCACCGTCACGCCTTTCGCGACTTGCCGCGTTAGCGGGTCCTGGTTTGACTTTCTTTGCCGTCCGAAGAAATAGAATCGTGGGTTGAAAGGAAAGGACCGCTCGGACGCAGAACCGTCTCGGTATGCGCTGGCTCACCCCCTCCCCTACTTTCTCCAGCGGCCCGCTTTTCGTCCCCATGCGATTACCAACCCCTTTTGTGCAGGCCACGCACCGTGTCAGGAGTCTGCTGACGCGGGTGTGTGCGACAGCGGTAGCAGTGGGTGTGATGGCGTTCGGCGCGGACGCGAACGCCCAGGCCGGGAATCTCGCTCTCAACCGACCGACGGTGACGTCATCGGCACAGGAGGGAATCACGGGCAACTACGCGGTGGATGGAGATGGAGGAACGCGGTGGGGCAGCCTCTTCACAGCGAACGAGTGGATCTACGTCGACCTGGGAGCGAGCACCACCATCAGCCGCGTGGTGCTGACGTGGGAGACGGCGTACGCCATCGGTTACAAGGTGCAGACGTCCCCGGACGCGGCGAACTGGACGGACATCCGCACCATCACCGACGGCGACGGCGGGACGGATGACCTGACGGTGTCAGGCACGGGCCGCTACGTGCGAATCCTCGGCACGGTGCGCGGCGCGGTGGACTACGGCTATTCGCTGTGGGAGTTCGCCGTCTACAGCGGCACGGCCGCCACGGGCGACCTGGCGAAGAACCGTCCCGCCACGGCGTCGACGGTGGAGGGCAACGCGGCCCACCTCACGCCGGGTTATGCGGTGGACGGCAACACGACGACGCGCTGGTCCTCGGACCCGCTGGACGGCCAGTGGATTCGCGTGGACCTGGGCTCGGCGAGGACGCTCGGCAAGGTGGTGCTGAACTGGGAGGGCGCCTATCCGTCGACGTACGCGATTGAAGGCTCGACGAATGACAGCACCTGGTCACCGCTCGCGACGAACATCACCGACGGCGCGCCGGGCCGACGCGAAGTCACCGTGTCCGGCTCCGCCCGCTACGTGCGCGTGCGCGGCATCACCCGAGGCACCGGCTACGGCATCTCCCTCTGGGACTTCGAGGTCTACGCGCCCGGTGACGGACCGCAGGAGCCGCCGCCGCAGACGACGAACCAGACCATCAAGCTGATGTTCCCGGAGCTGGCGTACGCGAAAATCAATGTCTCGCCCGCGCCCATCAGCGTCACGCCCACGCCGGAGGAAGGCAACACCACGCCGTCGGTGCGCAACCCGCCCGGGCCCTTCACCTACGAGCTGACCTTCGCTCCCAACACGACGATTACGCTCTCCAAGAATCAGTTCTCGCCCACCGCGCCCAACACGGACATCCGGCTGGCGGTGACGACGTCCACCGGCACGGTGCTGCGCGGGCAGAGCGTCACCTCGCTCGCGGTGCAGGGCGCGGAGTGGAAGGTCGAAATCTTCACCACGGGCGGGCCTCCGGACGGAAGAGACCGCACCATCATCCCGGACCCGTACCAGGCACCCGCGCCTCCCGCCATCGCGGGTGCGTTCGCCGTCGTCGCTCCGGCCAACAACGCCATGGTGACGAACACGCGCCGCCCCACGTTCCAGTGGGCCGCCGTCGCGGGCGCGGCCAACTACAAGCTGTATCTGAACATCAGCCGCGTCGACTACGACTGGATGGCCGCCGGCAGCCTGCTGGACCGCTACACGCTGATGACCACGACGACGGGCACGTCGTTCACCCTGACGCAGGACCTGCCGGACCGCTGGACGTACAAGTGGTACGTCGTGGCCACGCAGGCCAGCGGCGCCACCAGTCGCTCGGACTTGCGCCAGTTCAGCGTGTACCTGCCGGTCGTCGAGACGGCGGCGGACGGCGTCGCGCTCATCAACGGCATGCGCGACTTGAACAAGAACGGCGTCATCGACCCGTACGAGGACTGGCACAACCCCATCGCCACCCGCGTCAACGACTTGATGGCGCGGATGACGACGCGCGAGAAGGCGCTGCAGATGTTCTACGAGGCCAAGACCTTCCCCGAGGCGGGCTTCACCATGGGCCCGCTGAGTCCGGAGGACATCGTCAGCTTCCAGCGCGCCTCCGCGGGCACGCGGCTGGGAATCCCGAACGTCGACGCGGGAGACTCCATCCACGGCTACAAGACGAGTTGGCCCACGCAGCCAGCGCTGGCTGCCTCTCGCGATTTGGACACCGTCTACGAGCTGGGTGACATGCAACGCCGCGAGCAGCTCGCGGTGGGCAGCCGAGGCACCCTGTCGCCGCTGGCGGAGGTGGGCACCAAGGTCCTCTATCCGCGCATCCAGGAGGGCAACGGCGAGGACGCGGACCTGTCGGCGGGTCTCACCCGCGCGCTCATCGCGGGCCTGCAGGGCGGTCCCGAGGTGAACCCGCACTCCATCTGGGTGACCACCAAGCACTGGCCCGGCCAGGGCGCGGGCGGCGAGGCCGGAATCACCTATGACGGCACCACCATCCACTACCACATGCGTCCGTGGCACGCGGCGCTGGAGGCGGGCACCAGCGGCATCATGCCCGGCTACGCGGGCAGCTGGCTGTTGGGCCCGGAGGGCTACGGCGCCGGTGACAGCGTGGGCATCCTCAACTACCTGCGTGTGAATCTCGGGTACCAGGGCGTCATCTGCTCGGACTGGCTGCCGTCGGGTGCGTGGACGCGCTCGGCGACGGCGGGCTCGGACGTCATGGGCGGGGCGAACCCCGCGCAGATGGGCGACTTCGAGACGGCGGTGCCCATCGCCCGCATCAACGACTCCGTGCGCCGGATTCTGGACCTGAAGTTCCGCCTGGGCATCTTCGAGGACCCGTACCGCAGGGGCCTCGCGGGCACGTCCGAGTGGCACACGGCGGACCACAAGGCGCTGGTGCGGCGCGCGGCGCAGAACGCGATGACGCTCTTGAAGAACGACGGCGCGCTGCCGCTGCGGCTGGGCGCGGGCTCGAGCATCGTCGTGGCGGGGCCTTGCGCGGATGCGGGCCCCTGCATGGTGACGTGGCGCTCGGACTTCCACGGCACGGAGTTCGGGGACCTGACCATCTACCAGGCCATCAAACAGCGCGCCGAGGCGGCCGGCATCACCGTCTACAAGGACAACGCTCCGGCGGGAGTCACGCCCAACGCGGCCATCGTCGTGGTGGGCGAGAGCTACTTCACCCACGGCACCGAGTGGGACAAGGAGAAGCCCTACCTGCCCGGAGACCCGATTGGCCCGGCGCATGATGCCAAGTGGGGCAACCAGTACGGCCTCATCACCGGCTTCCGCGCGCGCAACATCCCCACGACGACGGTGCTCATCCTGCCGCGTCCGTACGTGCTGACGAACGTCGTCCCGCAGACCAACGCGCTCCTGGTGGCGTACCGGCCTGGAGACTCGGGAGGCCCGGCCGTGGCGGACATCCTCTTCGGCGACGTGTTCCCGCGCGGCAAATTGCCGTGGCAGTTGCCCAGGGGCATGGACCAGGTGGGCACCGACGTGGAGAACAACCAGTTGGAGCAGTGGGACATCCCGTTCGACTTGGGTGCCACCGCCGCCGAGCGGGCGGCCATCAAGTCTCGGATTGCCCAGGGCCTACCCATCCTGCCCATCTACGGCAACCCGCTGTTCCAGTACGGCGCGGGCATCCAGGGCTTCGGGCTGACGGATGCGACGCCGCCCACGGCGTTCACGTTGCAGACACCGGCACCGGGCTCCACCATCACCACACGGCCGAACTTCACGTGGACGGCGAGCAGCGACCCTCAGACGGGCATCCACCGCTACGAGGTGTTCCTGGACGGCAGCCCCTTCCCTGTCGCGACGACGCGCACGAACTCCGCGCCCGTCATCAACGCCGCGCTGGGCAACGGCGCGCATACGTGGTTCGTGAGGGCCTACAACTGGGCGGGCGGTGTCACGCAGTCCGCCACGGCGACCTTCACGTTGAACGACACGGCGCCTCCAGCGGCCTTCGCGGCGCTTGTGCCCGCGGCGGGCGCGGCGGTGCCGGGTGCGTCGACGACGTTCATCTGGGAGCAGACGACGGACGTGGGCGCGGGCGTGTCCAGGTACGTGCTCGTGGTGGACGGCACGGACCGCACGCCGGACGTGACGCCGAAGGCCTACGTGGGCACGTCGACGAACCTGGCGCTGGCGAAGAACGTCTCCGCGACGTCCTCGGAGTTCGGCAGCCCCAACGACGCGGTGGACGGCAACGTCACCGCCACGCGCTGGTCCAGCCGAACCGACGTGGCCAGCCCCGACACGGAGTCCATCACCGTGGACCTGGGCGGCGTGTATTCCATCAAGCGGGTGAACCTGTTCTGGGAGGCGGCGTACGGCAAGCAGTACGCCATCGAGGCCTCCGTGGACGGCACGACGTGGAGGACCGTGTACACCGAGGCCAACGGCAACGGCGGTCAGGATGACCTGCTCAACCTGAGCGGCGTGGGCCGTTACGTGCGCATGCGAGGCATCCAGCGCGCCACGGGCTATGGGTACTCGCTGTGGGAGTTCGAGGTGTACGGCGTGGGGACCGAGCAGACGACGCTGACGGGCCTCGCGGCGGGCAGCCACACGTGGCGGGTGCGGGCGGTCGACGGAGCGAACAACACCACGCTCTCCAGCGGCCCCATCACCTTCACCAAGTAGTCGGCCCGCACCGGGACGAGGGGAAGACGGCGGCTGACCTCCCGGCCGTCTTCCCTTCGCGTGTCGGGGCAAGCCCTGGTGCCAATACTCACAACGAAGCAGCACGGGCTCGCTCATGGCGAGCGCCCGGTTCTCCGAGCCGCGCTTCTTCCGGATGCATGTGACACGGCAGCACCCGGTCAACAGTCGTACAACCGACGCCACGCTGTCCCCATCGCGTCGCGTGACAACCTGTCACGACACCCTGTCACCCGTGAATCCGCGACGCGTGACAGGAGGGGTCTTCGCCAGGCCCGCAAGACAACGCGGGCCCGCCCCGGCGCGACGCGGCCCCGAGTGAAGACAGACACGCGCACCTCCCTGGCACCGAGCTTGCTCTTGTCTCCTTCACCCTTCACGGGGGAGGAGGCAGGACACGATGAAGCACAAAGTCTTCTGGCGGTACGCGGGGTTCCTCTCTGGCGCGCTCATCCTCGCGGGAGCACTGGTCGCCGCGCGCACGTTCCATCTCTTCACCAAGCCCCCGCTCGACGATTCCGATTCGAGCGTGGACATCCGGAGCGTCGGCGAGAACGCCTACGAAATCACCAGCAAGGACCCGCTCGTCGACACGTTGCAGCCCCGGCACTCGGAGATGGCGATGCAGGCCCGCATCGTCCCTGCCTTCAAGGATGGCAAGGCGCAGGGCTTCAAGCTCTTCTCCATCCGCGAAGGCTCGCTCTACGACAAGCTGGGCTTCCAGAACGGCGATGTCATCCAGCGCGTCAATGGAATCTCGCTCGACACGCCGGAGAAGGCGCTGGAGACCTACGCGCTCTTGAAGACCGCCCGCAGGCTGGAGGTGGACCTGCACCGCGACGGAGCCCCGCTGCGCAAGGTCTACGACGTGAAGTAAGGGAAGAACAACACAGGCCCGGAGACGGGGACGCTCGTGACGAGCGCCCACTCCATCCCGGGCCCACGGCCCACTCAACCCAGGTTGTGGAAGACGCGCTGCACGTCGTCGTCCTGCTCCAGCGAGTCCACCAACTCGAGGACCTCGTTGGCCTTGTCCTCGGGCAGCTCGATGAGGTTCTCCGCGATGTACTCGGAGTCGGCGGAGATGGGCGTCAGGCCCTTGGCTTCAATCGCCGTCTGCAGCTTGCCGAAGTCGGAGAAGTCACACCGGATGATGAGCTGCTTCTCGCCCTTCTCTCCCGTGCCCTCGCCCAACTCCTGGAGGCCGTGGTCGATGAGCTCCAGCTCCAGTTCGTCATGGTTGAGCCCCTCCGGATTGAGACGGAAGACGCCCATCCGCTTGAACATGAACGCGACGCTGCCCGCGTTGCCCATGTTCCCGGAGTACTTGTTGAAGCGCATGCGCACGTTCGCCACGGTGCGCACGACGTTGTCCGTGGCCGTCTCCACCAGCAGCGCGATGCCGTGGGGCGCGTAGCCCTCGTAGAGGACGATTTCGTACTGCGTCGCCGTCTGGCCGCTGGCGCGCTTGATGGCGGCCTCGACCTTGTCCTTCGGCATGTTGGCCGCACGGGCATTCTGGAGGACCCGGCGCAGCGTGGAGTTCGTGTCCGGATTGGGCCCACCGGACTTCACCGAGATGGCGATGTCCTTGCTGATCCGCGTGAACACCTTCGCCATCTTGTTCCAGCGGGCCATCATCGTGGCCTTGCGCGTCTCGAAAATGCGTCCCATGGGTCGATGCGACTCTTTGGTAGGGGGGCGTTGAAGCGGTGCGGCCAATCTAGCGCAACTCGGGTGGGGCGCCCGCGCTTCGTGTGCGGGGCGGCGGCCTACCCGGCGCTCGGTCCACGAAACGGGCGGGCGGCGACCTCCAGGCCACCGCGCCAGTCCCCTCCCAAGGGCCCTGCGAATGACTCAGCGCGCCTGCTGCGCGGGAGCCTGGGGCTGCGCCTGCTGCGCGGGCGTGAGGCTGTTGGCCCCCGTCCCCTGCTCGCCGTTGGCGAAGGCCCGCTCCATGTGGGCGTCGAGCTGCCCCACCGCCATCAGCCCCGCCATCCGGAAGTCGGAGATGAAGGACCAGAGCGGGTACTTGAAGCTCGCGGGCTTGTTGCGCTCGATGAAGAAGTGGCTGAACCACGCGAAGCCGTAGGCGGCGACCAGGGCGGCCGGCACCAGGGCCCCGCGTCCGGTGACGATGGCCGCCACGCCCGTGGCCAGTCCCAGACTGGTGCCCACGAAGTGGAACCGTCGAGTCACGGGCAGTGAGTGCTCGCGCAAGTAGAACGGCCAGAACTCGCCATAGGTCTGGAGGGGCTTGGGCATGGAGTGAAGTTGTGTCCAGGCAGGGGCATCCCGTCAACCCGCTCCAGGTCGGAGCGTGAAATCAGGGCCCTCGCCGGCCCCCGAGGGCATGGCCAGCGAGCGGGCAAGCGGCCCCCTGGTGCGTATTTCCCGACAGGTGGGCCCCCTCCCCCGCCGGGGACGACCGGACCCCGAGTGCTCCAGACTTCGAGCCCGGGGCTACTTCTTCACCTTCTTCGCGGCGGCGCGGAAGCACGCCTCGAACTTCTGGGTCTTGCTCTGGACCAGGCCCAGGTGCTTCATCATCGCCATCGTGGCGGAGCTGCTCCTGTCGCGGATCTCCGTATCCATGCACGTCATCGCCGCGTCCCAGCGCGAGCACATGCCCGTGTCGCTGAAGAGGTTCTGGCCCTGGATGCACTTGTCGAGGAGCGGCAGGAACCCCTTCACCGTCGACTGGGCACACGGCATCAGGTGCTTGTCGAAGCAGGCCGACGCCTCCTTCAGGAAGCGCTCCGGGAGCGGCTTCTCACCGACGACGGCGCACACCTTCGCCCGGTCCTCTTGAATCGTCTTGAAGAGCGCCAGCGTGGTGGACATGGTGGCCCCCGCCACCTCGGGACATTGCTGGGCCCGTGCCCGCAACGGACAGATGGCGATGACGGCGACGAACAGCACTCCCGCGAATCTCGACATGTCGTGCTCCTGGTGCCCCGCCCACCAGAGGGTGCCGCCGTGGACGTCCGGGCGTTCTCCTGAAGTTCTAGCGCCAGGGACAGCACTAGAAAAAGCAGGAAAACCAGCACCTCTGGCATGAGGGCTCGCGGCCTCTTGGGACGGCTTCTCGCGCCCCTCGTCGCCCCTGGCGCATGCCGTCGCTTCACAGTTTTCCGCTCGTCATGCATCGCGAGACGGGCCCTCTCCACCTCGTACACGGGTCGTGGGAGACTCGGAGCTGATGACGGATTGGATTCCCAAGCCGAACCCCCAGGTGGACCTGCGCTCCCTGGTGCTCAGCGCGGAAGAAGGCTTCGTGCTCTCGCGGCTGGATGGAGCGACCGCCGCGCGGAATCTGCCCGCCCTCACCGGCCTGCCTCCCGAGCGACTCCAGGGCATCCTCACGCGCCTGGTGTCGCAAGGCGCGCTGCTCCCCGCCGCGCAGCAACCAGCGCCCGCCGCGAGGAGTTCCTCCGCCACGAGCCCCACGCCGCCCTTCCCCAGCACCGCGAGGCCCCTGGCCACGATGCCCCCAGGCGGAGCAGCCACAGGAGGCCCTGTTGTCACGGCCCCCTCCCCTGTCGGTGGCTCGGCGCCCGCACCGCGCACCGCCTCGCCCTCCACGGTGAGCCCGGGCTACGAGCCGCTCGCCGCACCCGCCACGGAAGCCTCGTCGCCGGACGAGGAACTGCCGATGCTCGACCTGCTGCCCCAGGAGGCGGAGGAGCCCGACTCCTCGGAGTCCGGAGCCCATGACGGCGAGGCTCCGGAAGAGGACACGGAGGACGTGCCTGAAGTCGCGCTGGGCAACTTCCGCCAGCTCTTCGAGACGCGGTTGCATCCGCAAACGGAGGACCAACGCGTGGCGCTGGCTCGCGCGTGTGAAGACCCGGAGCTGTCCGCGCTGTGCTTCGACCCGCTGCCTTCCGTCGTCAAGGCGGTGCTGGAGAACTCTCGCGTGGGGCTCGCGCATGCGCGGCTCATCGCGCGCAACCACCGCAACCCCGTGGGACTGGAGGCGCTCTGTGGCCGCGCGGCCTTCACCGCGGACACGGGCGTGCGCCGGTGGCTGGTGCGCAATCCACAGCTCCCCTCCGGACTCTTCCGGCGCCTGTGGAGCTCGCGGCGACTGATGGAGCTGTACAAGGTGACCATCGACCGCGACGTGCCGGAAGGCACGCGGCGCTCTTCACGCGAGGTCCTCCGTCAACGCTTCACCACCGGCCCCGCCGAGGAGAAGGTGGAGCTCATCCTCAACACGGAAGGCCGAGCGCTCGCGTCGCTCATCGGCATGTCCGTGGACGGCAAGACGGCGTCGCTCTTGTGCGGGCGCACGTATCGCTCACCGATGCTCATCCAGAACATCGCCCGCTGGAGCGCGGCGCCACCGCCCCTCATCGCGCACCTGTTGAAACAGGAGGCGGTGCGCCGCCAGCCTCAGTTGCGCATGTTGCTCACGCGCCACCCCAATGCTCCGGCGGACGTGAAGCGCGGCGGCGGCTGAGCCTCACGGCCTGCGCGCGGTGAGGATGGGCTGGTGGAAGCCGGTCTCCTCGGGCGAGTACCAGCGTGTATCCATCAGCCCCGCCCGGGTCAGCGCGCGCTCCACCTCCACGCGCTGGAGGGCCCGGTAGACGCCGGTGTGCTCCGTCGCCTGCCAGCCCGCGCCCTCGGGACGAAGGATGAACTGGTGCACCTTGTACGTGCGGCCGTCGGCGGCCCAGTCCCAGACCTGAAACAGAATCCGACGACCCTCGGGTGCATCCAGCACACGCTCCGAGGTGAAGCGCGGCTGCTGCGCCATCAACAAGTCGTAGTCGCGCACGCTCAGCGCCAGCATGCCGCCCGGTTTCAGCTTGGAGGCCATCGCGTGCGCCGCGGCATCCAGGTCCTCGTCGGTGAGCAGGTGCGGCACGGCGTTGTCGAAGGCGAGCACCAGGTGGAAGGTGCCTGACACCTGCGTGTCCAGATGCCGCATGTCCGCGACGCCCGTGGTCAGCGTGATGCCCATGGCGCGCGCTTCGCGCTCGGCGCGAGCCACGGCGGCGGGGCTCAAGTCCGTGGCGTGGACGACGTAGCCTCGGCCCGCGAGCCCCAGGGCCTGGGTGCCGATGCCGCACGCGCAGTCCAGCACGCGCCGAGGGGGAGGCTCGCCACAGCGACGCAGCAGCGCATCCAGCGCGGCGCCCTGCCGCTCCACCGACTGCGCCCAGTTGACGAAGAGCAGGTGGTACTCCTCCGCCAGCCCCTCGTAGAACCCGAGCACGGAGTCACTCATGCGCACGGGCTCCGTGAGCACAAGTCCCGTCTTGGAGTGAGTCGCTCCGGAGGTCTCATGTCCCGAAGGACCGTCCCTCCACGGCCTCGATGGCGGCGCGCAGGTGCGCGGGCACGGGGACGGTGTCGTTGGTGACGTAGTTCAGGGTGACGATGACGGCGGTGCCCTTCGTGTAGAGCACACCGTCCTCCTCGCCGAACACGGCGTGCTCCAGCGTGACGGACGTCGTGCCGATGCGGGAGACGCGCGCGCAGGCCACGAGGCGCGCCGGGAAGACGACGGGGCGCACGTATTCGGCCTGGGTGGCCTTGAGGATGGGGCCCACGCCGCCCGGGGCCCGGGTCTCTCCCGTGCCCGACGGACCCGTCATTCCGATGCGCACCAGGTAGGAGATGCGGGCGGACTCGAACCACGTGAAGGTCCGGGCGTTGTTGGCGTGGCCGAACGCGTCCATCTCACTCCAGTGCAGGGTGAAGGGGACGGCAACGGGGAAGTCCTGGGAGGTGAGGTCCGCCATGTCGGGCAGGGTGCCCCAGTCGAGGCCATGAGGGAACGAAGAACACCGCCTGCCTGCTCTCCAGTCAGGGGCCGTGGCCGTGATAATCCAGCTACACGATGAGTCCACGACTCCAGATCTCCGCGCTGGCCCTCATGGGGCTCGGTATCGCCACTCCAACCTGGGCCGGCGAGCCCGCGCCCCAGACATCGCCCGGTGTGAGCTCGCCCCGTCCGACTGTCGACACATCGCGAGCCACCGCCGCGCCAGGCGCGAAGCCCACGCCACCCGCCGACACGCGAAGCGCTCACGCCTCGAACCCCACCGCCGCGCCGGGCACGAAGCCCATGCGACACCGCGTCACCACCGCCGAGGCCCCGCGTCACATCATCGCGGGAGGCAAGGGCCGCGCGACGCTGTTCCTCAACGAGGGCACGGGCGCCACCGCCGCCTCGCTGACGCTGCTGGAGCTCCAGCCCGGAGGCGAGGTCCCCGAACACACGCACGACACGAGCGTCGAGATTCTCTACATCGAGGAAGGCGACGCGGACATGACGGTGTCGGGGCAGACGATGCGCGTGAGCAAGGGCGACGCGGTCTACATCCCCGCGGGAGCGAAGCACTCGGCACGCGTCGTCTCTCCAGGCGCGCCCTTCAAGGCCGTGCAGGTCTACGCCGGCCCCGGGCCCGAGCAGCGCTTCACCCAGGGCCCGAGGGAGAACATCCCCCATGGCAAGTGAGCGGGACGGGGCGGCGGCGCGCAAGGACGGCGAGGCACCCGCGACACAGTCCGCGAAGGTGACGACGGGTGAGCGTCCTCACCTGGTGGAGTCGAGAAACGAAGCCGCGCTCATCTCCGACAGCGGCACGGCGACGAAGCCTCGGCGGCACGCGGGCATGGTGCGCTGGCTGCACCCGGCCCAGCTGTTGCGCACGGGCCTGGATGCACTCGTGGCGGCCGTGTTCGGCGCGCGCGCGGACCATCGCCTCATCGAAGCGGTGGTGCGTCCGCAGGAGCCCTACTTCGACTACTCGCAGGAGACGCTGCCCGACGGCGACTTCTGGCTCGACTACGTCGCGGACACGGGAGACGGCTGGGACTCCACGTACACGGTGGCGCGACTGCTGGCCCTGCCGGAGCTGAAGCTGACCGTGCGAGGACAACCCAGGGCGGGTGAATACGACACGAAGCGTGGACGCGTGCTCGTCTCTGGCGGCGACGGCGTCTACCCCGGCGCCAGCCGTGAGACCTACGAGGAGCGGCTGATACAGCCCTACGAAGCGGCCATGCGTCGCTCGGTCGCGCCCAATCCAGACCTGTTCGTCATCCCGGGCAACCACGACTGGTATGACGGCCTGTCTTCCTTCATGCGGCTGTTCTGCGCGAACCGGTGGATTGCCGGACGGCGCACGCGGCAGAGCCGCAGCTACTTCGCGCTGAAGCTGCCGCACCGCTGGTGGCTCATCGGCACGGACGTGCAGCTCAACAGCGACATCGACGTGCCGCAGGTGGAGTACTTCCGGCAGGTGGCGGAGAGCATGGGCCCGGAGGACCGCGTCATCCTCTGCAACGCGGAGCCGGCGTGGATTCTCGCGGCCACGCAGCGACGCAAGGGCAGCTACCTGGAGAACAACCTGGAGTACCTCCAGGAGAAGGTGCTCGGCCGGCGCATCAGCGTCTTCCTCGCGGGAGACCTGCACCACTACCGGCGCCACGAGGATGCCGCGGGCCGGCAGAAAATCACGGCGGGCGGAGGCGGTGCGTTCCTGCACCCCACGCACGCGCCCAAGGCGCACGTGCTGCGCGACGGGTACAAGCTGGAGAAGAGCTTCCCGGACGAGCGCACCTCGCGGAAGCTCGCGCGAAAGAACCTGTTCCTCATCCGCTACAGCCCGCTGTTCGGCTTGATGACCGGGGCGCTGTATCTGCTGCTCGCGCTGGCCGCGTACGCGGAGGTGGGCTCGCTGGGCGTCGCTCAGCTCGGCGACGTCGTGATGGCGGTGGCCAACAGCATGGTGAGCCGTCCCTGGACGATGGTGCTGGGGCTGGGCACCATCGGCGGGCTCATCGGGCTGGCCGACGCGGCGTTCGGGAAGTGGCGGTGGTTGGCGGGCACGCTGCACGGACTGGGGCACATCCTCGCGGCCTTCTTCGTGGCCTGGGGTGGGACGTACATCGCGGTGAGCGGGCTGGGCATCTGTCCGGAGCTGACGCCGGACGGACTCAACTGCACGGCGGGCTGGGCACACCTGGCGGGCAAGTTCCTGATGTCCTCGGGGCTGACGTTCCTGGGCGGCTTCCTGGTCGGCCCCTTCGTCATGGGGCTCTACCTGTGGCTGAGCGTCAACGTCTTCGGGGCGCACTCGAACGAGGCGTTCATCTCGCTGGCGCTGCCGGACTGGAAGAACTTCCTGCGCCTGCACATCAACGAAGCGGGGCACCTCCTGGTGTACCCGGTGGGAATCGAGCGGGTGCCTCGCAAGTGGAAGCAGGTCCACGCGGGTCCCCATGCGCCCGCGTACGAGCCGGATGACTCGAAGGCCACGCCGCCCGCGCTCATCGAACCACCCCTGCGCGTCTAGGTCGTTTTCCCTGGAGGCGGACGTGCCACCTCCGAACGCGGCCGTCCCACAAGCGCACAGTGGACGAGGCTCCCCTGACGACGCACGTCGTCACTTCGCGCCCTTGAGTCGGGGCGTCGGGTTGGCACGCGAATGGCTTTGAGGTGGGGCATGCCCTCTTTCATCCAGGACCTGCGCCACGGCGCCCGCTCACTGCGTCGCAGCCCCGGCTTCACGCTGGCGACGGTGCTGGCGCTGGCGCTCGGCATCGGCGCGAACACCATGCTCTTCAGCGTGGTGAGCGCGCTCCTGCTGCGCCCGCTTCCCCTCCCTGGAGCGGACAAGCTGCTGTCGGTGTGGGGGCAGGACACGCAGCGGACGGACCGGAACACGGGCCTGTCGCGGCTGGACGCGGAGGACCTGCGGCAGAAGGTGAAGTCCTTCGACGGCTTCGTGGCCTTCGACGTCAATGGCGTCACGCTCACCGGGCCGAATCTGGAGCCCGAGCGGGTGGAGGCCGCGGCGGTGTCGGAGGACTTCTTCCGCGTGGCGGGGGTGAAGCCCCTGCTCGGTCGGGTGCTCATCGACGAGGAGTTCCTGCCCAACGGCGCACGCGCGGTGGTGATTTCGCACGGGCTGTGGAAGCGCCGCTTCGGGGCGGACCCGCGCGTCCTGGAGCGCATGGTGGAGATGGAGGGAAACGCCTACCAGGTCGTCGGGGTGATGCCGCAGGGGTTCGACTTTCCGAGGGAGGGCGCCAGCGAGCCGCTGGGGCTCTGGGCCTCGCTGGCCTCGCAGGACTTCATCCGTGACAACTGGGACAGCCGAGGCACGCACCTGCTCGTGGGCATGGCGCGGCTGGCGCCCGGAGCGACGGTGGAGCAGGCTAACGCGGAGGCTCGCTCGGTGATGGCGGCGCTGACGCAGGCGTATCCGGACTCCAACCAGCGCACGAGCGCGACGGTGATGGGCTTGCAGGCGCGGCTGTCCCAGGACACGCGCCGTCCCGCGCTGCTGCTTCTGGGTGCGGTGTCGTTGTTGCTGCTCATCGCCTGCGTCAACGTGGCGCAGTTGCTGCTGGCGCGCGCGCTGGCTCGGCAGCAGGAGTTCGCGGTGCGCACGGCGCTGGGAGCGGGTCGGCTCGCGTTGGCGCGGCAGTTGTTGGCGGAGGGCTCGTTGCTGGCCGTCACGGGCGGAGTGTTGGGATTGCTGTTGGGAACCTGGGGCACGGATGCGCTGAGCGCGCTCCTGCCCGAGTCCGTGCAGCAGGTGCAGACGGTGAGCGTGGACGGACTGGCGCTCGTGTATACGGCGGGGTTGGTGCTCGCGGTGGCGTTGTTGTGCGGGTTGGCGCCGCTGGGCACGGCGGTGAAGGCGAGCCTCGGCGGTCTGCTCCAGAGCACACGTGGCACGAGCGCCAGCAAGTCCGCGTTGCGCTGGCGCGCCGTGCTGGTGTCCACGCAGGTGGCGCTCGCGTTGGTGTTGCTGGTGGGGGCGGGGTTGTTGGTGCGCAGCGCGCAGCGACTGGCGGCGGTGGACCCGGGCTATCGGTCCGAGAACGTGACGCTGATGCGGTACAACCTCCCGGCGGCGCGCTACACGGGCGAGACGATGGCGACCTTCTACGCGCGCTTGCTGGAGCGGGTGCGCGCGCAGGCGGGAGTGGAGGCGGCGGCGCATGTCACGCCGGGCGTGGTGACGGGTGGAGGCATCAGCCTGACGTTGGATATCCCAGGTCGGCCCACGGCACCGGGCGAGCAGCAGGACACCAGCTACCGGGCGATGAGCGACGGGGCCTTCGCGACGCTGGGGATTCAGCTGAAGCGGGGCCGGGACTTCACGACTCAGGACACGTTGACGTCGCCGCCGGTGGTGGTGGTGAACGAGTCCTTCGCGCGGCGCTTCTTCCCTGGGGAGGAGGTGCTCGGCAAGCGGGTCATGATTGGTTACGGCGACAAGGTGGAGCGCGAGGTGGTGGGGGTGGTGGGAGACGTGCGAGGGCGGGCGCTGGACAGTCCGGCGGAGCCGGAGCTCTACGCGCCGCTGGGGCAGACTCCGTGGCCGGGGACGACGCTGATGGTGCGCAGCCGCCTGCCGATGGAGAGCGTGGCGGCGGCGGTGAAGGCGGAGATGGCGCAGCTCGACTCGCAGTTGTCGATGCGCAAGCCCACGACGCTGGAGGCGAACCTGGAGCGCTCGGTGGCGGACCGGAACTTCCAGCGCGTGTTGCTCCTGGCCTTCGCGGTGTCGGCGGTGGCGCTGGCGTCGCTGGGTATCTACGGGTTGATGGCGTACAGCGTGGCGCAGCGCCGGCGGGAGCTGGGCATCCGGCTGGCGCTGGGAGCGATGCCGGCGGACGTGGTGCGGCTGGTGATGAGGCAGGCGCTGCGGATGTGCGCGGTGGGCCTGGGCGTGGGATTGCTGTTGGCGCTGGCGATGTCCCAGGTGCTGGAGGGCATGCTGTACGACGTGAGCGCGACGGACCCGCTGACCTTCCTGGCGGTGCCGGTGCTCCTGCTCACCGTGGTGGCGCTGGCCAGTTGGCTGCCCGCGCGCCGGGCCTCGAAGGTGTCGCCCGGCGTGGCGATGTCCGCGGACTGAGGCGCTGACCTGACGGCTCGAGGCTCTCCACCCCGCGGGCCGAGGTGGACCCCGCGCCGAGCTGAGAGGAAACATCGTTCCATCAGGTGCGAGCCCGGGCGACAGCGGCTCACCATCGGGTTGTCATCTTTCAGTCCGGCCACGCTCAGCACTGCGCCGGCTCCTCCTGGATTCCCCACGGTGGGAAGTCATTTTCCCACCCCCGTCGGGCATACGCCTTGCTGTGCATCTGGCGGCAGCGAGATGCCCTGGGAGGGTGGATGCGCGGTGGGTGGCGATGGGCGACGGCAGTGGGCATGGCGGTGTTCCTCGGCGCATGCGGTGACTCCTCCGACGCGGACGACATCGATTCGCCTGATGGCCCGGGCCCCTGGCCCACGGACGCGGTGAAGGACTACGCGGCGTCGTTTGGCATTGGCGCCGGTGTCCAGAGCATCGGCGTCGACGAAGGGCACAACATCTGGCTGCTGAAGGGCGCGGAGATCGGCGTGCTGCGTCCCGGCGACACGGCCCCCACGTGGACGCGCGGCGTCGGACAGGCAGCGGAGGGCTTCGGTCGGGACAAGAAGGCGCTCGGCGCCACCGTCATCTGCGGTGGCGAGGCGGGGCGCGCCTACGTGGGCTACCACACCTACGAGCTTCAGCCCGAGGTGCCGGAAAAGCCCCACGCATACATTCCCCTGGAGGGAGAGCCTCACTACTCCGCGGAGCGCTTCGCGGAGTACCAGAAGGGTGACCTGGACGCGGTGCGCCTGGGGTCCGACGGCAAGGTGGAGTTGGAGGAGCACCTGTGGCGCAGCGCGGGCGTATCCGGCGGCAAGCAGCAGCTCGGCCTCCGCAACACCAATGACTTCCACTACGACGAGGACCGCTCGGTCCTCACCTGTCAGCGGGTGATGCGCGGGAGGGACCGGGGAGATGTCTACATCGGCACCAACCACGGCGTGACGCTGATTCGCGGCCTCACATACAACAGCCACCGTCACGCGGCCTGGTATCGCGAGACACCGCGCGAGGACGGCAGCGTGTCCCAGTCACTCCAGGCGGGCTTCAACTGGGGGCTCGGACTTGGCCCCGACGGTGAAGTGCTGGTGGCCAATGACTGGCTGGTGGGCATCCTGGAGCCCAATGGCGTGCTGGAGGACTTCGACAAGGAGCGCACCTGGGAGGGCCCGGTGCCCTGGAGCTACAAGGGGCACAACTCTCAGCTCAACAGCCTGGAGGAGTTCGACCACTGGCGCGCCATTGCCCGCACGAAGGCGGGTGCCACGTGGGTGGGCAGTCGCGACTTCGGCCTGTGGCGCATGGAGCAGACGGATCGCTCCAGCGCGAACTACACGCGCATCACCGCCCTGCCCTCCGACAACGTGACGGCGCTGGCGGCCACCGACGGGGGCATCGTCTACGTGGGCACCGATGACGAGGGCCTGTGGCGCATCGAGGAGGACGCAGAGACGCTCACCCGCGTGGACTCCGTGAATGGAAAGCAGGTGCTCCAGCTCGTGTACGACCCCACCGTGGCACCCGCCATGCTCTACGTCCTGACCGACACGGGCCTCACTGTGTTGCGGGAGTAGCGAGACGACCTCCGACCTTCCCTTGCAAGGCATCGCACCACGGGCAATGCAGCCAGGTCCCCTCCAGGCGAAATCAAGCAAGACTTCAATCGGAACCGGAGCAAGTCGGCGAGCCACACCGGCCACACCGCCGCGCCGCACGTCTGGCAATGACGCGCGACGCGGCGTGAAGACTCACCAGACCTGCACGGGAGCGGCCCGGATGAGTGACAATCCGGTGCCAAGCTGTCCATTGGCGCTGCCGCCCCAGGACCAGAGGCTCCGGTCCGCGAGGATGGCGTGGGAATGGTCTCCTCCGGCGGCGACCGCCACTGCGGTACCAAGCGCGCTCACTCGCGCGGGCAGGAGCTTCGACGTGGACGGGACTCCATCTCCCAGCTGTCCCTGCTCATTGCGTCCCCAGGACCAGACCAGTCCTCCCACCGTGATGGCGAGGTTGTGATTCACACCCGCCGCGATGGACAACACTCCGGTCAGCACCTTCGTCTGGACGGGGATGAGCTTGCCGACCGTGGTGCCCTCCCCCACCTCTCCGTAGGAGTTGGAGCCCCACCCCCACACCGTCCCGTCGGACTTCAAGGCCAGGACATGGCTATTTCCCGCCGACACGGCGGTGATGGCCGTGAGCCCCGGCACCTGGACGGGCAGCGAACGCGGCACCGTGGAGTTGATCCCCAACTGCCCCTGACTGTTGGCGCCCCAGGTCCACACCGTCCCGTTCGCCCTCAAGGCCACCGAAAAGGAGTTCCCCGCCGCGATGGCAGTCACCTGCGTCAGCCCCTGCACCTGGACCGGCTGGGAGCGCAGGGTCTGCGTCCCGTCCCCCAGCTCTCCATATCCATTGCCCCCCCAGGCCCACACCGTCCCATCCTCCGCCAGGGCCATGCTGTGCGCGGACCCCGTGGAGATGGACAGAAACCGGGTCGAGGGCATCACCTGCACGGGATTGAAGCGCTGGGTCCGCGTCCCGTCTCCCAAGGTTCCACTCGAGTTCGACCCCCAGGCCCACGCCGTTCCGTCTGACTTCAGCGCCAGCGCATGGGAATACGCCATGGAGACAGCCACCATCCCCGTCAGCCCGGGCACCTCGGTGGGCTCCGGCCGGGTGAATCTGCTTCCGTCCCCCAACTGCCCCCACGTGTTCACGCCCCAGGTCTGGACCTTGCCGTCCGGAGTCAATCCCATCGAGACCTGAGTGGCCGCGGCCACCCCACGCGAGCGAAGCACCAACGAGGGAACAGGGCTCGCCTTCCTGTCGGTCACCCCATCACCAATCTGGCCGTAATAGTTGTGCCCCCAGGACCACAGCGTCCCGTCGTCCTTCATCACCAGGGAATGCGTCCCGCCCGCCATCAGGGACCGGACATTGGACACACCCGGAACCTGCGCGGGCAGCGGCCGCGACGCGGAGACGCCCCCGCCCAGTTGCCCGAGCGAGTTCCCGCCCCACGTCCACACCGTCCCGTCCGCCTTCAGCGCCGAGGAGAACGCCCCATTCGCGGACACGGCGACCACCCCCGACAGCCCCACCACCTGGGCAGGCGCCATCCGAGACACGAAGGTGCCATCCCCCAGCTGCCCGGAATCGTTGTTGCCCCAGGCCCAGACCGTTCCATCCGCCTTCAGCGCCACGGAGTGGCTGTTGCCGCCCCCCACGGCCACCACGTCCGAGAGCCCCTGCACCTGCGTCGGGGCCACCAGACCTGGTCCGATCGGCTCCTCGGGGTCCAGCTCCATCGGGAGCGTGCTGTTGTAGCCCCACGTCCAGACCGTGCCGTCGGACTTCACTGCCAACGAATGCGCCTCACCCGCGGCGATTGAAACGATGCCCAACAGCCCCGGGACATAGGTGGGCAGGGTCCGGTTGAGTGCCGTCCCATCGCCCAGCTGTCCGGCGGAGTTCGCACCCCAGGACCACACCGTGCCGTCCGCCTTCAACGCCAGGGAATGACGGATGCCGGTGGCCACGGCCACGGCCACCAGAGGACCTGGGACCTGGACCGGGAGCTTTCGCCAGGTCGTCGTCCCATCTCCGACGGAGCCGTAGCCGTTGTAACCCCAGGACCACACCGTGCCGTCTTCCCTGAGGACCACCGAATGCACTCCTCCGGCCGCGACCGAGCCCACCAGGGGCAGCCCCGGAAGCGTGACCTTGATGGGCCCCCAGCGCGACTCGGTCGACCCATCACCCATCTGCCCATACAGATTGCTGCCCCAGGACCAGACAGTGCCGTCCGCCTTCAACGCCAGGGAATGGCTCTGCCCCCCCGAAGCCTCGACTCGCTCCAGCCACGCGCGCGTCGCGATGGGCACCGACTTCATCAGATACGTCCCGTCGCCCACCTGCCCGTCGCTGTTCGAACCCCAGGCCCAGACTTCGCCGCTCGCCTTCACCGCCACCGAGTGCTGTCCGCCGCCCGCCGACACGCCCCGGACCTGCGTGAGGCCTGGCACCTGCACTGGAGACAGCCGCTGGAGCATCGTCCCATCCCCCAGCTGCGACCTCGCGTTGCTGCCCCACGCCCACACCGTCCCATCGCCCTTCAGCGCCACGGTGTGCTGCCCGCCGCCCACCACCGCCTCGACACCACTCAGCGCCGGAACCTGCGTGGGCACGAGGCTCACGCCGGTCGACCCCAGGCCGAGCTGGCCTTCGTCGTTCTTGCCCCAGGTCCACACCGTGCCGTCCACTCTCAGCGCCACCGTGTGCGAGCCTCCGCCCGACACGGACGTCAGGCCCGTCAGGCCCGCGAGCGCCGCGGGCAGGGTGCGGCCCGTGAGGTCTCCGGTCCCCAGCTGTCCGTCCGCGTTGCCGCCCCAGGACCAGACGCGCCCATCCGCGGTCAGCGCCAGTGAATGGACATTGCCCGCGGAGATGGCCATCACCCCGGACAGGCCCTGCACCTGCACGGGCGACGTCCTTCGCGTCGTCGTCCCATCCCCCAGCTGTCCTGTCGCGTTGTTGCCCCACGCCCACACCGTTCCATCCGACTTCAGGACCAGGGAGTGGGAGAAACCCGCGGCGATGGCCACGCCGTTCGTCAGTCCAGGCACGGGCACGGGCACGTGCCGCGAAGTCATACTCCCATCCCCGAGCTGTCCACTCATGTTGTTGCCCCACGCCCACACCGTCCCATCCGACTTCAGCGCCAGCGAATGCAGCTCACCCGCGCCGAGCGCCCGGATGTCGAACAAGCGCCACACCCGCACGGGGAACGGACGCGAGCGCGTCGTGCCATTGCCCAGTTGTCCGAAGGTATTGCCACCCCAGGACCACACCGTCCCATCCGAGCGCAGGGCCAGGGAGTGGTTGCGCCCCGCCAGCACCGTTCCCTGACGAGAGAAGCCCTCCGCGGCGCGCGCGGAGGCGGGCTCAGGTGTCGTCTCCTCCGGAGCACTTCCTGTGCATCCCCCCATCCACAGCGCGCACAGCAACCCGCACCACGCAGCGATGCCAGACATCCGTCTCGTGCCACGATTCATGAGTGAGTCCCCCTTTTCAAAACAGCTCGGGAACCAAGCACCCGTGAGGACAAAGAACAAGACCCCGAATGTCTCTCACGGCCTCACGGACGTGAAAAACGTCTCGGGACTGGCTGACACGTGTGTCTCGGTTGCATCCAACCGCCAGGTCAATGGAGACCTCCAGGTTGGGGGTTCGTGTGGTGACGGGAAACGCAGGCCGTTACGCTGCGCTGCCCCTCCTCCCCCTCACGACACGAACATGCCTACTCTCTTCGACCCCATCACCGTGGGCGACCTGCGGCTCGCCAACCGAATCGTCATGGCGCCGCTGACGCGCAACCGCTCGCCTGGTGCCATCCCTCCGGACCTCGCCGCCACCTACTACGCCCAGCGCGCCTCCGCCGGGCTGCTCATCAGCGAGGCGACCGCCATCAGCCACCAGGCGCAGGGCTACGCCGACGTGCCCGGCCTGTACGCCCCCGAGCAGCTCGCCGCGTGGAAGAAAGTCACCCACGCCGTGCACGAGGCAGGGGGCCGCATCGTCACCCAGCTCTGGCATGTGGGGCGCGTATCCCACACGGAGCTTCAGCCGGGCAACGCAGCGCCCGTGGCTCCCTCGGCCGTCGTCGCCAACACCCGGACCGTGTTGTTCAGGAACGGAGTCCCCACGTTCGAGCCGACCTCCGTTCCTCGCGCGCTGGAGGCGGCGGAGCTCCCCGGCATCATTCGTGATTACGCGCGTGCCGCGCGCGACGCCGTGGAGGTCGCGGGCTTCGATGGGGTGGAGATTCATGGCGCCAACGGCTACCTGCTCGACCAGTTCCTCAAGACGGGCTCCAACCAGCGCACGGACGACTACGGCGGAAGCATCGAGAACCGGGCTCGCCTGATGCTGGAGGTCACGCGCGCGGTGATTGACGCCGTAGGGGCCGGACGCACGGGCATCCGCCTGTCCCCCGTCACCACCGCCAACGACGCGTTCGACGCCAACCCGCAGCCGCTCTTCGAGTCCGTCGTGCGGGAGCTGGCGAAGCTCGGCCTCGCCTACGTCCACATCATCGAGGGGGCCACTGGGGGAGCGCGTGAGCTGGCGGACCGTCCATTCGACTACGCCGCGCTGAAGAAGGCGTATCGCGACGCGGGCGGAAAGGCGGCGTGGATGGTCAACAACAGCTACGACGGGGAGCTCGCGCGCAAGGCCGTCGAGGCGGGCGCGGACCTCGTCTCCTTCGGCCGCTTGTACATCTCCAACCCGGACCTGGTGCGCCGGTTGCGTGAGAACGCGCCCCTGGCCCGGCTCGACAAGACGACGCTCTACGGCGGCGGCGCCAAGGGCTACATCGACTATCCCAGCCTCTGACCTGGGGCGGGGTAGCGCCACTGCCAGACATCGGCGTGGCCTTCACCCACTCCGCGCGACTCAGGGTGCGCGAAGCTCCACCTGCGAGGACTGTTTGCCCAGCCATTCACCTCGCAGGTGGTTGTTGCCAACCTCCAGTCGCAGCTGCGCCACCGGGGTGCCGTCCGCATCCTGCTCCTGCAGGTCGAGCTTCCCGCCTTCTTCCTGGCCGTTCAGCTCAATCCGCTTGCGATATTTCTCGTAGAAGTACACGCCGGACACCGAGTTGTCGTACTGCTTCTCCAACACCATGACAATCGGCTGCTTGCCGATACGACCGCGCAGCACCTGACCCAAGACATCGCCTGACAACGCCTGGCCTTCACCCAGCAGCACGCTCTTGCCATAGGCCGTCAGATGCGGACGCAGGGTGGCGTACGGCAGTGACAGGCTGACACCGCCTACGTCGTCGAGCGCGCGCGAGGCGTGGTTGCTGCAGCGCTCCGCCGTCAGAACGGCTACCTCCGCATTGAACTCCCAGCGCTCATCGAAGGAGGTCCTGGCGGACGCTGCCTCTGCATCCTGCGCATTGCTTGCCAGACACTCGCGATTGAGGGCGATGCGCGCCTCCAGGTCGTCAAGCGTCTCGCTATCAGCTTTCTGCTTGCGTGACGCCTTCAGCTCCTTCTCATGCTTCGCCATCTGCGCCCGGTAGACGCGCTGTTTTTCTTTCTGCATGCGTTTGCTCAGCGCCTGCACTCCGACACGGCTGAACAACTCCTGCGGATTGAGCAGGCGGCCGGTCCGTGTGTCGAAGCTGAAGGCGACATGGTCCGTCTCGCAGTAGGCGCCGCAGACTTCGGCCTTGAATCCAATCGTGAGCAGCCGCGCATCGTTGCGCTTCACTCCGAATTCCTGACCGGCCAGGCCCGCCAGGTCCATTTCCTGAGCGGGCAGTCGAGGTTCCGCCTTGGCTGGCGCCAGCGCCTTGAACCGGGCGATGAACAGGCGGTCATTGATATTCGCGGCCACCTCCGGCTTGTCGTGGGTGATGAACGGCATCTGGATGACGTCCTGCGGATAGGGGTGCTCCGCATCCGGCTTGGGGATGACCGTGAGCGTCGTCACCTTCAGGTCGGCCGCCTGGGTACCGCCCGCGAGCAGCGTGGCCAGAAGAGGGAGCAGCGCGAGATGTACGGGAAGACGCTTCATCGGGAATCCTTGGACATGACGACGACGTCGGCATCCTGCCGCATGGAGCAGCCGAAGAGCAGCCCATGCACCACGTCGTGGACTCGCGCCTGGCGTTATTGCAGGCTTCACTCGTAGGCCGTGCGGGATATGACACTCCGACGGCCCTGCACGGCTTCACAACCGCCGTACCCACTCGACCCGGAGGACCTCCATGCCCCGTTCCGCTTCCGCGCTGCTTGCCCTGGGACTGCTGCCTTTCGCCCTGACCGCCTGTGGTTCCCCCGAGGAGCCCACCCTCGGTGACGACGCCCTGGGTGAGGCCGAGCAGACCGTCTGCACCCCGAACATGTCCGTCACCTTCGGAACGGCTGACAACTTCGGCGGAGGACCGGACCCGTTGCCCTACGCCCCCACGGCGATGCCCGAGTTCGTCACCTACCTCGCGGCCAACGGCATTCCGGCCAGCCAGCTCAAGACGCTGGATGACGCCACCTCCAACCGTCATACCGTGGCCACGCTGCGGCACGGACTTCGGAGCTGTTTCACCCAGACACCGTTCTGCACGCTGACGCTCTGCGCCTATTCCCGGGCGCTTCCGACAACCCCTCAGAACGACACCATCACCGTGCACGACACGGACTTTGGCACCTACAGCTTCCCCATCATCGCCAACACGGCCGTGACGCCCGCGCTGACCCCGACGTGGAACCCGGGCAACACCGCCTTCCTGTGCATGCCGCTCCCCATCACCTCGGTGGGCGACATGCTGCAGTTCCGCATGCAGAACGAGTCCATGGTGGACTTCATCCGCATCAACCTGAACTGCTGAACTCAGTAAGTCGGATGGAGACCTGACGGCCCGCGGAGCAACCCTCCGGGGGCACGACCCAGGCGGAATCCTCAAGCCTGTTTCTTCATCTGAATCTCCACGACGCGCGCTGATGCGAGCTCCCCCAGAATCCTCCGCAGGCTTCCGGGGTTGTTGCCGCCAAGGTCGAAAGCCCGCCGGTTCCCGGTTCCTGCTCTCGGCGTGCCCATGCACACCATGACCGCGTCAGGCCGCTCATACAGCCTGCAGAACGGGCCCGTGGGAATTGGTTGGTCGAATCCAAGACTGCTCATCACGGGGTCGAGGTTCATCAAGAAGTCTGGGGTGTCGCCCTTGAGGCTGCCGCTGCAGGTGTGCGGTGCCCTGTCGATGCGAAACAAGGAGAGCGCTCCCCACGCGAGCATCTCCCTCAGCGTCTCGAATGCGTCGGTCAGTTCCTTGCCGCGAGCTTCACGCGACGTGACCATGGCATCGTTTCGTACAGGCGCCTTGAAGTCGTAGAAGAGATGCAGCGGCATCATCTCATCGGACTCGTAGGCGATGAGCAGAAAGCGGGGATCAGGCTTGACCAGCGCCTGGGCGTAGCACGCCAGCACGCGCTCGGCCGAGAAATCCAGGGTGGGGTAGGCCAGGGGTCCCATGCTCTGTCCCATGTGACCCAGGAACCAGCGATAGAACGGAGGCAGGGGACGGCCGGCAATCCGCTCGACCTTCTCAATCGTGGAAGGACTGGCGCCCCGCCACTGCTCCGCGAGCCCAGGGACGGTCCGCAGCAGCAGGCTCTCCAGTTGGGGCTCTACTCCTTCGTGTGTCGGCATTGCCTCTCCTGGACTTCCGGGCAGATCATCATGGGGAGGAGGACACAACAGGTGCCGCACGGCGGAACCGTCTTCCCATGCGCGAATGGACCTGCGACCACCGTACCGCTCGCCCGGTCCCGGAACTTGATCTTCCCTCGGGTCGGTCTGCCTTCGGGATGGAACCACTGCTCCGTGATGCCGGAAGGGAAGGCATCGTCCTCCAGCACGAGCAGAAGCGCTTTAGGAGCAGCACAGCGTCCTGGAGGGTATGCGGCCGGTCGCTGCTGATTGCGACGGAACTTCTGGTACTCCTTGCCGGCGTCCACCCAGACGGTCTTCACTTCGTCCGCGCGCTGCTTGAACCGTCGCTTGAAGCGGATTGACCCAGCCACCGCGCCCCTCTCCTCCCACTGAACCCCACGCGACCCGCCATGAGGCGGTGTACACAGAGGCCATGCGTGCCCCTGTCTCCTTCTTCCTGACTCCCCCCGAGGGACTCGCCGGTGTGCTGACTCCCACGCGACTCGCGGCCATGCGCGCCACGGTGGCCGAGGGCCTGGAGGACCCCGAGGAGGACGATGACGACGTCCTGCTCCTGGAGCTGATGGACCACCTGTCCCGGCACGGCGCGGACACCGTGACCCGGCTTCCCGAGCGACTCGAGGACGGAGTCTGGGACCTGCTCGACGTGCTCGCGGACGAACTCGTCCACCTGGACGAGGACACACGAGGGGAACCCCTGGAGCTGGCCACGCAGCTCCATCCCAGCGAGTACGACCTCCAGGCGGCGGAGGCCGTCGTCGGCGCGTCCTGCCCGGAGCCCATCCAGCGACTCTGGCGCTTCACCGTCTCGGGCCGCATGCCCGGAAAGGATGGACCCATGGGCCGTGGCTTCAAGCGCGTGTACCCGGCCCTCGGCTTCTGGACGGGCACCGAGGTGCGCCAGCTTCGCGAGGGCCTGCGCGAGCACCTCGCTGGCGCCCCCGACTACAAGCCCCTCCTCCGCTCCGCCCGCATGCGCGCCTGGTTTCAGCGCAAGCTGTCCCTCGCGCGACGCGGCGACCCGGCACGCGCGCTCGACGCGGCCACGCACGCCCTGGACAAGGCCTCCCGCCAGGGCCTGGGCCTGCTCTTCATTCGCTGAAGCCCCGTCACGCGAGGCTGCGCGCCAGGCTCCCCAGCGTGGACACCGCCGCTTCGACTCGCGGCGTCCACGGCTGACCACAGCTCAGTCGGATGAAGTTCCGATACGAGTCCGGCCGCGCGGAGAAAATGGGCCCGGGCGCGATGCTGATGCCCGCCTCGATGGCGCGCTCATGCAACGCCAATGAGTCCACCTTGGGCGGCAGCTCCACCCACAACAACGAGCCCCCCGACGGCCGAGCCACCCGCGTCCCCTCCGGGAAATACTCCGCCACGCCCCCGGCCATGCTCTCCACCTGGGACATGAGATGGCGGCGCAGCGAGCGCAGGTGCCGGTCATACCCGCCCTCTTCCAGGAACCGCGCAATCGCGAGCGGAGGCAACGACGCCGTGGCAATCGTGTGCGAGAACTTCAGCAACTCCACCCGCTCGCGGAACCGTCCCGGCGCCACGTACCCGACGCGGAACCCTGGCGCGAGCGTCTTCGAGAACGAGCCACACAGCAGCACGTTCCCCGACGTGTCGAAGGACTTGCACGTGCGCGGGCGCTCCGCATCGAAGTGCAGGTCTCCATACAAGTCATCCTCGATGAGCGGAACGCCCCGCGCCTCCAGCATCGCCACCAACCGACGCCGCCGCGCCTCCGGCATGCAACTGCCCACCGGATTGCTGAAGCTCGGCACCACCAGGACCGCCGCCACGCGCCGCCGCTCCAACGCCGCCTCCAACGCATCCAGCTCCATCCCATGTCGCGGCGAGCACGGAATCTCCAGCGCCTTCAGCCCCAGCGACTCGATGGCCTGCAGCGTGCCGTAGTACGCGGGAGACTCAATCGCGATGGTGTCCCCCGTGCGCGCCACGGCGAGCAGGCACAGGTGAATCGCCTCCGCCGCGCCACAGGTGATGATGAAGTCCTCGGGTGCCAGCGCCCCACCCCAGTCGAGCGAGCGCCGCGCCAGTTGCTGCCGAAGTTCCGGGCACCCCGGCGGCGCGTCGTACAGCACCCCCACGTCACCCGCCTCGCGCGTGAGCGCGTTCAACTCCCGGTACAGCCTGCGCGTGGGCAACAGCTCCGGCGCGGGCCACGCCCCACCGAGCTGCACGATGCGAGGGTCCCTCATCGCCTGGTACACGCGGGACACCAGCCCGCTGATGGTGACGGGCGTGGCGCTCGTCGCGGGCCGGGACACCTGCGGCTCGGCGAGACGCGGGCGCTCGCGGCGACGCACGTAGTGGCCCGACTGCGGCCTCGTCTCGATGAGCCCCACCGACTCCAGGTGCAGATACGCTTGGAGCACCGTGGAGACACTCACCCGCTCACGCAGGCTGAGCTGTCGCACCGAGGGAAGCCGGTCCCCCGCTCGCAGCGTCCCCGCGGCGATGGCCTCCTCCAGTCGCTCGGCCACCTGCTCGTACAGCTTCGGTTTGTGTGCCAGCGCGCCCATGCCACCTCCGTCGAGATGCCGTCCCGCGACCCGTATCGGTACCGGGCCCGACGCCCGCTGCCCAGATACACCTGACCGCATGTCGGACCGGTACAGTTTCCCACCCCGGGACTGTACTGGTCACAATGACAATCGGCTGCATCTGTTCTGTTCCCGCGACAGGGCGCATGTTGCGACGCGCAAGGAGGTCATGGAGCCATGGAGTCGATGTTCGCTCTGACGCGGCGGAGTTGGTGGAGCACGCTGTGGAGTCACTTGAAGCCGGAAGCACACCCGGAAGCGGAGTCAGGCTGCTTCGGACTGTTCCAGGGCGCACTGTGGAGTCGGCGCGTGCGAGGAACCGAGGGCCTGACGCTCACCTGCACCGAGGGTCGGCTCTGGCTCACGCTCGACGCGGACCCGACGGACCATGTGCTGGAGCCCGGCGCCACGCTGCGCCTGGAGCAGGCAGGCCACATCGTGGTGCAGGCCCTGAGGCCGGCGCGCTTCCGCCTGACGAAGGGCGCGCACCCGCCTCCCTGTCCCTCGTGAGCCTCACCCCTCCAGCTTCACGGGCGCGGGCACACCCACCGCGTCCGGACGCTGGCCCAGCACACTCAGGAGGAAGGCCGCCCCCACCCCCAGCATCAGCACGGGTGGGAGCACCCCCTGCTCGAGCTGGGCGGCGAAGGACAGGTTCGGCTGGGCCTCGCGGAACAGGAGGCTGACCAGGGCCAGGCCCCCCTGCAGCGTGAAGAACAGCCCGCTCAGCAGCCCCACGGGCCGCGAGCGCCACAGCGCACGCACCGCCAGGAGGACACCGCCCAGGAGCAGTCCCTCCAACGCGGCCTGATAGAGCAACACGGGGTGCCGCGCGGGGAGGATGCGGTGCAGCTCCGCGAGGAAGGCCGCATCCGCGCGCGTCAGCGCCGCCACCTCATGCCCCGGCGCATAGGCCAGGGTGGACACGTCGAACGACGGCGTCACCACGGGCTGGAAGCCCGGCATCCCCACCTCGGCGGGAAAGCGCACGGCCCAGGGCACGGAGGTCACCTGCCCCAGCGGCGCGCCATCCATGAACACCGCGAGGTACGCGAGCAAGAACCCCAGCGGCGCGAGCACCACCAGCGCATCCGCCACCTGGAGCCACGGGCGTCGCTGCTGGCGAGCGAAGTACACCGAGAAGGCGAGAACTCCCAGCACCGCCCCCAGCACCGACGCGCCCCCCTGTCGGAACTGGAAGAAGACCGAGCCGTCGCGGGAGAAGTCATCCCACTGATGCAGCAGCACGTACCCCAGCCGTCCGCCCAGAATGACCCCGAAGAGGCCGGCGTAGAGCACGAAGCCCGACACCTCCTGCTTCGCGACAGGGCCTTCACCTCGCGCCGCCTGACGCCGGAGCACCACGAACGCGAGCAGGAAGCCCACGAGGTACGCCGCCCCCGTCCAGCGAAGGGAGAGCGTCTCCGAGAAGCGGAACAGGAAGGGATTGATTCCGTGCAGGAAGGGGGTGTCCACGGCGCCTCGCTCGGCAAGTCCCACGGGCGGGCGAGCCACCCCACCCGTGGGCACACGTCCGCTACTTGAAGAAGTCTTCAGGAGGGATGTTCGTGAGTTCCGTCCCGACGACCTTCCGGAAGTAGAGCGTGTACGCACCATTGCTGCCGATATCGGCCCGCTGGTAGCGGAAGCCATCCAACTTGCCATCGGCGAGCAGCCGATTCCAGTCCGTCCCGTTGACACGGATGGTCGCGCTGGGGCCACAGCAATTGTAGGTGACGTCCGACGTAATCACCCCCCCGGTCCAGGACATCGACATACAGCTCTGCTCATACAAGCCGAGCTTCACCGTGGCGGAGCCCTGATTCATCGTCTTGATGCAGTCCTCGGCACCCTGCGCCGTTCCCTGGGACAGACACAGCCAGACAAGACACAATCCCGCCATCATCTTCTTCATATGATTTGCCCTCCGTTGGGTTTCGAGTCAGGGCTACAGCAGCGGCTTGCTGGCGGTCTCGGTGGCCTTGGTGTCCACCTTCTTGTTCTTCGGCTCCTGCTTCGCGGCCTTGTCCTCCTCGATGGTGAGCGTCCTGGGCTCGGCGGCCTTGGACTCCGGCGCCGGCTTCGTGGTGGAGGGAGGAGGCGTCTTGGCCGGCGGAGTCTTGTCCGCGGCGAATGCTCCGGAAGCGATGCAGACAAGGCACAACGTCACCCAGTTCTTCATGGGAACGATTCCTTTCAGGACTGAAGGGATTCATGGGCCCTCTGAATGACGCGAAGTCACACCACGATGGGCCCACGCGCACTGTTGCCGCGTGGCATCAAACTCACAATCACCCTGGCAGGCTGATTGCTGTTGCTATTCAAACAGCGGGAGCGCTATCGGAGGCTCCTCTTCAGATAGAGCGCGAACGGCACGTGGGTGACGGCCTCGCCGGAGAGCGGGACCTCCAGCGTGCCGTCATACCGCGCGGGCCTGCGCCCCCGGGAGACGACCTCCGGCTGGATGGTGATGCTCATCCCCACCTTCAAGAAAGGCTCCCGCGAGTCCTCCACCTCGGGGGCCTTCAGTCCGAAGTAGAGGTCCAGCTCGTACCGCTGCGCCGACTCATTCACCCGGAACGCCGCGCGCTCCACGAGCAGCTTCTCCTCCAGCTTCTTCAGGACGCCCGGGATGAAGTCCACCTGGAAGGTCCCCTCCAGCGTCTGGATGACATCCTGGACGCTCTTGAGCGACTGGGGGTCGACAGCGATATCGAGTGCCATGGCGCGCCTCCGGCGACACAACCGCGTGGACAGTCCCTCGTCGGAGCGCTCCGCGTCGCGAAAGCCAGACACGTCGAGCCCCGGCCAGGCGCAGGTGATACCGCACCGTCCGGACGAGGCTGGGAGGCCATTTGACGGGGGCGTCGACTCCGCGACAGGGATGAAGCCCTCGTGTCGGGAAGTCCGCGAGCCGGAGACTGTCTGCCTTCACACGGCGGGCTCGGACCGCGGGGCGACGCGGGAACACCGTAGGTGCCCGAGGAGGCCCCCTGGTGTGCAGGGGGCCTCGTGCGGCGGAGGACGGCTCAGGGCACCGTGAGGATTTCGGCGCCCTGCTCGGTGACGAGCAGCGTGTGCTCGAACTGCGCGCTGCGGGTGCCGTCGGCGGTGACGGCGGTCCACCCGTCGTCCCACGTGCGGTGGCCCCAGCCGCCCTGGTTGATCATCGGCTCGACGGTGAAAATCATGCCCGTCTGGATGACGGTGTCGGCCTCCGGCTCGTAGTAGTGCGGAATCTGGAGGGCCGTGTGGAACGTCTCGCCGATGCCGTGGCCACAGTAGGCGCGCACCACGCTCACGCCGTTCTTCGTGGCGTGCGTCTCAATCGCGCGGCCGATGTCGCTGATGGGGCGACCGGGCTTCACGGCGGCGATGCCCAGCTCCAGGCACTCGCGCGTGACGCGCACCAGTCGCTCGCTCTCCGGCTGCGGAGTGCCCACGAAGTACGTGGCCGAGCAGTCCCCATGCACCCCATCCAGGAAGATGGTGATGTCCAGGTTGACGATGTCCCCATCCTCCAGCGCGCGGCTGTCGGGGATGCCGTGGCAGATGACCTCGTTGACGGAGGTGCACAGCGACTTGGGGAAGCCGTGGTAGTTGAGCGTGCTCGGGTAGCCGCCCCGGCGGATGTATGCCTCGTGGGTGATGGCATCCAGCTCGTCGGTGGTGATGCCCGGGCGGACGTGGCTGGCCACCTCCTGGAGCACCTCCGCGGCGGCCTTGCAGGCGCGGCGCATGCGCGCGATGACGTCCGGCGTCTTGATGTCGGAGTCCCCGCCGCCTCGACGCAGCGGCCGCCCGGACACGGCGTAGTCCGGACGAGGGATGTTCAGGGGCACATCGCGGCGGGGGCTGATGATGCCCGGCCGGATGCCATTGCGCGCCACCTCGGGGCCCTTCTTGCGGGCCTCGACGGCGTCGGCGCCACGGTGACACTTCTTGTACTTGGTGCCGCTGCCGCACCAGCAGACGTCATTGGGACCGGGCAGCACGGCGGGAGGGGTACGGGGACTGGCGGTGGTCATCACTCAACTCCGGTGTGGACCGTGTCGGACTTGCGGGCGCGCAGCCAGCGCATCACCTGGGGACGCAGCCACAACCGGGGACGTCCCGTGCCCAGGTCCAGGATGGGCCGGGGCATGTCCGGGTAGCGGCGCAGATAGGTGCTGACGCTGTTGGAGTGGCGCAGCTGCAGCAGCCCGGCCACGCCCTGTGCGTCGATGAGGTCTTCGGTCTTCACCATGGGACACATGAAGGGCTTGTCTATACCCTTAGACACGGCTCGGCGCACGGCTTCTTTCCGCCTCCCCGGGTGAGGGGCGGCCGGGCGACCAGTGGAGAACAACGCCCCCTGGGGGCCCTCCGGCCGAGGTCGGGGACGCCAGGGCCGGAGGGGAGCGGGCCCGCGGGTCGGCGAGCGCCTGGTGCCGGGCTCCAGGCGGCTTCCGCCCCATGTCGCGCGGGCACGTCGAGCCCTGCCCTGGGAGTTGTCCGCCGGTGACCCACCATGGCGGGTCACACGAGGAGGGTTCGACCTGCTAGGTTCATCGGCTTCCAGGAGACCTCTGACGACCATGAGCACGCGGACCCCATCGATGAATCCGGACGCCCTTCCTCCGGGCCTCGTCATCACGGGCGGATGGCGCGTCATCGAGCGGCTGGGCTTGGGGGGCTATGGCGTCGTCTACCGCGTGGAGCCCACCGACGCGCCGGGGCGCTACTTCGCCCTCAAGCTGGCCCGCGACGCGTCCGAGGGCCGTGCGCTGCGCGAGCTCACCCTCTTGCTGGACCGCGCGGTGCATCCGAACGTGGTGGCGGTCCACGCCTGTGGCCGCTGGCCGGACATCGTCACCGGCCACTTCTACTTCGTCATGGACTGGGTGCCCGGGCCTCCGCTCCACGTCTGGGCGGACCACCACAACCCCACCTTCCGACAGCTCCTGGAGACGCTCCGTCGCGTGGCCCTGGCGCTGGACACGCTGCACGCGGGGGACGTGCTGCACCGGGACCTCAAGCCGGAGCACATCCTCTTGCGGACCCCCGAGGGAGACCCGGTGCTCATCGACCTGGGCGCGGGCGTGTACACGGGTGCGCCCACGCTGACCACCGGTCCCCTGCCCCCGGGGACGCTCTACCTGCGCAGCCCGGAGGCCATCCGCTTCCACCAGCGCCACTGGCGTCATCCGGATGCCCGCTACACCTCCGTGGCCACCGATGACCTCTATGCGTTGGGGGTCTGTCTGTATCGCGCCGCCACCGGGCACTACCCCTTCCTCCCCGACTGGCCGGCGGACGTGCTGTGCGCCGCCATCACCTCGCAGGAGCCGCCCGCGCCCTCCACGGTGAATCCCCGCGCGCCGCCCATGCTCGACACCCTCCTCCAGCGGATGCTGGACAAGGACCCCGCGCGCCGCTTCCAGAGTGGCGCGGAGCTGGCATCGACGCTGGTCGCCACCCTGGAAGGCACACCCGGCGAGGCCTGGGATGAGCCCCTCTTCGACTGGGCGGAGGCTCCGCTCGTCGCGGTGGACGGCGAGCCGTCGCAAGCGCTGCGCCGCGTGCGCCGTCCGGAGTGGGCTTCACATCTGCGCAAGCCTCCATCGAAGGCACGGGCCCGGTTGCAACAACTGTGGGCCACGGTGCTGGGCACCCTGCGGCCACCACCGAGTCCCGCGCCATGGACCTCGCCCAGACACGCCACGTTGGAGGGCCAGGCGCGGCGGCTGCATCCCCATCCCTATCGACGCCTGCTGTTGACGCTGGTGGGAGTGGTGGCCCTGGGCGTGTTTGGGAGCCGTTTCATGGGCGGGTGGAGACAGACAACTCCACAGGTCATCCATGAAATGACCTCCCCCACTGGTCAGAAACTGGCCAGCGCGCGTGAGTCGCCGCACAGTGGCGGAGTCGCGATTTCGCCCATGGCGGAGCCCACCCCCGCGACCGTCGCCCCCGTGGCGCCGTCACTCCAGGACCCCACTCCCGTGAAGAAGGCCCCCGCCC
>NZ_VIFM01000029.1 GCF_006636215.1 Myxococcus llanfairpwllgwyngyllgogerychwyrndrobwllllantysiliogogogochensis | reverse complement strand
CTCCCCCACCTGCCCCCACCTGGTGTGTCCAGGCGCCTGGAATCCCAGGGCTTTTCCCGGGCTCCGGTGGAGGAGAGGACAGAGCAGGCTGGCATCCGCTTTGCTCAAGGGAGGCCGCTGATGAGTCCCCGCCCCCTCGCGCTTTTGCTGTGCCTGCTCTGCGCCGTGCCCGTCTGGGCCGCGTCCGGGCTGGAGGCGGCGCGCTCGCGGGCGCAGGCGGCGAGGACGGAGGCGCGCTCGCTACGCACCCAGCAGCAGGCGCTGCGGGACGAACTGCAGGGCGTGGCCGCGCGAATCGAGGCGCTGAAGGCGGAGCGCAAGGGTCGGCTGACGACGGGCACGGAGCTGGACGCGGCGCTGCGGCGCTCGCAGGAGCTGAGCGGCTCGCTCACCGGACTGGCGCAGGCGGTGTCCACGGCGGAGGGCGAGTCGGAGCGCGCGCACCTGGCGCTGCATCAGGCGCTGTCGGACGAGCTGGCGCGGCTGCGCGGCGCGTGGGACCAGACGGCGGACCGGGGCCAGCGCGCCACGCTGTTGGAGGCGCTGCGCACCACTCGCACGGAGCGGGACGCGGTGCGCGCGGCGCTGCCGGCCTCGCGGGTGCCCATGATGGACAAGGCCACCGCCGGCGGAGATGACCCGGAGGACCTGCTGGAGCAGGCGGACACGCTGCGTGACGCCGAGGACAAGGTGCGCGAGCGCCTCAAGTCCCTGCGTGCGCGCATCACCGAGGTGCGCGAGGAGAAGGACCTGGACCGGCGCATGAGCGACTTCCTCGGCGAGGAATCCATGTTCGACGAGCAGGACCGTCGGCTGCGGCTGCGCATGCGCTCGGGGAACCTCCGCGTGGCGCCCAGCGACCGGGGCGGAGGCATGTTCGCCGGAGAGGCGGATGTCTCCGGGGGCCCGCCGCCAGGGGAGGGCACCGACAACCCGGGCATTCCCACCACGCCCCAGCCTGGCACAGGCACCGGCAGGGACCCCGCGCTTCCGGAGCCCGAGCCCGCGCGTGCCACGGACCGTCGCCCGCAGGTGGACGGCGTGCGCGCCCAGACACTCGCGGCCGGCGGCCCGGTGGACCTCGCGGCGATGGAGGCGGAGGCGAAGCGGCTGGAAGCCCTCGCCCACGAGCTGGACGGCCGGGCCGGCGCGCTGGAGCACCGCGCCCAGGAACTGGCGACGCCCTAGAGCAGTCCGGACTCGACTTCCAACCGCACCACCGCGCGCAGGCGGACTTCCCGCTCCGGCGTGCGGCCCTTGCCGCGGATGATGATGCTCATCGTCGGCGCGGACACGTAGGGCTGCATTTCCACGTCCCCCAAATCCAGCCTCAGCGTGGGGTTGGGCGGACGGAGATTCGAGCGCGCCAGATCGTTCTTCCAGGCGATGCGCGACTCCCGGTCTCCCGCCCGGACGAAGAACTCCACGTTGTCCAGGAAGGTGAAGTCCACGTCGTTGGGGCTGAGAATCTGGAGCGACAGGGAGTCGACGTGGACGGACGTCACCTCGTCCTTGGAAAGCCCCTGGTTCTTGAAGTCCTGGTTCTGGTCGAAGTCCATCCCCGCCAGGCTGCTGATGGGGGGAAAGGCGTTGAGCTCCGTGCTTCCGCCGGGCAGGGTCGCGGGCACGGTGGTTTCGCCCCTCACCTCGGTGATGAACGAGGACTGGGCGCAGGCGGCGAGTCCCAAGCCGACCGCCGCCGCGAGAAGTGAGACAGGGCGCATTCCACCAATGTACCGGGCGGCCGGCGTGACGTCACTGCCGCCAACCTGGCGAACGGGCCCGCCCTCCCGCGAGTGGGGCGTGCAGGCACGAGGCCGGCTATGTTGCCCGGCGTCGTGTCCCGCTCCCGCCCTACCCTCCTGGTCCTCCTCGTGTTGCTCGCCGCTCGGCCCGCGTCCGCGGTCGAGTGGGAGGGCGCGCTGAAGGGCACCGCGCGGCTGCTGGTGGACACCAACGCGCCGCGCGACTTCTCCGACGGCAGCACGCCCTCGCCTGGAGCGGACCCGGCGCTGAGCGTGCTGGGCTCGGCCGAGGGGCGCGCGACGTTCGAGCGCACCCAACTGGTGGGCCGCTACGAGCTGGGCGCGCGCAAGTACGTGGGCTTCTCGGATGAGGACACGCTCATCCAGACCGGGGCCCTGGAGGCCTCGCTGGCGCTGGGCACCGAGTTCGGACTGGGGGCGGAGGGACACGCGAAGGACCGGCGGGGCGGCACGCGGGCGTACTCGGACCTGGGAGCAAGCGTGTTCGCCGAGTACGCGCCGGACGTGCGACTGGCGCTGCGGGTGCGGGCAGGCGCGCGTCGTTTCGTGTATCGGCCGGATAAGACAGCCAACTTCGGCGGGGCGGAGCTGGGCGTGGTGGGCCGCTACCGCTTCGACCGGCGCCACAGCCTGTCGCTCTTCGGTGACTGGGGCGCGCGCCGCTACGGTCCCCTGGCGCGGCCCAGGCCCGGCGCCTCCGGTGCTTCGTCCCTGGGCCGACGCGAGGATGGCGCGCTCACGGCGGGCGCGAGCTACAACTACCGGGGCCCGGTGACGCTGGGGCTGACGTACGCGTACCAGGAAGTCACGTCCAACAGCTTCGGGGAGACGGTGCTGCGCCACCGCGTGACGGGCAACGCGGGGGTGCGCCTGCCCTGGAAGGTGACGCTGCTGGCGCAGGGTTCACTGGGCATCACCCGCTATCCGGACGGCATCTACCTGTCGCCCGAAATCATCCTCGTCGAGGAGGACGAGGGACAGAACTCCCTGTCCCTGAAGCTGGCGCGCCCGGTGTCGGAGCGGGTGGACCTGGAGGTGTCCTGGGGCCTGTGGAGCACCCGGCTGCCCCGCAATCAGCTCTCCTACTCGCGACAGGTGTTCGGCGTCGGCTTCACCTGGCGGGACTGAGCAGGCACGGCGAGGACTCGAAGGCCCTCGTGTTCATCACAGGTCGGAGATGCGCTCGTCGATTTCCTCGGCGAGTCCCGGGTGGCCCTGGGCCAGGGCGTGCTCACGGGCCTGGGTGAGCACCTCGCGGGCCCGCTCCACCTGCCCGGCCCCGGAGAGCGCGTCCCCCAGGGAGACCAGGGCGGCGGCGTAGGTCGGGTCCAGGCGCACGGCCGCCTCCAGGGCAGCCGCCGCCTCGGCGTACTGCTTTCGCTCCAGGTACAACTTCCCCAGGGAGAAGTGGCTCATGGGGGAGTCCGGGAAGTCAGCGGCCATCTTCTTGAACTGTTCCAGGCGGGCGTCGCTCATGGACAACACCCCATAGAGGACCCATGCCGTGTTGCCAAGGGTGCGGTAGGGTGCGCCGCACATGGCAACGAAGAAGAAGACGACCCCACGAAAGAAGAGCGCGACCAAGGCCAAGGCCCCGGCGCGGAAGCAGAAGAAGACGGCGACGGGCAGGACGGCCCCCAAGGGCAAGGCTCCCGCTCCCAAGAAGGCGCCGGCTCGCAAGAAGACCCCGGGCAAGGTCCCCCTGAGGGCGAAGAAGAAGGCGAAGCTGCCAGGCGCCGCCCAGCAGAAGGCGGGCCCGGCGGAGAACCCGCAGGCGCAGGCGCTGGCGCGGCGCATGGCCCAACTGCTGCTCGACAAGAAGGCGCTGGACGTCGTCATCCTGGACGTTCGGGGCATGACGTCCTACGCGGACTACATCGTCATCGCCTCCGGCGAGAGCGACCGTCAGGTCAGCGCCATGGCGGAGAACGTCCACGTGCAGCTCAAGCAGGGCGAGCAGCCGGTGCGCGCGCTCGGCACCGAGGGCGTCGAGACGGGCCAGTGGGTGTTGCTCGACTACGGCGAGGTGGTGGCGCACCTGTTCCTCGCGGACCTGCGCGCGCACTATGACCTGGAAGGTCTCTGGGCGGACGCGAACCGGGAGAAGGTCTCCTGAAGGTCCGCCTCCTGACCATCGGCAAGGACCGCTCGGGTCTCTACGAGCCGGCGGTCCAGGAGTACGCCCGCCGCCTGGGCCACTACACCCGCTTCGAGCTGGTGGAGCTGACCGAGGCGAGCGGCAAGAAGCTCAAGCCGGGCGACGCGAAGGCCGCCGAGGCGGAGGCGATTCTCTCCAAGCGCAAGCCGCAGGACTGGGTCATCGCGCTGGACGAGCGTGGCTCGCTGCTCGACTCGGTGGAGCTCAGCCGCTACGTGGGCAAGGCGCAGACGGGCGCCAAGGACCTGCTCTTCGTCATCGGTGGTGACGAGGGGCTGGACTCGAGCGTGCGGGACGCGGCGAACCTCACGCTGTCCCTGTCGAAGATGACGCTGCCCCACCGGCTGGCGCGCGTGGTGCTCGTGGAGCAGCTCTACCGCGCGTTCACCATTCTCAAGGGCGAGCCGTACCACAAGTAGCCCACCAGGCGAGCAGGCGGCGGGAGCGGGACTCCGGTCCCTGCCGCGCTCGCCTGCGTCAGGCCCACCAGACAGGGGGCGTCAACGGGCCTCATGAGCACCGCCGGCACCCAGGCCCCCCTGACGTCTCCACCCGCGACCGTCCGCATCATCGCCTCGCCCCAATCGTGGGTGGAGGGAGAGGCGGTGCGGCAGTTGGAGGCCGTGGCGCGCCTGCCCGGCATGAGGCACGCGGTGGGACTTCCGGATTTGCACCCCGGCAAGGGCGCGCCGGTGGGTGCCGCCTTCACCTCGGAAGGCATCCTCTATCCATACCTGGTGGGCAGCGACATCGGCTGTGGCATGGGGCTGTGGGACGTGGGGATGTTGGCGCGCAAGGCCAAGGCGGAGCGTTGGGCGGCGAAGCTGGACGTCGAGGGGACCTGGAGCGGAGACGCGGAAGGCTTCCTGGCGGAAGAAGGCGTGAAGGCCTCCGGGTTCGAGGCGGCGCTGGGGACGGTGGGCGGCGGCAACCACTTCGCGGAGGTGCAGCGGGTGGACGCGGTGCACGACGCGGAGGGCTTCGCGGCGCTGGGGCTGGCGGCGGACCGGTTGCTCCTGCTGGTGCACTCGGGCTCACGTGGACTGGGCGAGGCGATTCTCCGGGCCCATGTGGACCGGCACGCGGCGGGCGGGTTGCTGGAGGACTCGGACGACGCGCGGGCGTATCTGACGCGGCATGACCACGCGGTGGCGTGGGCTCGGGCGAACCGGGCGCTGGTGGCGCGGCGGGTGCTGGATGGGATTGGCGCTCCGGCCCGTCGGGTGCTGGATGTCTGCCACAACAGCGTGACGCCTCGGCGGGACGCGGGTGGCACGCGGTGGCTGCACCGCAAGGGCGCGGCGCCCTCGGACGAGGGGCCCGTGGTGATTCCGGGCAGCCGTGGCGCGCTGAGCTATCTGGTGGTGCCGCTGGGGGATGGGACGGGCAGCGCGTACAGCCTGGCGCACGGCGCGGGCCGCAAGTGGACGCGCACGGCCGCCCGCGAGCGCATGAAGGAGCGCTTCACCGCGGAGTCGCTCACGCGCACCCCCTTCAAGAGTCACGTCGTCTGCGAGAACAAGGACCTGCTCTTCGAGGAGGCGCCGCCCGCGTACAAGCCGATTGACCGCGTGGTGACGGACCTGGTGGAGGCGGGGCTGGTGCGGGTGGTGGCCACCCTGGCGCCGGTGCTGACGTACAAGACGCGCTCCCGCGAGGAGTAGCGCGGCCCCGAGCCCGGGCATGGAAACGGAGTGGTCCGGTGCTTTTTGCCCTCTCCGTCCGGCGCCTGCGTGGTTAGGGTTCGGGCATGACTGCCGCGCACAAGGTCCTGCTCTGCATTTTGGATGGCTGGGGCATCCGTCACGAGCGAGAGGCGAATGCCATCCTCCTGGCCGGAACCCCGCACCTCGACAAGCTGACGAGCCCCTACCCGTTCACCGAGCTACAGACCTCGGGATTGGCCGTGGGCCTGCCCGAGGGGCAGATGGGCAACTCGGAGGTCGGCCACACCAACATCGGCGCGGGCCGAATCGTCTACCAGGACCTGGTGCGCATCAACCGCGCGGCGGAGTCCGGAGAGCTGGCGCGAAACCCCGTGCTGCGCGCCGCGATGGACGGCGTGAAGGCGGACGGCAAGGCGCTGCACCTGTTGGGGCTGGTGTCTCCGGGCGGCGTGCACTCGTCGATGGAGCACCTGTATGCGCTGCTGAAGGCCGCGCGTGAGCGGGGCGTCGCGCACGTCTACGTGCATGCGTTCCTGGATGGGCGCGACACGCCGCCGCAGAGCGCGCTGGGCTACGTGGAGGAGCTGGAGCGCTTCCTTCACGAGACGCACACGGGGCGCATCGCCACGTTGAGCGGGCGCTATTACGCGATGGACCGGGACAAGCGCTGGGACCGCGTGCAGCTCGCGTACGAGGCGCTGGTGTACGGCAAGGGGCCCAAGGCTCCGGACGCGCTGAGCGCGATTCGCGCGTCGTACGCGGAGAAGGTGACGGACGAGTTCGTGAAGCCCACGGTGCTGGCCAGTGGGGACGGCACTCCCGTGGGCCGCATCCAGGATGGGGACACGGTGCTGTTCTTCAACTTCCGCGCGGACCGCGCGCGGGAGCTGACGCAGGCGCTGGCGTACCCGAGCTTCAAGGACTTCGACCGGGGTGGGCTGCGGCTGGGGCGCTACGTCTGCATGACCCAGTACGACGAGACCTTCGATTTGCCGGTGGTCTTCGCGCCGGACCAGCCGCAGGACATCTTCCCGGAGCTGCTGTCGCGTCAGGGCTTGCGCCAGTTCCGCACGGCGGAGACGGAGAAATACGCGCACGTGACGTTCTTCTTCAACGGCGGGCGCGAAGTCGTCTACCCGGGAGAAGACCGGCACCTGGTGCCCAGCCCGCGTGACGTGAAGACGTACGACTTGAAGCCGGAGATGTCGGCGCGCGAGGTGACGGCGGAGCTGGTGCGTCGGCTGGACTCGGGCACGTATGACTTCGCGCTGGCGAACTTCGCCAACCCGGACATGGTGGGACACAGCGGCCGGCTGGACGCGGCGATGCAGGCGGTGCGCGTGGTGGACGAGTGCCTGGGCGTGCTCGGCAAGGCGTGCGAGCGCAACGGCTGGGTGATGGCCATCTCCGCGGACCACGGCAACTGCGAGCAGATGGTGGACCCCATCACCGGCGAGCCGCACACCGCGCACACGCTCAACCCGGTGCCGTTCCACCTCATCCATCCCGCGTTCCGGGGGCAGAAGCTGCGCCCCGGCATCCTCGCGGACATCGCCCCCACGCTGTGCAAGGTGATGGGCCTGCCCCAGTCCAAGGAGATGAACCGGCAGGGCGTGCTACCGTGAGGCCTATCGCGTCGCGGGGCGCGGGAGCCCCGAGACGCGCACGGCTTCCTGCAGGAGGGCCCGAAACCAGACGTGCTTCGGGTCCCGCTCATGCCTCGGGTGCCACGACAGCTCCATCTCGATGTTGGGCAGCTCAAAGGGAACCGGTCTCACCACGATGCCCCACTCCCGGGCTCGCGCCTGGGCAAAGCTGCGCGGCAGGACGGTGATTCGGTCCGAGGCGGCGAGCAGGGGCATCGCCAGCGCGAACGAATTCACGACGCGCGCTATCCTCCGGGTGAGTCCCTGCGTTTCGAGCAGCGCGTCCACCGCGCCCCGCTGAGTCCGCCCCAGGGGCGCGACGAGGAGGTGCTCGGCCGCCGCGAAGCGCCGAATCGTCCACGGCCCCTTGAGGAGCGGATGCCCCTTGCGGAGCACGCAGACGAAGTCGTCCAGGAACAGCTTCTCCGACGAGAGTCCCCGCTCCCGGGCAGCCCCCGGCATGATGGCCAGGCCGTCGTTCTCTCGCAGGAACGCCGCGAGGTCGACCGTCATCGTGTGGACGGAGAGACGCGCTCGTGGAGCCCGCGCGGTCAGCAACCCATCGAGCGCTGATAGCAGGACCTCCGCCACGCGGTCCGAGGTCGCGAGGATGAGCTCGCCGTCGTACGCGCTCGGCTCGAACGGCACGCCCACGACGAAGAGGCGCTCCGCGGCGGCCAGGACTTCACGCGCGGGCCCGCGAAGCTGCTCCCCCAGAGCGGTCCTCGCGAGCGTCCGCCCTGTCCGGACCAGCAGCGCGTCATCGAAGTCACGGCGCAGACCTCTCAACGCATTGCTCGCCGCCGCGGGCGTGATTCCCAGTCTCCGCGCGGCCCGGGCGACATGGCCCTCCTCCAGCAGGAAGTGGAGTGCACGCGCGTGATTCAGGTCGAACGTCGAGACATTCATTTCATGAAGCATAGGCCTTCCGAACATCAAGTTCCGCGAATGGCTCAGTGGACTTACTCCTTTCCGCATGAAAACCGTGACCTACGAACGCTTTGGTGGTCCTGACGTCCTGACCCTCTCCGACGTGGCCCCGCCGGCTCCTCGCGCCGGGCACCTCGTCGTGCGCGTGCGTGCCGTGTCCATCAACCCGCTCGACGGAAAGATTCGGCGCGGCGATGCCCGGCTGCTCAGTGGCACGAGGTTCCCGAAGACCCCGGGCCTCGATTTCGCGGGTGTGGTGGAGCAGGTGGGCGAGGGCGTGTCCGGCTTCCGCGTCGGGGACGACGTCTTCGGCGGCATGGGCTCCTTCAAGGCGGGCTACCTCTCCGAGCACATCTCCGTCCCGGCGCGAGTCGTCGCGAAGGTGCCCAGGTCGCTGGACGCCGTGCAGGCCGCGGCCGTCGCGGTCGTCGGACTCGCGGCCCGGACCGCCGTGCGAGCCGTCGCGCGCGTCAAGGAGGGTGACCACGTGCTGCTCAACGGCGCCAGCGGAGGGCTGGGGCCGTACGCCCTCCAGCTCGCCAGACGGGCGGGGGCACACGTCACGGCGGTCAGTGGCACCGACGGCGTCGCGTTGGCTCACGAACTCGGCGCTGACACGGTCATCGACTACCGGCGCGACTCCATCCTGGCGTCAGGGAAGACCTTCGACGCGGTGCTCGACCTCTCCGCGCGGCTTCCCTTCAGCGAGGCTCGCGCCCTCCTGGAGCCCCACGGCGTCTACGTCGACTTCGAGCCGGGCCCCGCGAAGCTCGCCAGCGCCGCCGTCCAGAACCCGTTTCGCGCCCAGAAGCACCGCTTCGTCATCACCCAGTCCACCACGGCCGCCCTCGAGGAACTGGGCCGGCACTTCGACGCGGGCGAACTGACTCCTGGCCCCACGCAGGTGTTCGAACTCTCCGACCATCGGCGCGCCTTCGAGGTCGCCGAGAAGCGTGGACTCGTCGGCAAGGTCGTCATCCGGCTCGGTGACTGAGTCAGGGACAGTCCGTCACCGCGGCGGGTCCCCGGACAGAAAGGCCCTTCGACCGCGAGCCCCTCGTGGATGGCACCGAGCGTCGAACCAGACGCTGGCCGTGGGCTCGCTCACCCACGCGCTTCGTCATCGGGCAGCAGCGTGCATAGCAGCGAGTCGTCGGGCCCGAGAGGGCGCCAGCCAGAGGGCGGTGGAGACGTCCGAAGCGAGACGCGGGCGTTCTCTACGCGCTTGCGATGCGTCTCCGGGATGTCGGTGGACCAGAAGGTCAGCAGCTTGGCGACCACGAAGCGGGACTCGTCGTCCATGACCTCGGGCCAGCCATTCGGAAGGTACTCGGCCATGTTGCGCACCAGCGCGTCGCGCACGAAGCGGGTGACCTGCTCGCGGGACTCCGCCTCGGAGCGCAGCACGCTCAAAATCTGGAGACCGGCGACCTCGCCCTTCCCGAGCTCATCCGCCAGTCCCATCAGCGAGACGGCGGGCCGTGCATCCGCGAAGGCGGTCAGCGAGTCGTAACCCCGCTCGCGGACCCGCGCATACAGGCGAACCCTCCAGTTCCCCTGCCAGACCCGCCCACCGCTCATCTGCGTCTCCCTGGGATGAAGTTCATCGGGACGCCGTGGAACGTCATGCGCTCCGCAACGATGTCGAGGAACCCGGTGACACGTCAACATCCCCCCGGGTGCGGGAGCATCACCGCCAACTCCTGACTCGACAGCGTGGCATCCCCGCTGCAAGCCCCCCCGCATGCTCAGAGCCCTGCTGGACGTCCTCTACCCTCCCGCATGCATCGCCTGCGCGAGAGTCCTTCCCGGTCCCGGGGCCTTCTTCTGCGAGACGTGTGACACGGCCCTGGAGCGCTTGCCTCCCGGGTGCTGCCGCACCTGCGCCGAGCCCGGCACCTTCCCTGGCGGCTCATGCCCGCGCTGCCGGGCCCACCCCCCACCCTTCTCCCGCGCCTGGGCCCCCTTCGCGCACGAGGGCCCCCTGGCGCGAGCCATCCACCGCTTCAAGTACGCGATGTAAAGGCCCTCCGCTCCGTCGAGCCCGTGAACTTTCGCGGGGTTGCCATGCCTCAAGTGTTCGCCCGAGTTCGCCCCCGACCGCTTCTCGTTGTCATTTCGTTGTTACGCGAGAAGGTGCCCCACGTTCGCCGGAACCGGAGACGTGCCCGGACAGCACCGTCCATCCGATGCTGCCGAGCCCGCTCATCCGGCCCCTCTTGTTCCTACGGTTGGACCTGGAGCGGCTTCAACAGCCCTGCTCGGTCCAGCAGCTCTCGCACCCGCTCAGCCAGCGCCACGTGCTCCGGGTTGCTGGCCGTGAAGCGCTCAGGGGTGAGGACGATGATGGTGCCCTTGTCCCCCACGGACTCAATGCGCACCGGAGCAGGGAGCGGGGGCACCGTGCCCCGATGACGTGCGAGGTACGTCACCCATCCTGTCCACACGTCGACCGAGCCGTCTTCATCGTCCATATCCCTGTGCGATTCAGACATGGCCACCGCCCAGTCAGGTTCCCACGCCAGCGCCATGCCGCGAACGACCTCAGTCAGCACGGATGCGGTCAGGATTCGCTCAGCACCATCTCCTCTAGAGGGGAGGGACAGAATGCATGCGTTCGCGGTGCTGGATTCAGTGTAGCTCCCGCAGCGCATGCTCACGTCCGTGAAGTCCTCGCCAGTGCCATCGCTGTACGCCGAGACGGTCAGACCCAAATCTTCGATAGGCGGCCCACCGGGCTCTCGGTTGACACCGCGCCGGAACGCCTCCGTCAAGGTGGGGAGGCCAGGGGGCATAAGAGGAGTTTTCCGCCCCTTGCCTCGCGGCTTGGGAATCTTGTTCCAGTGCGCCAACAGGGGGTCACAGACTGCCAACAGGTTGAGAAACGTCACCGCTCGTTGGGCGCACTCTTCGGGAGACTCCCTACGCGGCCCCCAGTAGGCACCGGCATAGTAAATCTCAGGGTAGCTCTTGGACGCAGATTGAGTGTTCATGATGCTCCCTCGCCTCAGGGGACCAGGACGCGTGCTGGGGTGTGAATGACGGCAATCTCCCTGACGCCTCTGCCACTGAGGAGTTTGCGGATGGCATCGGCGGCATGCTTCTCCGCGATATGCCACTCTATGGGAATGCCCTTGCCCTTGACTTTGCCGATTTGCCGCAGGGCTTGGTCAACGAGGTCCTGGGCCTTTCCTGATGCCCTGAACCAATCCTTGGGGGCAAGGTCGGCCTCGAAGAACTCAGCGTAACCGGGTCCCTTGGCTTCCAGTAGCACTCCATCCTCGAAGCCATCGAACTTCGTCCCACCGCTCTTTCTGCCAACACCTCCTACCCAGTATGCATCGTCGTACGAACGGCCCGAGATTTGTTCCTGGTACGCCCGAGCACGAGCAGAAGCGCCCTTCTCTCCAGAGGGTCCCCACTGGCCGGGGCCCTTGGCTGGTCCACCCTGCTTCGCGGCCGTGCTCGCCCGCTGAAGGATGATGGCGGCTCCTGGACCGCCGCTCAGCACCGCCGCCGCGCGCCCCACCGGCACCGCTACGCGCTCCATGGCGAGCGCCCCTTGTGCGGACAGGGACAACACCGGCACTTCCGCAGTTGCGAGCGACGCACCTTGAAGCGTGCGCGTTGCGGATGACACCGTGCCCCAAGTGGCGATGATGTTCGTCACCAGCTTGGAGACGGACTGAATCTGCTCGCCGCGTGTCATGTACTGGAAGCGCTCCATGTACTCAGGCGACGAAGCCAGCAGCGCGGCCACAGCGGCAGGCATGTGTCGCAGCGCCGCGAGGTTGTCAGCGGGCGACGTCGAGAAGAACTGCCCTACCGCCAAGGCCAGCCCGACGAAGGCTTCTTCTGCCCCGTCCAGCGTGCGACTGATGACGTCGGCATCGTCGTGGACGTCCGCGATGGCGAAACCGTTGACCTCCCGCAGCTCGTCGTCCAGCAAACGGAAGACGCCCGTGCGCCCATTGTAGAAGCGACCCAGCTCGAAGCCGTGCGCGCGGAAGGTTCCATCTTTCCACTCCACTGGAGCCACTCGCTGCTGCGTCCTGCCACTGCGCACCCAGGCTAGGCACCCGTCAGGCCGGAGCACCGCCAGATGATTGAAGCGCTCCACCCTCTGCACCAACTCGGCGCGTGACACCTCGCCCGTGTCGAGCACTTCGCGCAGCATGAAGCCCACCGCGACCCGTGCCGGAAACTGGCCCAGCGTCACGTCCCTACTCAGCAACGCCTCCAAGAGCCGTGCGGCCTGTGCGGGCGTGAGCGAGCTGCCCGCTACGGGCCGCTCGTCCCGGTCCTCCAGCCCGGCATCCGTCAGAAGCTTCTCCCAGGCATCTTCCTTTGAGGGGGGGCGACCCATGGAGCCCCCCACGAAAGTACCGGTCGAGCTACTCGCCCCACTCGCGGAACCATCGCGGAAATCTCGGCGGTGCCTCAACCGCGCGTCTTCGTCCGACGAAGAGGCCGCCACGCGAGGAGCGGTCAGGCGCGGGGATTCGGCGGGAAGCTCCACACGGGTCCCTTGCGACGCGAAGCTCAAGGTTCCACTACGCCCGGGAGCGCGCGACACGGAGGCACATCCCGCCGCCAGCAGGGCCACGGCGAGCAGCAGGGCGTTAGCGCGCATTGTCCACCCCCAGTCCCACTGATGCGAAGGCGCCAGGCCGCAACGTTCCTTCGGTCGTGGGGAACAGCAGCGTGCCGCCCGTCCCGAGCGCGTAGAACTTCCCTCCCAGGAACCGCCAGCGCACTTCCGCCGCTCCCAGGTAGCGCGCCCCGGGCTTGCCAGCGCCCGCCGCGAGGCCCGTCAACGCCACTTCAAGGGCGCGCTCGAACAGCTGCACCGCCACGCGCCCGTCCACATCGAAGCGGCCCCAGGTGAAGGCTTCCGCGCCCAGCGACAGCTTGAGGTGCTTGTAGAGGCCCCCATAGCTGACCGCATCCCAGCCCACCACGGCCTCGCCATGAATGGAGTAGCCATCCGGGAAGGGCGCATCCGCGAGCGGTACGCCATCAGGGCCCGCTGCCTGGAAGCGCGCCAGCTCGTAATCTGGCCCGAAGAACCCTTGCCGGAAGCCACCGTGTTGCCGCCGCGCCTCTAGCCTCAACGCCATGTTGAGTGTCTGCGTGAGTACATCCGCGCCCGCGCCGACCACCGCGCCCCATGCGCCTGCCTCCCCTGGCCTGCCTCCCCAGCCCGCGAAGACATGCGCTTCATACCCCGGCCGGACCAACAGCACGGCCACCGCGTCCATGTGCGCCAGCGTCACCGAGGCCGCACGCCCACCGGCACGCCCCCAGTCATGTACGGCCGACAGGCCCAGTGTGTAGCGCCCCTTCTGTTTGGGCTTGCCGAAGAGAACGTGCTCCACATCCAGCTCTGCCTCTGCCCCCATCAGCCGAGCACCGAGAACGTCCGAAGAGAACGCCTCGACGTAGACGGGCCCCAGTGTGCCGGTGAGGACGCCCGCCGCCGGGTGGTAATTCGGATTCGCGCGGTGGGCGTAGCGCCGGACGAGATGCCCGGAGAGGAGGCTGTAGCTATCGAGCTTCCCGAACCACACGCCCAGCGGCGAGTTGTCCGAGCCCAGCTTGAGACTCCTCACCAGCTGTCCCCAGTCCGAGAGTTCGTCCCAGTCCTCGCGCCGGACAACCCCACCATCCTTCGGCCCCCACACGCGCAACCGCAGCGGAGCCCCGAGGTTGACGCCGAACTCCTCGCCACGCTCAAAGACAATGGTGGGCTCAACCTGGAAGTAGCCCTCATCCGTGCCCATGCCCGAGCGGGGCAGCAGCGCCCATGCAGACGTCTCGACTCGCAGCAGGGAGGCCCATCGCGTGGAGGGGTCGACCGGCACCGACGCGGCCTCGGTCGTTTCGCCCTCAAGGGGCAACGGCTGCACCGTCCCCTCGGGTGGGAGCAGGTTCACGGTCTCCTCTTCTTCGGGCGGCGGTGGGTCCGCAATCTCTTCCGCCCCGGCCACTCCAGGCAGCACCAGCAACAGCGAGACAAACCAGCTTCGCATCCTTTGCATACACGTCCCCCATGCGTGCCCCGGAATGAGGCACGAAAGACACACGTCTCCCGGTCGGCGCAGCGACTTGCGTCGGGCCGGTGGTGAATCAGCAGTGGTGAGTGGAGATAGGTGCCGACGTCAGGCGGTCGGCAGCGCCTTCACAGCTCGACGGGCACCAGGACGGGGGTCCGTCGTCAGCTCGTCTTCGTTGCGCGTTTCGGGCTGCGTCTCGACTTGGTCCGGGTGCGCCCGCCAATCGGCAGGGATGAAGCCGCCCTCGTCGTCGAGCAAGTTCAGCTCTTCCATCGCATCGCCCGCGTCGGAAAGTGCCTGCTCGACTTCCGCCACCGCATCCGCTGCGCTGAAGGGGCCCAGCTCCGCGAGCCGAACTCGAAGCGCGTTCTCCAAATCAGCGGCGGTCTCGAAGCGCTCGGACGGTTTGCGGTGGAACAGCTTGCGGAGAATGGCGCGGAGCTGCTCGGGCACTCCCAGGACCGCGACATCCACATCAAGGGGGCGGTACGCCATGGCCCAGCAGATCGCATCCTCCGCGAGCGATGTCAGCCCCGCGTCCATGCTTCTGACGGTCGCCTTCAGTACGCGGCGCCGTTCCTCCTCGGACATGCGCGCCTCCAGATCCGACAGCTTCAAGTTACCCGGGTCGTACAGGTGCCGGCCCGTGGCGAACTCCAGCATCGTCAAGCCCAGGGAGAACATGTCCGCGCGTCCGTCAATGTCCTCTCCCAGCAGCAGTTCCGGAGAAGAGTAGATGACGTCGCCCTTGGGACGCGGAAGCGTCGTAGCAATGCGCCCCGCCAGTCGCGAGAAGGCAACACCAAAGTCCGTCAGCTTCACGCCCCCCCGAGGAGTGAGACGAATCCGCATGGGGTTGACGTCGCGGTTCACGATGTTCAGCGGGATTCCAGCATCGTCCGTGCGCGCATGAGCGTAGGCCAGGGCTGCCGCGACCTCTGCGAAGACGTACAGGACGAAGGCTTCGGAGAAGTAGCGCCCGCGCGCCTGCGCAATGGCAAGCAGCGAATCCAACGTGAAGCCATCGACACATTCACTGGCAACGCAAAGAGCGTGCTTCATCTCGAAGAGGCCAAGAACGCGGGCGATGTTGGGGTGTTGGAGGAACCGCGCCAGCCTGACTTCCTCTTCCAGTCGAACGCGTGCGTGCTGTTGATTCTCCGAGGGGGCCGCACCCTGGGGGAGCGCCACGTACTTGACCAAGACCTTGCCTTGAAGCCCTGCGGGAGTGCGGGGCCGCGCGTAGAGGATGCGCTCCCCGTTGCGGCCCTCTCCGAGAATCTGGAAGAGAAAGTACGTGGTATCCCCTTGAGAAAAGAGGACCACACCCTCGGTTAGCCGAGGGTCGGAATCATCAGACATGGCGGGAGTCTCCTGATAGCCCTCCGCGAATGACTTCGCGTGAAGGCAGACGGAAGGTAACTCCAGTCACGTAAGACGTGAACGACGCTATAGGTTGGAGGCCGCGCAAAGCCCGCATCCGGTAAAAACTACAGGCACCGCAAAGCCTCTTTACAAAGAGAGACTAGGGCCAGTTTTTTACAGCATAGCCGTAGGCGCTCCGGGGGAAATAGACGGTTCCGGGCTGGGCTCCCTCCTCTGCCTCCTCGGCACCGTTCTCACCAATGACGATGCAAACGGGGTATGTGCGCCCATTCGAATACCTTGCTTCGGTGTAGCGTGCCAACAAGGCTCCGCCGCGTGTCCACAATCGACCCAGGAGCACTGTTCCCGTTGGAAGTTCTCGATTCCCATTGAGGACAACGCCTCTTACCGGACCATCCGAATAGTCACCTCGCTCATTCATCGCCCCCGGCTGGCTCTTGTCGAGGGTCACCACCACCGAGTCTCCTTCCCGAATACGGAGCACCTCGAACATTGCCTCGCGCGCTTCATCGGGGCATTCGCTTGGACCCGGACGTACCTGGGAACTGCTCGGACACCCCATCTGCAAGGCCACGACGGCAGTGGCCGCAGCGCACTTCTTGAGGAACTCGGCCCGGCCGCCACTGGATGCAGGGGCCTTCATGGCCGGAGACTCGGACGTACTGGCGACGATAGGGGCACGCTTCACGGAGGGGCTTTCCTTCTGGACTGGACCTTGAGGGGACAACGCTACCCCAGGGGATGATGCAACAGGCGCGGGAGAAACGACGCCTGTTCCCAGGGGCATACCGGCATCCTCCTGCGGGGCCACTACGAGCAATGGGGCGCCCGTTCCGGCGTCTCTCTGCGCGGAGGGCTCGACGGATGCCATCGCGCTCGACTCCTGCCCGGACTGCCTCGGCGCGAAGAAGCCCACCAAGGCCGCCAGAGTGAGCACCGCCCCGAGGGCACCTAACACGATTCCACGTCGAGGTCGGGCCGGCTTGGCGGCATCTTCCGTTCCGGTCGCAGGAGTGAGCAGGGGCTTTGCCGTGAGGGTGTGAAGCGGTGTCACCCACTCGGGGCCCGTCTCTTTCGCGAGGGCCTCCAGCTCACGCCGCACCGCCTCAGCCGTGGGGGGCCGATTCTCAGGCTTGCGCGCGATGAAGCGCATCACTGCATCGCTCAGAGCGCCTGGAACCCGCTCGTTCAACCGCCGAGGGTGCGGCGGCATCATTCTGCCCTCGACGGGCGTCTTCACGGAGTCGCTCGCGGGCTGGGGAGCGGTCAGCACATCGAAGAGACACACGCCCAGGGCATAGACGTCGTCCGTGACTTTGAACTCATAGCGAGCGTCGCGGTTGTCGCCATTCTCCCGGAGGAACCGGGACGCCTCGGGAGAGCGATAGCGTCGGGTTCCAGGTGGAAGCGGAGCATCCGTCAGGTCTTCGGCGTGCGTGTAGTCTCCCGCGCTGAAGTCGATGATGAACGGCTCATTGTCCGAGGCGCGCACCATGACGTTGCTCAGCTTCAAGTCGCGGTGGAAGACGCCACGCCCGTGCATGTAGTCCACGGCAGCCGACAGCTTCACGAAGAGGCGGACGACTTCCTGCGCAGTGGGGTGTACCCGTTCCACCCATTCCGCCAGCGTGTACCCGTCCACGAAAGCAAGAATGACGTAGAGCCAGCCACTCTCGAAGTCCGGCCATCGCCCATGGGCGTGAGCCGCAATGATGTTGGGATGGCGAAGATGAACAAGACACCCCAACTCGCGCTTCAGCCGTGCATCGGCCTTTTCCTCATCTCCGCTCGTGGCACGGTGCATCGCGACCTTCATCGCGAAATGCTTGCCGTTCATCTCCACTTTGTAGACGGCACCGTAGGCGCCCGCGCCAACGAGCTTCACGATACGCCAACCATGGACCGTATGGCCGGGCGGGAACTGTGCAGGGTGATGAATGACTGTCAGCATGGCGCATCCATTAAAACGCTATCCCTGGAATGAGCACTTGCGAAGCGCCATTACTGTCAAGCAACTCCAGGAGACACGTTTCCCCCGGCAACCACGACGGCACCTCTGTTTCAATCACCACTAGGCCAGCCTCGTTGGGCTCTACCCGTGGAAAGACTAATCGCACGCCAAGCACGTTCAAGACAGTGCCGCTTTTAGTGTGTACAACACGGGCCGATGATGGAGCCCAGGCATTCTTCCCGGTGCTTCTGACTTCGACGCTTATAGCGGCCCATGTTGAAGCTCGGAATGTCGTACCGCCCACAAGCTTGAGCGATTCTGCATGGTTCGTTGCCTTCGCTATTTTGATGCGGTTTGCATCTATCCCCCAGTGGTCCAGCATGCCAGACATAATTAGCCCGACAGGCCCGCCTGAATCCCGCAGCGCCCGAAGTGCCTGAAGCTCTTCCGTCTGTGCCTTGAGCTGAGCGCGAGTGTCCATCAACTCGGCTTGGAGTAGTTCGACGGAGTCCTTTCGACGAAAGACTTCCACGCGTGTGTCCACCTGCGCAGCATGGGAGACGAGGACAAAGACCCCACGGTCCTGCGCGGGACTGCCGGCAAACCGGACCCGGAGGCCGAGCCTCTCCCCGGGCCCCAGGTCCACGGCAGGCTCCAAGGCCAGGATTCGCTCCCCCACGTCCACGAGGCGGAAGCGCTCGCGCCCCTCCAGTTCCACCGAGCTACGGTCGAGAGGGACATCGAAGACAAGCGAGGTTAGGACACCCGCCGCGACGCGCAGCTCCGGCACAGGTTCGGCGGGGCTGCCTGATAGAGCCACGCGCCGCTCCTGGCGTTCGCGAGCAGTAGGAAGGGGCTGCGCCGAAGCGGCGACTCCCAGCAATACGGAAAGGATGGCAACGGGTCGAAGCAACGCGGATTCTCCGGCGCCGACCCTACCAAACCTGGAAGACACCATCGCCGGGAAAGCCATCCGAGACAGTCAAGTCCCGGACGACCCAGGAGCTTTGCACCTGCGACCCCGTTAGTGCGCCAACCGCGCCGCCGTGAAGCCGAGCCCTACCCCAAGGGCGAGCGCCACGAGCACCTTCACCAACGGCGCGTCTCCCGCATGCTGGCGAAGTTCCTCGTTCTCCACCTGGAGGCGACGCACGTCCCTGGCTGTGTCGAGACACGCTCTCGTGGACACCCAGCAGCCCTCGGAGACCGCCACCGTGCGCCCGTCCTGAAGCGTCACGGTGGCATGGGCGACGTCCAGCACCTCGTCCTCGGCACGTACCGGCCCCGCGAGCACGAGGGCCAGAGCCAGGCCAAACCACCTCACGGCTTGCGGCCCTTGTGGAGCTGCTCCAGGACGGCCACCGCCGCCGCCTTGCCGGCAATCTCCCCTGCGGCCAGCTCTCCCGCCTCCTCGGCCTTGCGCACCACCTCGTCACCGAAGAGGAGCGCCTTCAGCACGGAGAAGCCACCCGCCGCCCCCAGGCCGATGCCCAGGGCCTTCAGCAGCAGCGTCCAGGTGAAGGACTCGCCCGCTACCAGCGCGTTGGCTACCGCACCTGCCACGGCCACCAGCAGCGCCAGCACCGCGCCAGCGCGCGAGGACGCCAGCCAGGGGAAGATGCTGCCACCGAAGCGGCGCAGCGCGTAGACGACAGCCACCACCGCGAGGGACGCAACGAGAGCCCAGTTGCGCGCAGTCACCGCGTCGAACACGAGGCGCGCGAACTCCTCGATGCGGCTCGGGTCCGGGACACCGGGCGACTCGGCGGCCAGGGCGGAAGAAGCGAGCAGGAGGGAAGCGGCCAGGAGCAAAGAGGGACGGGGCATGGTGAGCCTTTCGAGCGGGGCTCGCAGCGCCATGCCGCACAGCTCCCACTCTCCCTCTCTTCAATGGGGACGCTTTCCAGCCGTGGCCCACGCCTTCCCTATTGCTCCGCGCGGAAGCGCACGCCGTCCAGGCTCACCCAGACAGCCCCCACCGGCACCGCGTACACCTGCAACGTGCCATCCGCGTTGAGCTGGCCAAGCCCAAAGCCGTTGCTCGTGGGAAGCGCGAGGACGCGCGGACTGCTGGGACGGTAGCCCACCGGCAGTCGGTAGACGGTGACGTAGCCCACCGTCCCCGGACGCACGGCACCGCGCATGGACACCTCGTTGTCGCTGTTCTTGTAGTAGCCCAGCGGCCACGCAGTGGTGTCCCAGGCCGTCCACCCATTCTCCAAGTCGTTGAGTTGGTCCGTGCGAATGCCAATCCACGGTTCAACGAGGCCGCCCACGCGCTCCAGCCTCACGGAGTCGACGTAAACCCAAGGCTCTCCGGTGGTGAGCGGCACGAAGAGGCGCACCTGCACGTAACGCGTCCCTGTCGGCGCGGCATGGAAGCCGGTGAGGCGATGCCATCCGCTGGCCGCCGGCAACGCGCGGCTGGTGCTCGACGTGGACAGCGCGTTGAAGGCGCCGTCGTACCAGACGAGATGGACGGCCAGCACGGTGCCGAGCTGCGTTGTCTTCGCCAAGGCGTCCACGCTGTACCTGTCCCCGGGGCGGGCAATCATCGCCTGGGAGTCGAGGCGCGTCCCGCTCGCCAGCAGCCGCACCGCGCGCTGGCCGGTGAACGCGTCCTGCGTCACCTGGGCATGTCCGGCCCACAGTCCCGCACCCATGGCCCATGCATCCGGGGGCGAGGACTCCACGCTCCATGCCTCGAAGTCCGGATTGGGTGGTGACTCACCAAAGGCCACGCCGGGCATCAACGTGGCAGGCGTCAGGTAGGCCGTGGTGACGGGCACCGCCTCCGAAGGCGCGCCGATGTTGCCCTTCACGTCCCGCCCCACCACCCGGCAGAAGTACGTCACGCCCGGATTCAAGTTGGACAACTGGAAGGACGTCGTCCTCGCGCGCTCCTGGAAGGTGTCCGCAGAAGGGACGAAGTCCGGCTCCCGCGAGACGTGCAGCTCGTACTCGTCCCACTTGGGGCCTGAGGGGGCGGGAGTCCACGCCACGGTGAAGCCGTTGACGATGGGCGTTGTCTTCAGCAGTTGGGGCGCCGCCGGGCCGGTGAAAGGCGCGCTCGGAGCGATGCCGGGACGCGCGTCGCGCTCCAGCCACTCGCGTACCGACGTCGAGGGCTGCCCGCGCAGCACCAGCTTCATGCGGGCGGTGCCATCCGTCGCGCATTCGTGCTCAAGCTCCTGGACGGCGAGCCGCTGCGCCGTGTCCAGGCGGACGCCATCCGGCTCCACGCGCACCAGGTCCCCCAGCTCCATGCCCGGGTGAGGGTCCACCGTCATGCTCACCGTGAGGGGCGAGACGGAGAGGTCCGCCACCGCCGCATCCGCGAGGCGCTGCGCTTCGGCCTCGGTGTTGATGTTGCTGGAGTCGCCCTCGGCCAGTTGCATCCACCGCCGCCCCACCTGGGCGCGCGCCGTGGGGTTGCTCGCCGTCACCTTCTTGCGCTTCGGCACTCCCGACGCGTCGAGGTCCGCCCTGTCGCTGTAAACCACCTCGACGTCCGTGCGGATGTCCACGAGCTGGCGCGTCACCGAAGTGAGGTCCGCGTACTCGTCCGGGCCATAGGCCCACTCCTCGGCCATCTGGAGCCGGTCCGGCGCATAGAGCGTCAGCGCGTAGGCCCCGGTGGCTGCCCGCCACTTCATGCGGCAGTCCCAGCCGATTCGCTGCGCGAGGGTGCGCACCGCATCGAGGATGGGCTCCACCTTCTGCGCGTACTTCCCGCGTTGGGAGAGCGGGTCCACCGGCACGTAGAGGCCGAAGCTGGCCATGCCGTTGTCGTTGCAGATAGCTTGAATGATGGCCTGCACGGGGACGCCCGCGGAGTCGTCGCCGTATGCGCGCTCAACCTCGATGAAGGTGTCTTGGAGCAGGCCGCCCAAGTCGCGACCCACCACCTTCAACTCCTCGGGTCCCGTGTCCACCTCGTCAATGCGGCCCCGGAAGACCTCGAAGTAGTCCTCCTCCCTCGGCACGCCTCCCGGCGCCGCCAGTCCCAGCTCGATGCGGAAGTAGGCCGCCTCCACGAGCAACGGAGCGAAGCTGCCTCGGGTGGTGTTGGCGAGGGACTGCACCACCAGGGGCGACAGGGACATGCGCCCCCCACCTGCCCCATTGCGCGCAAGTGCCACCTCGGCCTCGGCCACGGGCGCGTCCAGCTTCTCGTTGATGCGCACGCCCAGCACCCAATCGGCGCCGAACAGCGTTTGCAGGTTGAGCCAGACGCCTTGCCCGTCACGCACCCAGACGCGGGGATGCGTCGAGTAGCCCGTGGGGCTGGTGAGGAGAGCGGCCTGGAAGGACGAAAGCGGACGCATGCTCAGCGCTCCTGCAACTCGAAGTCGAACTCTTGACCCAGCACGCGCGCCCCGGCCTGCCACCACTCCACGGCGCGCCCCTGGCCCACCTTGCCCAGCACCACGCGCGGCTCGTACAGCGCGGGGCCCGAGGCCACGTGGTACGGATACGGCGCGCCGAAGGGCTGGCCAGTGGCGTACCAGGGAGTCACCCACGCGGAAGGCGCCACCCACGGAAGGATGACGAGGTCATCCACCAGCAGCGCCGCATTGGTGGGGTTGCCGATGCCGCCGCCAAACCCGCCGAGGATTCGCAGCGTCACGTCCCCCGCTGGAAGCGCTCCAGCCCCGTCCACGACGAGCGCGCCACTGTTGGGCGTAGTGGAGTCGACGCGCCCATCACTGGAAACGAAGTGGCCCGCCCGGTGGATGAAGTGCGTCCAACTGGCTTGCCCCTCCAGCTTCCACCAGTAGGCCACCGTCCACTTCGAGCCCATGCCCGTCAGGAACGTGGCGCTGGAGTTGGCGGCCATGCGAAGGCACGCGCCATAGCGCCCACCCGCGACGCCCGCCGTCACCGTGCCCGTGGTGGCGCTCGGCAGGAGGAAGGCGTTGCTGCGCATGCCCGCCTCGAAGCTCCACACGTGGCCCTCGCCCTTGAGGAGCCCCCGGTATGCGCGGGCGTCCTCCTGGGAGAGCGGCCCCGTGTTGCCCGCGTACGTGAGGACTTCTCGCCGCTCGCTGGTGCGCAACCACCCGGAGAAGGCGCGACGGTGTTCCCCCAGCAACGTGGGTGTGTACGTGAGGCCCCGCTCGGTGAGCACCGGCAAGGGGATTCCAGAGAGGGCGAGCGCAGCCATGGTGGGAGTCCTCAGACGGGGGAGAAGCGGGACGTCAGACGGATGCGGCTGCCGCTGGTGCGCACGCCCGCGCGCTGCTGGCGCAACGTCTCGTCGCGGCGCGTCTGTTCCATGGCGGCGTCAATGTCGTAGCCGACGATGTTGTAGGTGACGGGCGCGGACTGGGACGTCGCGCCAACGCCGAAGCCGAACAGGCGCCGCATCCGCTCGTAGTGCTCCAGCACTGCCGGCGGGATTTGCGGCACGGCGCCCCCTTGAATGGGCGTCGCCGCGTGCTCGTCGTCCCCGGGTTCCTCGGGCGCGGGAGCCGTGGGCGACGTCGGGGTGGGCGGACGCGTCGGCCCTTCCTGGGCGTTCTCCGACTCGAAGGTGCGAAGCGCGCGCTTCCAGGCGGACGGGACATTGGTCAACGCTTCGGTGGCACGCGACACCGCTTGCGTGTGCTCGCGCACTCGCGCCGTTTCCTCAGCCCGTGCCATGGCCGACTCCCACGTCGTCCCCTCCAGGGCGTCCTGAGAGGCACGCATTGCGTCCGTGTCCACCCTCAACCCGTCAAGGCTGCGAGCGAAGCGCGCCAGGCCATCAAAGCCCGTCCAGGAGATAAGGCTGCTCAACGCGTGGATGACCTTCTGCACCGCCCCGACGATGAGGTTCCACACCCAGCCAATCGCCCGAGCCACGGCGAGAATGACGGTGGCCACGAACTTCAACACGCCAAACAGGGCCTTCATGACGGGCCCCACCAGCTGGCCCAGCGGGTCCATCAGCATGACGAAGAACTTGCCCATCTGCTCGAAGAGAGGCGCGAGGCCCTCCAGCAGCTGCCCGACAAGAGCAATCAGCGGCGCGAGAGGCTTAATCGCATTCCCCATCATCTCGAAGACGGGTGTCAGCGCGGAGAAGAAGCCGTCGATGACGAGGGAGATGGCGCCCAAGAGCGGCTGGAGCGGTTCCAGGAGCGTCCCCAGCGCATCGGCCACCTGCTGAATGATGCCGTTGGTGGCCTCGATGACGCCCTTGAATCCCTCGGACTGCATGAGCAGCTCCGACACCACGGCGATGATGGCGCCATAGGCACCACCCGCTTGAAACCCTTGCAGGCCCGCGTTGATGAGGTCGCCCAGCTGGCCCAGTCCGCCGAGGAGACGGTTGACGATTCCCTCGCGGGCGCTCTCCATGGCCGCGCGGGCGCTCTCCATGGTGGCCTTGGCCGCATCGGCCAGAGCCTCGGACTCGCGACGCACCTCGCGAAACGCGGCAGCTCCAGCGGCCTCCTCGGCGCGGACGCTGGCGACGAATTCGCGGTGCGACTCCTCGGCGGCCTGCTCCTGGAGCTTCGCCAGCTCGCGCGCCCGTGCAGCCTCCTCGCGCGCCGAGGACTCCAATGCGGCCTTGTCCGTAGGCTGGCGGATGCGGGCCTTGCCGGTGGACGCCACGCCCGTCAGCTGCGCGACGAGCGCCTGGATGGCTTCGGTGAAGTGCTCCAGGTTGATCGCACGGGCGATATCTGTCCCCAGGCGCTTGGCCCCAGCCGCGCTGGAGTTCAACCCGTAGGCCGCGCCCTCGGCCAACGTGCGCCCGGCCCCGGCCACCGCCGAGCCCACCGCTTCCGCTGTCTCCCTCGCCCCCGTCCAAAGGAGCTGGGCGCCTTGCCCCAACGTGTCGAGGAGCTGCTGGCCGGTGAGGGTGGAGACAGCCGCGAAGGTGTCCGCCAGCTGGGAGAAGCCCGCCGCCCTCGCCACCGGCTCCAGCAGGCGCGAGACGCCACGCACCAGGGCCGCCACGCGCTCCAGCATGGAAGCGGCGGCACGCCCGAGGAAGTCCCCGAGGGCAGCGAAGGCGCGGGCGTAGGCGTCCACAATCCGCGCGGCCAGCTGCCCCAGCTTCTCGCCCAGGCCCCGGAAGAAGTCCGCGAGGCCCGTGCTGGAGTCCGCCCAGGCCGCGTAGACGGCTCCCGCGAGCAGCACCACTCCCGCCAACGCAGCGGCCACGGCGGCGAGCGGCACCAGCAGCGTTCCGAAGGACAAGGCCAGCCGTGAGAGGCTGCCTTTCACCGAGGGCGCGGTGGCCACCATGCCGCCCATGGACTGCGTCACCTTGTCCATGCTGCCCGCGAGCGAGGCCAGCGCCGTGGACTTGTTCAGCGCATTGAAGGCCGACAGCAAGAGGCCAGTCCCGGCGGCCACGGCCTCGACAACGCCTGCCATCTTCCCCAAGGCACCCAAGGCGAGGCCCGCGCCCGCCACCCAGACAGCCATGTCCAGGGCGCTGGCCTTCACCTCGGGCGAGAGGGACTGGAAGCTGGCCACTAGCTTCTCCAGCCCGTCCGCCACCTGCTTCGCCACCGGCATCAGCGCGTCGCCAATGTCGGCGGCCAGGGTGTAGAGCAGCGAGGTAATCCGCTCCACCTCCTCGGACATGGCCGCGTTGGACTGGGACGCGGCGGCCACCGCGCCCGCGAGTCCCACCGCCACCACCGCGCCAATGTCCCCGAGGTCCCCGGCCTTCTCCTTCACTTCCTTGGCGGCCTTCTCCACGCCCTTCACCAGCTTGGCGAGGTTGGCCATGGCCTCGCCAATGGCGGCCGTGACCGCCACGTAGAGTCCCCCAACTTTTAGCCCGCCGCCTGACATGCCTCACCTCTTCGGACGCTTCCGGAAAACCGTCGTCACTGTGTGGCCGCCGCTCCCGGGCCCCGCCTGGGGACGCCCCGTGCGCAGCTCGTCGGCCTCCAGCTCACAGAAGGCGAGCAGGTGGACGACGTCGTCCCAGGCCCACCCACGCACCTCGTCCGGAGACTGGCCCGTCAGCTTCACCACCCCATGCAGGGCCTTCAGCTCGGGGTGGTCTCGGAGTTTCCCTTCGCGCTCTCCAGCGTCGGGCCCGCGAAGGCCGAGGCCAGCTCGCCTTGCACTTCCTCCAGCCAGGGCTCGTTCTTCACCGCCGCCACGTCGGCCTCGGTGAAGACGCGCGTCGCGGTGCCCGGGAAGTACAGGCAGGCGACGGCAATGCGAGCCATCATCATCATCCCCGCCGCCTCGTCCACGGGATGGCGGTTGTCGCCCATCTCCTTGGCGTCGCGCGACGCGGACAGCACGTCCATCTTCTCGCCCAGCGTGGGGCGGCAAATGTCGTAGTCGGCGCCGTCGAGAGCGACGCGCTTGTGGAGGGCTCGGCGGGTGCCCAGGGGCTTGCGGTGCATGGCGGGTGCGGACATGGGTATCTCCTCGAAGGTGGAAGGCAGTGGCCAGCTACACGGCAACAGGAGCGCCCTGGCCGTTGAGAGTGACTGAGAAGGTGACGACGTCCGTGGAGGTGCGTCCTTCCTCGTAGGACGTCACCGTCACAGGGTAGCGGTAGCCCTGGCTTCCCACGGGTGCCGTCTCGTCCTCGATGATGGTGAAGAACACCGTGGCGTCTGACTCGAAGGCATCGCGCAACACCTTCTGAGGCGCGCTGCCCTGGAGGACGTGGCCAGACAGAGGGATGGTGAAGGACTTGAGGGTGCCCTTGCTGCGCTTGTATCCGTCGCCCCCGAAGTAGTTGGTGTCGACGGTGTCCTTGGCGCGGTTGACGGGCGCCTCGGTGACGCCGTCCAGCGCGTCAACCTCAGTGGGCGCTGTCTCCGTGGCGCGGATGTAGAGCTTGTCAAAGAAAGCCTCTCGGGGCTGGGCCATGGGTGTGTCTCCTTCAGTGAGAGGGGAAGCGGCGAGCGAGGAAGTCCTGGAGGACGGCGGCGACGCGGCGACGTGCGCTTCCTCGGGCACGTCGGAAGGACTTCCGGAGGAAGTGGGACGGCGGGTTGAAGATGGGCGCGCCCCAGTGCCAGCCCTCATGAATGGGGCCGGCGGACGGGTGCGAGTAGCCCGCTGTCCACGTGGTGGAGAGGGGAGGCCCTAGGTTGTAGCGAGGACCGTCAAGGAAGGCCGTGTCGCGCAGGTGGCCGTCCGCCCCGTCCTTGCCCACCGGCACCAGGAACAGGGAGTAGTCGAGGGCGAGCCGCGCGATGTCCCGACACGGCACGTCCAGCGCGCGCAGCACCTCGGCAGGAGAGCGGCGCAGGCGCTCCAGCTTCACGACATCGACTTTGACTCGGACAGGCATCACACTACATTTATGGGGACACTTTCTGCGACTGGCCCGCATCCCGAATGAAATTCACCCAAGACCGATAACCGTCCGCGACGCGCCTTCTGCTGAATGACCGCCCCATGTTCAAGCCAATATTGACAGCGACCGACCTCCCTCCCATTGGCGCGACCAGGGAGCACTACTCCTTAGACATGAAGGCCGTAATGGACACTTCGAAGCGATTCGAAATGGCGAAGGATATGGCAGCCTTCGCCAACAGCATGGGAGGAACGCTCTTAATTGGAGCAGTAGAAGACCAAGCAACAGGAACACTCGCAGCCTACAGGCCGCTATCCGAATTTGACGCCGCCACAACAATAAAAGCCTACAGCGAAACAGTCATAAACCGATGCTTCCCAGCTCCATTTATCGATTCCAAATCGATACCGCTCAACAATGGCCACATCATAGCAATCAACATCTGGGCATTCCCTGGCCAGCCAGTCGGAGTGAAGACGCGAGCAGACAAAATCGACGGATTCGGCGGCGACTCGTACGTTTTCCCAGTGCGCTCAGGAGTCGACACTAACTTCATTCGACCGGACCAACTGCCCATGTTCATGCTTCCAGAGGTGCGGCGACGTGCAATCATGCTCGAATCAATACCAGCGATGGAGCGCAGCGCCCTGAAGATAGTCTGCGGGACCGTCATTCGCCGCGTCAAACTCGCAACCGTCAACCATCTCGCCAACACCTTTACCGTTGAATGGGAAAAAGGAAACTCCCCCGCACTCACATTCACCCTTCCAATCGACACAATCAAATATATCTGGAAGAACACGGACGGAACATGGAAAATCACAACAACGAAATTCATCATCAATGACGACGGCTCGACCGACATCTTCGACTAGAACAACTCAGCCCCGACGCTGTCCTTAAGTGCGGGGAGCGGCGTATAGGTATCCAAGCTCAAGATTAAGGATCCATTGGTGTCGGTCCGCTCCATCCGTCCCCAGGTACACCGGGGCGCTCTCCTCGGCGCGCACGGTGACGCTCGACACATCGGGCGTCTGGTTAAGCGCTGCGAAGACCGCGTGCGCGAGAGATTGCCCGCCCTCGAAGTCCTCCCGCGCCGAGCGGATGCGCACCTGACAGCCAGGGGACAGGTACGCCGCACGTCCCAGCCCCAGGTACGGCAGAGGTCCAGAGCCACCTGTCACCACCAGCGCCATGGCTTTATCCGGCACACCGCCATCCACCTCGGGCATGGGGGCCGTGAAGAGGTTAGCGCCCGAAGCTGGAGGCCGGACCAAGCCGAGCCCTGTCGCTTCCAGCACTGTCGCCAGCTCCGCAGCAAGGTCGCGACTCACAGCCACACCTTCCGGAAGCGCACCATGCCCGCGCCGTCCACCAGTTCGTCCACTGCCACCGGCCGCCGAGCCCGGTTGAAATCGGACGTGTCCTCTCCTGGCAACCAGAGGCGGTGCAGCAGCGTCAACGGCGCGTCCGTGTAGATGACGTGTGAGGCAAGGTGCTCGTTTCCTCCCGCGTCGCGGATGAGTCTTCTGCTCGGCTGGACGCGCGCACGCGCCGATGTCACGGCCCCCAGCGTGGGCTTGCCGTGGGCATCCCGTCCCGTCACCAGAGCGTACGAGATGATCTGACGGAACCTGTCCGAAGGCGACGCCATCAGCTCACCCGATGAAGAGCGTAGTGGGCGAGGAGGGCTTGCGCTGCACCCGGAATGGGACTCTTGCCCTCGGCCTTCGCCGCGAAGTAGCTGACGCTCCAGTCGCCAATGGACTCACTGGCCACCATGGCGTCGACACCTCGCGAGCGGTAGAGCTGAACCGCCGTGAGGACCGCTGCTTCCTGCACGTCCTCTGGAAGTGTCACCGCCAGGGAACCATCGAGCGCGCGCTGTCCTGGAGTAACGTAGCCCCCGTCGTAGACGACGCGGAGTCCATCCTCGCCACCGTCCCCATGGAAGTCCCCGAGCATCCCCGTTACCCCACTGCCCGCGCGCACCGTGGCCTGCCACACGCCGCGCCGTCGCCTCAACATGCCGGACTCGGCCAATCCGCCCGCAAGCTCGTACTCCTCGGCGGGGACCTGGCTGCCACCCTCCCAGACGCCGGAGACTGCCAGGACGGGAGGGCGCTCCAGAAGAAGCAGGGGGCGCCCGTAACCAGTTGGATACTCCACGAGGCCCAGGCCACGCTCGAAGACTCGGCCGCAGTAGCCCGCCACGGCGCGGCTTGCCGCCGTGACGAGCACTTCCACGCGCGGAGACACGGGGATGCCCAAGTCATCCGCGACAGTGGAGGCAAGACAGAGGTCCGCAGCTGAAGGCATGGCTCACCGCACAGGGAATTCGTCGGCGCCGCCGAGAACAAGGGCCGCGCCCCATTGCGCGGTGTCCGTGTTCGCCGCCGACAGGTCGGGCGTCACCCTCATACGGAGGAAGCGCTTGCGGTTGGCGACGCGCAAGTCCACCCGGAGGCAGAAGGGTTGAGTCGCAGCGCCACCGGCCACCACCGTTACGGCATTGGCCAGCGTCTCGTCCGCGCCGAACGTCACCCCGTCCTCGGACTCGGCCAGCTTCACCGTGGCCTTGAGCGTCTGGCCGGCCGCACAGTTGGTGCTCCCCGTGAAGAGGAGTTGCGCGGAGTCGAACCCGTTGCGGTCCACGGCACCGCTCGTCACCTCGGCGGCGTCACCCGTCCCGCCGGCCGTGAGCGCGCCACCTGCCACCCCGACGGCCTTGTAGAAGACTTGGAAGTCCTGCGTAATTGCGTGCATGTCGTGTCTCCTGGTGATTCCGCGGGCTCAGTAGCCCTTGCGCTCCGAGAACGCCTTGTCGTGCCGCAGTTTGAAGTCCCCTCGGCAGATGCCCCGGAGCGTCGTCTCGTCGTACTCGGCGCGGACGTCGTGCTCGGACAGCACCAGCTCCGTGTCCACGCCGTAGAGCAGCTGGTCCCACGTGCCGAAGAGGATTCGGCTCGGCGCAATCCGCGTGGAGGCCTTGTAGGGGAAGCCTCGCAGCGTGCCCCGGTTCAGCATCTCGTCCCGGAAAATCCAGGTGCCGCCGTCCTTCAGTCCCAGCAGTGCCGTCTCCCGTGTCGGGTGCAGCAGGAAGCCCGGACGCCGCAGCTTGATGTTCGCCTTGAGCACGTCCTCCACCATGCCGTCCACGTCCGCGAGGTAGTGGTCCGCGCTCGTTCCGCTCCGGGCCTTCGAGTGCGAGGAGTCCATCTGCGCGAGGACACCCTTGGGGTTGGGGCCCTGGCCGTCCCCGTTGAGAGCCGCCTCGTCCATGCCATCCGCCGTCGCCTCGCGGAAGTCCTCGGCCACTCCCGCGTCACCCACCGCCGGGTTGCGCAGGAGGTCGTTGGAGATGTCGGCCAGAATCATCGCCTTGTGGGCCTTGAGCACCACCTTCCCGTGCGAGGGCTGCGACTTCTCCACCTTCTCGCCCTCGCCAATCCATTTGAAGGTGACGCTCCCGGTCTTCTTGCCGAAGTGGAGCTCGCCCTTGAAAGGCACGGTGCGAGCGCCCAGCGCCAGGACGACGGAGTCAGGACGGAGGAACTCAATCATCTCCCCCGCTTCCTGCACCGGCACCAGCACGCCCGCCGAGCTGAAGACGCTCTCCTGCACCGCCTTCTGGACGTCCGCGCCACCGAAGCGCTTGGCCTGCTCCAGCACCGCCTCGCGCGTCGGGTTGCGGCCCGCGTTGACGACGGCCTTCAGGTACGCGCCGAAGCCGTTCAGACTCTTCAGGATGCCGGGGACCTGGTTGTCCTCGGGCTTGGACTTCGAGCCCATGAGGCCCGCCAGCCCTTCACGCTGGCCCTTGGCCTGCTCCATCAGCTGCGCGGCCACGAGAGGGCCCAGGGACTTCGCCACTTCCTGCATCTGCTCGGGGGTCATCGCATCTCCTTGAAATGCTGCAAGAGGGCCTCGGCCGTGTGCTTGGCCAGGGCGTTGACGTCGGGGGCTGGAGAGGGCGCGGCCTTGCTCCGCTCGCGTTCATCGAGAATGGCGACCACGGCCTTCGCCACGTCCTGGATGAAGGCGGCGCGCTCGTCGGCCAGCTCCTTCACCCTCACCGCGCGCTGGTTGCCCGGAATCGTGACGACGGAGATTTCGAGAAGCTCTTGCTGCTCGCAGTCGAAACCGCCGCGCTCGTTCTCGTGGTAGCGGTGCATGAGGTAGCGTACCGACACGGCATTCAGGATGCCGCGCGCAACTTTGCTCTCTACCTTCCGAGCGAAGTCGTCTTCCTGATCGAACTCGATGTCCACCAGGAGGGCATCGCCCTGCACGTAGGCGCGTCCCTTGCCGATGGGCAACACGTCCTTGCGGCCCGTACCGAAGAAGCCACCGGAACCGTCGTCATGGTTGTAGAGGACGACGGGATTGACGTTGAAGGCGTCCAGCATCCAGCCCTGGACGCTCAGACGGTCGTTGTAGCGGTCGAAGTCGCCGTCGTTGGCGCGGAAGGTGTGGAGCCTCGGCGCACCGTCGATGGGCGCAGCGGCGTCCTTCTGGACGGTGAAGAGGCGGGCTCTGGAGAGAGGGCAGGGCATTCACCTCTCTTTATGGGGACGCTTTTCGCAAGTGGCCCAAGGGCTACACGTTCCCCACAGGCAACCTCGACATGCACACGACGCTCCGTCCACGCAGCAAGCTATGTCTCATCTCTCTTTTTGAGCATCTCGAAGAACTCCACTTCTGCCTCTTCTCTTCTTCGTCGAGACGCCGCTTCAATACGCGGCATCAGTCCCGTCGTAATTTCCTCAACGTAGAGTGCAATGATGCGCTGCAAATCTTCGTCAGACAGCTCTTTCCCAGGGGCGCCGGATAGTGCTTTCGCCCAATGACGCTCGGTAACCGAACCGAACCAACCGTCCAATTGAAGCCGATGCACGTCGACGAACAGGCTCTTTACCTGCGCAATAGCCAAGTCGCACCCCTCTTCAAAACTGAGTCGAGAGCACTCTCCAAAGCGAGGAACTCGAAGGCGGGCTTCACTCTCCCCGTTCACACGATCACGGCGACCGAACTGGTCGACACGATAGCTGTAGCAGAAGTCGCCATTCAGACTGCAATCTGCAAGCTTAATAAGGAACGAAAGAACCCCGAAGTATGTCACGACACCGATTACTTCCCTCGTACTTGCGTCGCCGCAGACCATTGCCAAATGATCCAACTCGCCAATGGGATTGGTCTCACTCCCTCTTAAATCCAACGAACACACTTCCACGGGATGAACAGTCGGCTGGGCTCCATTCAGAATGAATTGCCTTATTGAATCAAATTCATCACCCAGAACAAGTTGAGGCTCATTCGCCCCAAGCAGATTGAAGGCGATTTTCGCGGCAACCCTATAGGGCACATCATGCCAAATGTTGAAGCTCGAACGAATCGCTGGAGCCGGCCGCAGTCGAGGAACAATCTGAGGCCGGATCGTCTCCATGGCCTTCTCAATATCGAAACTGATGCCTGCCTTCGCAAGCTTTCGCTCCAGTGCCTTACGAACCACCTGCTCATCTGGTGGAGCTCCAGTTATTGTCACCTTTCGCCCAACAATCTCGACATTGAGAGGCCCGGGGACCAACCGAATGCCGCGCCCCGATTCAATTACCAGCTTCTCTCCATCCACACTCTGCACCTCAAGCGAGGGTGGGTGGTCACCTGGCCGTCTATGCGAGCGAGCATCCAGTGATGCCGTGAAGAAGCGAAGCTCCTCAGCCAGCACTGCCTCCATTGCACTGAAATGCCGATTCACTGCACCGTCAACGATGCAATCGGACGTCAATCTGCCACCTAGAAAGTTGGGAATGACATGTTCGAGGCTTCTCTCTTCGATGCTCCTCTTCGAGTAAATATCAATCAACATCGAGTGACGCTCCGATCAAACAAGCCGAATAGACGGCCTTCCTATTCAAGCACACCAGATTGACTCCTGCGAGCACTAGTCCTCTCCAGGACCAGTGACGACACGAGCATCTCCAGACGTCTGGCCCGGCATTGGCAATGGGTAGCCCGTTCGATTCGGGTCCGGCCGGAGCCCCGCCAACTCTCGCCACTCATCATAGCTGAAAGCCTCCGGCATGGTGCCCATGACGCGGAGCTGGTGTTCTCGGTCCGCCGGCACGGGGCTGTCGTAGTCGAGGATGGCCCCTTCGTCGCCCAGGAGAGGCATCAGTCGCATCTGGTACTCGGTGCGCAGGAATTCCATGCGAGGAAGCGTCGCCTGCTCGGCAAGGTTTTCCCTCGCAGCGAAGGCCGTGGCCTTGTTGGAGCTGGAGATGTCCCCGACGATTTCGGGCGGCACGCGGAAGGTCATCCGGACGAAGTCCATCAGGAAGCGGCGCAGCTCCACCAACTGCATGTCCTTGAAGCTGGTGTCGAGGCGAGCAAACGTCACCTTCCCGCTGGTGATGAGGAGCTTTCCCGCCTTGTCCGGCCCCTGGTGCTCGCGGGCCAGCGACTCCTTGAACGCCTTCGCGCCTGCGCTGTTCGCATCGGACAGTCCCTCAATAGAGGCGATGGCCGGCGGCAGCATGTTGTTCCAGAAGGACGTCTTAAGGAACCGGGCCACGTACTCATCGGTATCCAGCTCGTCCCCCAGCGCGTACGCCGGACCGATGCCGCGCCCCAGCGGGTCCTCGGGGTCCAAGCTGCGCAGGTGCAACACGTCGCTGGCCGGAATCTCCCGCGACACCTTGCCCACCGTCACTGTGTACGTGCGTTGCTCGCGCGGCAGGTCCAGAGCGGGCAGCCGCGTGACGGTGCTCGGAGGAACCGGCCAGAAGCCCACCGGCACACCGCCCACGCGCTCCAGCACCAGGAACGCCTCGCCTACCAAATCCAGGTACACCTGAACGAGCTTCGTCACGCTACGGCCGGTGAGATGGTCGTTCGGGTCTGAGAGCAGCTTGAGGACGGGGTGGTCCGGAACCTCCTGGGCCTCGCCTGCCTCCAGCATCGCCTTCAGTCGCCCAGCCCGGACTTCTCGCGTCGCACTTCGCAGCGCATAGTCCTTCACGGGCTGCCCGTCCTTCTGCACGCGCCGGTAGACACGCCACTGCACGCCCGCCACCGAGTCGGCCACCACGTCCACACACGCGCGGAGCCACGGCATTTCCCGATACGCGGCGAGGAGTTGCGCGGTGCCCCGACGCGGCGGCGCCTGCTGCCAGCGCGCCAGTTCCAGCCCCGTTCCCTTGCGCGGCTCACGACTCACCGCCGCCTTCATCCGTCCCCAGAAGCTCATCGCCAACCTCACAGACAGAAGAAGGAATCCGCGAACACCAGCTCGTGGACGCCCCAAAGCAGGGCATCCACCCGGTCATCGCGGCGGCCGTTGATGCCGCTGAACTTGGAGAGCTGGCCCTCGAGCTTCGGGAAGGTGCCCACCAGCTCGATGCGCCCCGTCTCGGCCAACGCGCTCACCGGCTCGGCGCGCTTGGACTTGGCCTCGCGGGCGCGCACGGGCTTCACGTTGACGTGGACGCCCATCTCGGAAGCCACCGTCTGAATCGTCGTTTCGACCATCTCCCCGCCCGAGTTCACCTCGGCCACCAGGGCGTCACACCCGAAGGCGAGATACTCGCGAATCGCGGCGGCGGCCCACTCGCGCGGCGAACCTCGGAGGCTTGCGTCCTTGAGCACCGAAACGCGTTTGAGTGACGCGCCGTCCGTCCCCACCACGGGACTGTTTCTCACTCCCTGGACGATGATGCCCGTCTCGTCCGAGCCCGTCTCACTGGTGGGCGCGGGGTCCACGGAGACGATGCGACGCTCCAAGCTGCGCGCGTATTCGTGAGCGTCCGCCTCCACGCGGCCCCACCGTGCCGAGCCGAAGATGGCTCCCGGCACATCCATCAGCAGCTTGCCGAGGACTTCCTGTTGGCCCCAGCGCGTGTTCATGAGGGCCTTCATGGTTGCCACGGCACTGGGCGCCAGGTTGGCGCGGTTGGCCAACGAGGAGCCCGTCCGCAGCACCACGCCAGGCCGAAGCGCCTTCGTCTCTGCGTCGGAGAAGAGAAGCTCCTCCAGCTTCTTCAGCGGGCGTGGAGTCCCCGTCAGGAGCAACTGGGGCGGGTTCGCGGCGGTGCCGATGCGCAGCACCATGGGGAGCTGGTCCAGCGCCGCCATCTCATGCTTCCACGAGGCGGGCTCATCGCCCCAGGCCCAGCCGCAGTTGGGCCCGCGCAACCGGTCCGGCTTATCCGCCGAGTAGCAGATGGCGTAGACGCCATTGGGCCACGTGACGCGCCGCTTGCTGGGCTCGTACACCGGCATGAACCACGGGGGCGACAGGGCGAGGATACCGCTGGAGCCGCGAATCATGGTGTCGCGCACGTCCGCCGCCGTGGGGCCGATGAGCGCTCCAATCGTCTTGGCCTCGCGGGCCTTCTGAATCACCCAGCGAGCGCCGCTCCACGTTTTGCCGAAGCCCCGGCCCGCCATGATGAAGCACGTGGCGAACAAGGCCGGCGGCATCTGTTCGCGGCGCGCCCAGAAGTCCAGGTCATGAACGAGCGTCTCCACCTCGGGATGGGTGAGCCGACCGAAGAGACGCGCGAGGCCCTGACGGGTGCGAGCCTGCTTCACCAGGAACGCGGCCGGGGACTCGTCGGGGGCGAGCTGGTCCACCATCACCGAGAAGCGCGAGCACCGAGTGTCACGAGACATGGCCGTCCCCTTCGTCCGTGTCGGTGGCGCTGGAGGCGCTCGCCTCGGGCTCGGGCTCGTCCGGGAGGAAGCGGCCCAGGCGCTCCATCAGCAGCTCGCGGAGGGCCTTCTCGTCGGCTGCCTTGTCCTCGGGCGCCTGCACCTCGACGTTGTCGCGCCGCCCGTAGAGGTCCGGGAAGCGACGTGACAGCAACCACTGGACGTGCTTGGGGTTGTGCGACGCGGCGGCCTGGAGCATGTCCGTTGCCCCCGCCATGAACTTCGCTTCCGCCTCATTCACCGAGAGGAAGAAGTCCCGATACAGGCCGCGCTGTTCCCCAGCGCCTCGGTGATACCAGCGAGAGAGGGTGTGCTCCTCGACGCCCACGAGGCCGGCAACGGCGCGGCGGAACAGGCCGCGCTCCAGATGGGCGCAGATGTCGGCTTGCAACTCGGGGGTGAGCTTTGTTGGACGAGCCATTCATCCCCTTCAATGGGGACGCTTTCCGCGACTGGTCCGGAGTTCTCTTCAAACTTTCATTCAGCGGGCCGAACAAAACCCGAGAGTGCCCTGGCGTTTTCTTGAAGTTTTTCAAGCGTGGGGGTCCGCCGAGCAAGACAGGAACGGGCCCGCCGTCCAAAATCCGGACCCGGGGGGCTCGCTAAGTCCAGCCACAGGTTTTGGATGTGGGACAAGATCTCACCGCGGACTCGGGGCAAGCCGCTGGTTGCAGGCCGCGACGTCCGAGCAGAACACGCGCCAGACGCGCGAGAAGGCCCCGTCCTCGCACGTTTCGGAGACGTCGAGCCTTCCCCGTCCCTTGCGCACCAGGAAGCCACAGACGGAGCACCGGGCCGCGTACCTGTTGCGACGCAGCTCCGGCGTCCGGTCCGCACACGCGAGGTGACGCGGGCCTATCGCCAGCTCGTAGGAGATGCGCTCGCCCTCCAGGATGGGCGCGCCACATGCCGCGCACGGCCCGCCCTTCCTGGCGACGAGCACTGTCACTAGCGGAGCCTCTCTCTCAGATGCTCGCGCAGCTCGTCATGAGCCACGGCCAGCAGTTCTTCGACACGTCGACGGGACATGCACCACCGCGCAGCCAGGGCACGTGTCCCCTCGCGCGGCATGCCGATGCCGTAGGTGCGTGAGAGCACCTCCGCCAGCTGGGGCTCCAGCTCCGAGAGGGCGCGCTGCACAAGGACGCACCGCTCATGCGCGATGAGGAAGTCCTCCAGCCTGTCCACCTCTTGGGCGAGTCGTTCGTCATGCTTGCGCGTCGCGGACCTGGAGAGTTCCTGCTCTGGCGCGTCTCGGCTGATGAGGTCCACGGCCCGCTGCCACTTACCCTTGCCGCGCTGGGCCCGGTCCGGCAGGCACACGTCCGCTCGGTGCACCCGGATTTGGTCCATGATGGCGCGCCGCGCTCGCCACTTCACCCACGTCCTGAAGCTCTGCTCTCCGCGCTTCGCGCGCTGATACGTCTCCACGGCCTTGATGGCTTCCATCGCCGCGACTTGGAAGAGGTCTTCCCGCGACAGGGAGCCGCGTGACTTATCGAACTCCCCCGCGAGCTTTCGCAGCAGGGGCATCAGCATGTCCACCAGCCGGTTGGAAAGCTCTCGCTCGGACTTGGCGTCGCCCTCTACTCGGCACGCGCGAATCGCGAGGACCGTCGTATCAATCCACTCCCGGGACTCTGGCGCTCTCCTGCGCTCCGACTTCTCACCGTCTCGGGAAACCTCTCGCTTCACTGGCTCGCTACCGCACAGCATGACTGCCCCCTGCGACTCGCCTCGTTGTGAAACACTCACGGAACAAAGAACCCGAAGGGAAAGGCATCGCTAAGCAAAGCGCCTGCCATTTCACGCGGAGAACAGTGGCTCGCGCTGCGAGCAACACCAGGGCGAGCGAATGAAACGCCCGCACGCGCGGCATGCCGCACCCCATGACGAGGGGGACTCGACGGACGCAACGTAGTGCCCGCGTCTGACACGAAGTCTCAACCATGCTGGGGAGGACAAAGCCCATGTCCCTTTCTTTTATGGGGACACTTTCCGCGAGTGGCTCAGGCCGCGTGCCGATTCCTCAGCGGCAGAGGTCACCAACAAGGAGTCACTGTCACTGACTCTTCTCTATAAAGAGGGTAGAAAAGTTGAGGTATCAGAGGACATGACAAAGACACACTGGAGTAGTTCTAGAGGACAGATGGAGCGGAGCCAGTGACGGGGACACCCTTCAACGGGGGACGTGCCGAGACGCGAAAAATGAGCCCTGGCTGGGCCAGTCGCGGAAAGTGTCCCCATAAGTAAGTGCGTGAGCCCGCATTCCGACCAGACCCCCGCCCGAAGTGCCGCCCCTGTCGGCGGAGACACCCTCGTCCAAGTCGCCTTCTTCGACGGCGTCCAGGACAACAGACCCCAGTCCCAAGAGGTGACATGGGGCGAGTTGATACAGCTGCTCACCACGCATGCAGTGACGGCCTGCGCCCCATGTGTCGGCCACAGGTGCCCCACGAAGCTGTCCCAACGGGCTTGGGCACCCGTCGACATTGGACCGCGCCGCAATGATGCCGAAGTCCGTTCTGTCACGGTGGCTGTCTTCGACTTGGACGGAGTGTCCACGGAGCAGACTGTCAGGGCCTCGGAGAAGCTCGAAGGCTACGCGGCGGTTGTCCACACCACCCATGGGCACCGGCCCGGCCACACCAGCCTGCGCATCGTCGTCCCACTGACACGTCCAGTGCTGCCCGCCGAGTGGCCGCGCGTGCGGGAAGAAGCGGAACGACTGCTGGAGATACCGGCGGACCCCAACACGCGGAACCTGTCGCGTATCTACTTCCTGCCCAACCACTCGGGCGAACACGAGGCCATCACCAACGTCAGCGAGGGCCGCGCGCTCGATGTCGACGCGTTGCTGGCCTCTGTGCGCCCAACACCTGCCGTCCCTGCCACTCCCCCCAGCCCCAGGCCCTCGGTGGAGTCGGGCCCGGCGGACCTCTACGCACTGCGCGCCAAGCTTCGCCGCGTCCGCAAGCCCGAGCACAGCGCGCTCATTCGCCGCGTGCTGTCGGGGGAGCCTCTTGCCGAGGTGGGCATGCAGGACAACACGCTCAACACCCTCATGTCCTGCGTGGCTCACGTGCTGCCACCGGCCACGCCCGAGGAGGCAATCCTGGAGGTGCTGCGTCCCTGTTTCGCGGCAACGGCCTGGGGCGAGGGCACCGCGCACCTTTGCGAGCAGGCCGTCCTCAAGCTGCGCCGTCACCGCGAGCGCCGCGTCCAGGGGGATGCCAAGCGCGTCGCGGACAACCAGGCTTTGTGGACCTCACTCCAAGGCAGGCCGAAAGCCGAGACGCCCGTATCCACCGAGGAGGACGCCTCTACTGCTACCGAAGAAGACTGGACGCGCGCGCTGCTCTCATACGAGACGAAGGACGGCAGGCGCCTCAAGAACAACGAGGCCAACCTCTTCACCGTGCTGACGCGCTCTCCCGAGTGGCGAGACACCATCCGCTTCAACGAAGTGACGAAACACATGGAGTACGCGGGCGGCCCACTGCCGGACGACACGCCCGTTGACGAGCTGGACGGCCGCATCGCCTGTTGGATTCAGCAAAGCGAGTACGGCCGCCTCGGCATGGACCCTCGCGCCGCGCATGTCCGCGACGTTCTGAGACAAGTGGCCTCTACCAACGCGTATGACCCGCTGCGCGAGTACCTGGAGGGCCTCGTCTGGGACGGAGTCCCTCGCGCAGACGCCATGTTGGAGCGCTACTTCGGCGCCGAAGGCGATGCCGAGCACCTGCGCGCCATCAGCGGCAAGTGGCTCATCAGCGCCGTGGCCCGCGCGTTGGAGCCGGGCTGCAAGGTGGACACGGTGCTCATCCTCGAAGGGCCCCAAGGCATTCGGAAATCCACGGCCTTCCGCGTCCTCGCGGGGGAGTGGTTCTGCGATGCCCCCATCAACATCCGCGACAAGGACAGCACCTCCCTCGCGGGCCGGAACTTCCTCATCGAGCTGGCCGAGGTGACGACGCTGCGCGCGTCCGAGGCGGAAGACCTCAAAGCCTTCATCTCTCGCAACGAGGACACCTTCCGCCCTCCCTATGGCCGCGTCACAGTGAAGACGCCGCGCCGTTGCGTCTTCGTCGGAACCACGAACTCGTCCGAGTACCTGCGCGCGGATTCGAGCGGCTATCGACGGTGGTGGCCCGTCAAGTGCACCCACATCGACATCGCGGGCCTGAAGCGCGACAGGGGCCAGCTCTGGGCGGAAGCCGTGGCGCGCTTCCGCAATGGCGAGGAGTGGTGGCTTGAAGAGAAGCAAGCGCAGCGCGCGGAGCTGCATGCCCAGGAGCGAAGCGAATCGGACGGAGGCCCCGACGAAACGATTCTCCAGTGGGTGTTGAGCTTGCCTCCCGAGAGGCGCAACGAGGTGACTACCGAGCTGGTGGCCCGCGACGCGCTACTCCTCACGACGCCTGGGCAGATTCCGCGCGGCGTCCGCCTCGACATTGGCCGCGCCTTGCGACGCCTGGGCTTCCAGCGCACCCAGCGGCGGATTGCTGGCGTCCAGACGTGGGTCTACCTGCCGCCGGAGAACATCCGCACCGCGCCCCAGCAGACAGGCCCCTCTATTGCACGTTCCTCGCCTGTTCATCTCGTCTCAACGTCCAAGGTGGTGAAGCCATGAAACAGCCCGAGTGCACAACCGTCATCCGTACCCACAGCCACCTGTCTGAACACGTGAGAGCGCGCGCGGTGCTTAGCCCTGCCGATGGCGACCGAACCACGACGTTGATTGAATTGCACTTCGAGGGAGGACTTGAGCCCACCGTAGAGATGACTGAAAGCCCCCATGGATGCTGCATTCGCCTGCTCGTCCAGGGGGCGCTTGAACGACAGGGGCTTGCGACCGCCCTCCACGCATTGGGTGAGGAACTACTCAAGGCATAGAGGCGAGCAGCGGACCACGCGCGGAAAGCGTCCCCATTGAAGAGAGTGTGGACACTTCCGTCATGCAGCCCGCCGAGGGCCCCCGTCGTCGCGCCGTGGACGGGGGCGTCCTCAACTTCCTCTCTGTCTCGCAGCTGAAGCAATTCAGCCTGTGTCCGCGCCGCTGGTACTTCGTCAAGGTGCTGCGCCTTCCCGAGCCAGAGACGAAGGCGCAAGCCCTGGGCGTTGAAGGGCACGCGCAACTGGAGCACTACCTACGCACGGGCGAGGACGTACTGGGCGACGTCGCGCGAGCAGGGCGCCATCTGCTTCCAGCTCCGGGCGCGGACCTCCTGGTTGAAGAGTCCTTCGGCACGCCTTCTCCCTTGTCGGCGGATGGCGTCCCGTTCATCGGACACATTGACCTCATCAACCCGCGCCGACTCGCGGAAGGTGTGCTGCGCGTCACGGACCACAAGTTCTCGTCCAACGTGGGGCGCTACGCAGCAACGCCCGCGCAGCTGGTGGACGCGAACACCGAGGCCGGCTTGCAGATGGTGGGCTACGGCGTCTGGGCGGCCCTCTCGGACGCGCGATTCCCAGGCGTCCGCGTGCTGGAGCTGGAGCACCTCTACTTCCAGACGCGCGGCGCGCGACGTGCAGCGAGCGTGCTTGCCTCGGTGAGCGTCGAGCACGTCTCGCGTGAGTGGACACAAAAGGTCGTCCCCATGGTGCGTCGCATGCGCGAGGTGGCCCGAGCCACGCGCACCGCCGACGCGCCGCCCAACTTCGGCGCCTGCGAGAAGTACGGCGGGTGCCCCTTCAAAGCGCAGTGCCTTTCAGGAGAACGCACCATGTCCCTGTTGAACCGCTTCGTTCCCAAGCTCCAGTCCCCCGACACCGCCGCGCAGTTGCCGCTCTCGGCACCGCCCCAGGCCACTGCCCCCGAGGCTCTGGGGACGTGCGACAGGTGCGGCGCCTCCCTGACTTCGGAGAACACCAGCAAGCTCCGCTCGGGTGAGGTGCTGCATGTGTCCTGCCCTGGTGCCGAGGTGGCCGCCGTGCTGCCCCCGGACGCTCCCGCCGCATCGCCCACCATCGCCACGGAAGTCGCGCCGAAGCGACGTGGACGCAAGCCGAAGGCCCTGAACGCTCCGGTCGCCGCGCCGCGCGTCGAGGACCAGGAGCCCGCCACCAGCCCGCCGGCAACACCCAGCCCCCAGGGAGAGCGCCTGCGCCTCTTCGTGGACTGCGTTCCCAACATGCCCGCGGAATCACTGTCCGAGTACGTGGCGAAGGTTGCCGCCCAGGTGAGTGAGGCCGGCGGCGTGGCGGACCTGCGCTTCGCGGGAGCCGAGAGCACGCTGGGATTCGGCAGGTGGAAGGGAGCGCTCTCCATGGCCATCCGCAACGCGCCGCCCGTGCCGGGAGCTTACGCGGCCCTCGGCCTCGCCCACTCGGAGTTGCTGCAACTCGCCGTCGAGGCCCTGGAGCCCTTGTGCGGCCCTGGTGACTTCGTGCGCGGTGCTCGCTGAAGGGAGTGGGGATGCGGCTTCTTGAACGACTGGGCGTCACACACACGCCCGCGAGCCCCCCGCCGCCCGTGGAGCGTGCTCCGGTCTACGGACGCTCTCCCGTGGGCTACTCGGCGGACCTCGGCCGCATCCTCGCCTTGCCTCGGCGGGAGCTTGCCACCGCGTACACCTCGGCGGACATCGAGGCCCTGGAGGCCCAGCTACGCGCGCCACCCGGCCCGTGTAGCTGCGCGAGCATGTCCCCGCTGCGCCCGTGCCCTACGCGGTTGCGTCGGGTGCAAGCCCAAGCGCTCCTGGAGTCCTCGCGCGTCGGCGGACTCCTCGCGCCCATCGGCACGGGCCATGGCAAGGAGCTGACAACCTTCCTCATGCCCATGGTGATGCCGAGCTGCCGCGTGGCCGTCCTCTTCATCCCCGCCAACCTCCTGCCCCAGTTCCAAGTCGAGTGGAGCTACTACGGCGCGCACTGGCGGCTTCCCAACCTCGCGGGCGGCAGATGGTTCCGCGTCGGCCTGCCGGTGCTCCACGTCGTCTCGTACAACAAGCTCTCCAGCCAGGAAGCAACGAACCTCCTGGAGCGCATCCGCCCGGACCTCGTCATTCTCAACGAGGCGCACAACCTCAAGGACCCGAAGTCAACGCGCACGGGCCGATTCCTCCGCTACTTCGAGGAGAACCCACGGACGCGCCTCGTGGCGCTCTCCGGCACCTTCGCATCCAAGAGCATCAAGGACTACGCGCACCTGTCGCGCCTGGCGCTCGGTGAGGGCTCGCCCTTGCCGCTCGCTCACCACGTCGTCGAGGAGTGGGGAACAGCCCTGGACCCGGGCAAGGTGGTGGCCCCTCCTGGCTCGCTGGAGCAGCTCTGCGAACCGGGAGAGCACGTGCGCGAGGGCTTCCAGCGCCGCCGCAACGCGACGCGCGGAGTGGTGGCCACGGAAGAGAGCGCACTGGATAAGCCGCTCATCATCCGAGAGCGCCACATCAGGCCCGTTCCGGCGCAGCTCCTCGCCCTCATCGAGCTGGCGCACGCGGGCGAACGTCCGGACGGAGAGCAATTCCAGGAGCAGCTCCAATCCGTTGCGTGCGCTCGCCAGTTGTCCGCCGGCTTCTTTCATCGCTGGCGCTACCCGAGGGGCGAGCCGCCGGAGCTGATTGAGAAGTGGTTCGCGCGGCGCAAGGCGTGGAACAAGGAAGTCTGGGAGGAACTCAAGGGCGAACGGCGCGAGCACATGGACTCGCCAGGGCTGCTCACCAAGGCCGCCATCCGCGCGCACATGACGCCGCCCTATCAGGGCGACAAGCCCGTCTGGCACGCGGGGACGTGGCCAGAGTGGGCAGAGATTCATGCCGCCGTGCAGCCCGAGCCCCAGGCCGTTTGGGTGTCGGACGTTCTCGTGAAGGACGCAGCAGAGTGGGCGCGCTCGCGGGTGGGAATCGTCTGGGTCGAATACCCGGAGCTGGGGGAGCGCATCGCGAAGGCGGCGGGTGTGCCGTTCTACGGCGGGGGCAGGGCGGCGTCCGAGGCCATCCTCCGAGAGACGGGAACGCGCTCCGTGGTTGCCAGCATCAAAGCTCACGCCACGGGGAAGAACCTCCAGCAGTTCTCCCGAAACCTCGTGGTGACGCCGCCCTCGGACGGCGCCACGTGGGAGCAACTGCTCGCGCGCACGCATCGCCCCGGTCAGCAGGCGCCCTGCGTCGAGGTGGACGTGTGCCTGCACACACAGGACTTCGCAGATGCGTTCACCACGGCTCGCGAGCGAGCGCGGTTCATCCAACAGACAGATGGGCAACCGCAAAAGCTGCTGCTATCTCTCGGTCACGAGCGCGTTGCGATGTCCCATGTGCCTATTGAGGAAGAGGCGGAATTCCGTCCGTATTTGCGCTAGTTGCCAGCTGTGGGACCTCACTACCTTTCCACCAAGAGGCAAGGTCTCCTGTACCTTCAAGTGAGGCTTTTGCATCGATCAGGGCGCGCAGAATTCCATCAAGACGAATCTCACGTTGAAGCAAGAAGTCTCGAACATGTGTGTATGTTACAATGCCAACGATAACAACTATGACCATGCTGCCGGTCATGGCCACCGCGACTTCGATCTTCCCCTGACTAAAGAGTGTGCTCAATGTGTTCACATGGAAACTCGCTCCAAAGAAGGCCAGAAGCCCTAGCGAACCCTTCGGAAAGAATGGGTCCAATTTTCCTACTTCCTTGTGTGCCTTGATGGCTGAAATCTCGGCCTCAATGATTCTTGGATTCCTTTTGACACTTGAGTGCTCAAGAACAAACCGCGCCTTCTCCTCTGCAATGCATCTTTGGATGTCGTCAAGAGTTCTAATCTCAAGTCCTGTTCGCTGACGCCAGAGCCTTTTGGCTCGCCTGATACGCCACCCAAGCGCTACGAGCGGGACGACAGTCACCAGCAAGCAGCCGATGGCTTTGGCCCACCACTCGTCTACATGAACAACGACAGCAAATGTTCCGGCAATAACGAGCAATGCCTCTACGAGTGCTGTGGCTCTGCTGTATGCACCCCACTCCTTGGGGGCCAGCCTCCGGATGTCGTCTTCAATCGCTCTAATCACGGTGCCCTCTATTCCGGTTTGGACTGGCGCTCAGCCTACCAAGCGCGTTGTACCCGCTATAAGTGGCGCGCAACTTCCACAAAAATGCCTCCAGCGCGCAGGGATAGCAGCAAAGTCTCGACAGAATGGAATCGCGATAATTGAGGGGCCGTCTTGCCGCGACTGTCGCCCGGACGCGTGCTTCTCCATGGCTGGGCCGCTCCCGGAAAGTGTCCCCATAAAGGAAGGAGAGGACGTCCTCTCGACGTCCCTCCAATCGAACGGGAACACGGGACATGAGCAACGCCGCACTTGCACGAATCGCCACCTCTCAGGCCGCCCTCGGCGCGCAGTATCTCAAGGCAGGCCGCTACCGCCTGGAGGTGCAGGCCATCCGCACCAAGGACGGATTCAAGGGCCTGTCCGCCATCGCTGAAGTGAAGGTGGTGACGTCGGAGCGGACCCAGCCCAACACCGAGCCCACGCGGCCCGGCCTCGTCGCCAGCTACGTGGAGAACGTCTCCGACTCGAAGAAGAACGGCGGTGGGCGCTTCAAGGCGTTCCTCATGGCACTGGCCGGTGCCGAGGAGCACGAAGTCTCCCAGGACTTCATCGCCAAGTTCACCGAGGCGAAGCAGGCCGGAGCCTTCCTCCTGGTGGACTGCGACGTCTTCCCCAAGACGCTCCCCGAGAAGGACGGCAGGCCCGGCAAGGTCATCGAGGGCTACCGCTGGAGCAACGTGAGTCCCACGGACGCGGAGCTGGCCGCCATCGAGGCCAAGCGCGCCGCCGCGAAGCTCCCGCCGCTCGCGGACGCCCTGGGCTGACGTCCCCTTCACCTCTGGACTTCTTGGCGCTCTCCCCAGGGCGCCACGGCTGGCCCACGTCACGGGCCTTTCGGTGTTGTGCCCGTCCTCTTCAGCTTCGATACCGAGACGTACCCGATTCAACCCGGCCTTCTCGCGCCGCCGCTCGTCTGCGCTTCCATCGCCCTGGAGGCAGCTGGTAGCGAGCAGCTCCTTTCCGCCGCCCAGGCCCGCGCGTGGTTCCGCGAGGCCCTCCGCGCGCCGGACGTCGAATTGACGGGCGCCAATCTCCCGTACGACCTGGGCGTCATGTGCGCGGATGACCCGCGACTTGTGGACGCCGTCTTCGCCGCCGCCGAGGCAGGCCGCTTCCATGACGTGGCCATCCGCGAAGCCCTCTTGGACATTGCCCGGGGACTCCATGGTGTGGACCCGGAGACGGGACGCCCACTCGGAGATGACGAGGGCGCTCGCTACCCGCTGGCCCTTCTGGTGAGGCGACACCTCGGCCTCGACATCAGCGCCGACAAGCACGCCCCGGACGCGTGGCGCCTGCGCTACGGCGAGTTGGATGGGGTGCCGCTGGAAGAGTGGCCCGAAGGCGCCGTGAAGTACCCGCTACGCGACGCGCGCTTCACGCTGGACGTCCACCTGTCCCAAGCGCGCGCCGCGTCCACCATCGCCAACGGCGGCAACCTCCACGCCGAAGGGGACCAGGTCCGCGCCGCTATCGCTCTCCACTTCGCCTCCATCTGGGGACTGCGCACCCATGCCGGACGCGTCGAGCAGCTGCGCCGCCGCGTCGAGCAAGAGTGGAAGGCCAACCGCGCGCACTTCCAGGCCGCCGGCATCTTCCGCCCTAACGGCACCAAGGACTCCAAGCGCCTCGCCCAGCTCGTCACCGCCGCCTACAACGGCTCGCCTCCCGTCACCCCGCCGTCCTCCCGCTTCCCCGAGGGACAGGTCGCCACGGACCGCGACACGCTTCTGGACTCGGGCGACACGGTGCTGGAGGAGCTGGGCAAGGCCGGCAAGGTGGACAAGTACCGCTCCACCTACCTGGGCAAGCTGGAGGCCGGCACCGCCACTCCCCTCAACCCACGCTTCAACGTGCTGGTGTCCACGACGCGCGTCTCCAGCGACTACCAGCAGCTTCCCCAGCGCGGGGGCGTACGCGAGTGCCACGAGGCCCGCCCTGGCTTCGTCTTCTGCTCCGTGGACTATGGCGGCCTGGAGCTGCGCACGATGGCCCAGCGTGCCATCTGGGACGTGGGCTACTCGCGGATGGCGGATGCGCTGCTGGCCAAGGAGGACGTCCACACCTCGGCGGCGGCCACCTTCCTGGGGGAGAGCTACGACGCCCTCCTGCCGCGCGTGAAGGCCAAGGAGGCAACGGCCACGTCCTTCCGCTCCCTCGCCAAGATTTTCAACTTCGGCAAGGGCGGGGGCCTCGGAGCCGGCGGCATGGCGTACCACGCACGCGCCAAGGACGGCGTCCGGTTCTGTTTGTTGGCGAAGGTGGCGGACACGTGCGGCGTAGAGCGCGTCCCCGTGCGCGTCCAAGGCAAGGTGAAGATGGTTTGCGCCGCGTGCGTCGAGGTGTCGCGCCGCTACGGCGACAGGTGGCTCGACGCGTGGCCCGAGCAGCGCGCCCTCTTCGCCCGCGCCAGCGCGTACACGCGCAATGGCCAGCTCGTGGACGTCATGATTCCGGGCGCCGACATCCTCCGGGGAGGGTGCAGCTACACGCAGTGGCTCAACACGCCCTTCCAGGGCCTCGGTGCCGTGGGCGCCAAGCTGGCGACGTGGCGCGTGTCCCGGGAGATGTACGCGGACCGTCGCTCTCCCCTCTGGGGCTCGCGCCTCATCCTCATGGTGCACGACGAGTTGGTGGCGGAGCTGCGCGGGGACTGCCCCAACCGGCTCCACGATGCCGCCGAGCGCATGGCGGAACTCATGCGGCAGGCGATGCGCGAGGTGACGCCGGACCTCGCAGGGGCCATCGAAGCCGAGCCCGCCCTCTCGCGCGTGCTCTCAAAGGACGCGGCCACGGTGAGGGACGAGCGGGGGCGACTGCTGGTGTGGGAACCGGTCGCGGAGAAGGCTGCCTGAACCAGTCGCGGAAAGTGTCCCCATTCAAGATGGAGTGAGCACAACACACCCTTCCGAGAACTCCCCCGAGCATCGCGCCGCGAAGTTCGTCTCCATCGACCCTGGCCTCCGTCATTGCGGCGTCGCTGTGTTCGGCATTCCATTTCACGACCACGCCCCCCTCCTGGCCGCCGGCTTGCCGAAGAATCCCGAGCCTCAGGTTGGAGAGCTGTCGCTGGCCTCGTGGGCTTCCATGGCCTTCGCGGTCCGCGAGTGGCTTTGGCCTCGCCTCGGCAACGAACCACATCAGCTCGTCATCGAGATGCCCCGCGTCTACTCCGCCGCGCACCAGAAGGGGGACCAGAACGATCTCATCCAGCTGGCCGGCGTCGTCGGCATGCTCGGTGGCTACCTTCCGAACGTCGCCAGCCGTCGCAGCGTCTACCCTCGCGACTGGAAGGGCACCGTCGACGCGGACGCGTTCATCGAGCGCATCAAACAGCGCCTCTCCCCCGTCGAACACCTGCGCGTCGAGCTGCCCTCAGCCACCAGCCTCCATCACAACGTCTGGGACGCCATCGGCATCGGGCTCCACGCCCTCGGTCGCCTCGCGCCCCGCCGCGTCTTCCCGAGGTAGCTATGCTCGCAAACCACACTGGCCCCGGGCTCGATGGTCCCGCCGTGACGGTCGAACGTGCCACCGAGCTGCTGCATTGCAAAAGGACGCGCGTGTTCGAGCTACTTGCCGAAGGTCGACTGAAGCGAGCACCGAAGCTCGGAAGGAAGACAACGGTGCTCCTCGATTCGGTGCTCGCGTGCCTTGATACGGGTGAGAAGCCTGAGTCTCGCCGGCATCGCAAGCACCAGCAAAAGGGTCGGGATCCTCAGTCGTTGGAGGCTGCCTTTCGCGCGGCAGCACTCTCAGCCGAAGGATCGGCCGGATGAACGAGCCGAAGAGGCAGGCGAATCATCGGGGGGACGCGCTCAGTCAAGTAGAACTTCTTCGTCGTCTTGATGTTCGTGTGTCCCATCACTGCCGCAACCTCTTCGATGGGCAAGCCCCTGCCTGTCGGCCGCACCAGCTCTCCATTCGTTCGGGCCCAAGTTGAGAAACTGTGCCGAAGCTGGCTCGGGTGGAGCGGCACAATTGACCGTCGCTCCTCCTCGTTCGTGCATTTCGACCTGAGGCGGTCTGCAATCCGCCGGAGCATCTGAACGACACCAGAGTCTCCCAACCCCCTCCCCACTATCTGGCATCGCTGAAAGGCCGCGAAGGTCTCGGAATCAAGGCTAATGGTGTGCGTCATATCCGCCTTGAGCTGGCGGAACGTGACCGTTCCCTTGATACCGCACGGGTCGTTGACCTCCGTCAGAATGCCATCGCCACGCGCAACCCTGTCGATTTCGGTGGCGTGCATCCCTGTCGTGGCGCGGATGCGCAACGTGTCGCGGAGCCGCTGACTATTCGCCTCTGCGTACGCCTGCTCGACAGCCGCTAAGACATACCCCTTTGGACGTACACTCTTCTCTGCTTTAGACGGCGGGACCTTCAATTCTGCCGTGGGGTCCTCGGCAAGCCGGAGCATGTCCCGTTCACGTAGCCATTTTGTGAACGCCTTAAGTGCGATGATTCGTGCGGTCCGCGCGGTCGACCACCGGTCCAAGATTTCGTACAGCTCGGTGAGGGTCACATCTCGTAGCTGCCTTTCGGCAAGAGCTACCCCCCATGCGGTCAGATAGGGCGTGAGTACGTACCGACGGTAGTTGTCGGTAAGCCCCTCGTTCTTTACGTGGCGAATGAACGCCTCGAAGTTCGGAACATCCAGCGCCACTCCCTTCTTCGCAGTCTTCGCTGAAGCCTCGGCAGCAGACTGCTTCTTTGTCTTGTACCCAGCGGGGTCACGCTCAAAGAGCGCCAGCTCCGCCAGGGCCTCGCGCTCGATGGAAACGTCCAAGGTGATTGCTCGGACGACCCCGTTCACGCGCCGCTCGATCACCCATACCGGTCGCCCTCGGGACTCACGAACCCTCCCCCCTGCCCACTTGGAACGCCACTTCGCACCACCTGAAGCCATGCTTCCTCCAGTCCCGTTATCTCGTTGTTACCTGACACGAAACATCCGAATTCTCCTCGGTAGTCTATCGCTTCAAGTACGAGGACCATCCGGAACTCGCCGAGCCCCTCGCGGAGTTGCTTGCGGACGAGGCGAGGAGCTTCCTCTCCCGGGCTCCGGACCGCGTGGTGGCCCTCCCCCTGCACACGCGCCGGTATCACTCGCGCAAGTACGACCAGGCCCAGTTGCTCGCGGGCTCGCTGGCGAAGTGCGTGGGCCGACAAGCCCCGGTGGGTTGGCTCATACGCACGCGAGAGACACAGCGACAGGTGGGTCTCACCGAAGCGGAGCGCGCCGACAACGTCGCGGAGGCCTTCACCGCGTCGTCCGACGTCACGGGACATGACGTGCTGCTGCTCGACGATGTCTTCACCACTGGCGCCACGGCCCGCGCCGCGGCCATCGCCCTGCACGCGGCTGGCGCCACCCGCGTCGAAGTGCTGACGCTCGCGCGCGCCTTCACCCTCACCTGAGCGAGCCGCCCGAAACCCACGTGTCACGTTGAGACACCCGCACGTCACCAGACCACCACGTGCTGAAGCTGTCACACCGCGTCATCTGCAACGGGGTCAACAACAACTCACGCCCGGGTCAAACACAGCTTCGGGCTGTCTTTCATTACCCATCTTCCACGCGCACGCGTCCCGTGGTCTTGCATACTTGCCGTGGTGACAGATTTCCCATCCGCTCCACGGCTCAGTTCCCCCACTGAGAATGGAGTCCGAGATGAAACACCCCCTGTTGAGCACGTTCGCCGTGGCTGGTGCCGTCTGCGCGCTGGGCGCCCCCTCCTCCGCCGAGGCCCAGGTCCCTCCTCCGAGTTGGGTCCGCCAGCTCGGCGCCAACATCGATGAGCAGGCCCAGGCTGTCGCCGTCTCCGGCAACAGCGTCTACGTCGTGGGCCACACCTCCAGCCAGCTCGGCCCGGAGCCGAAGGCCGGTGGCCTGGACGTCTTCCTCGCGAAGTACGACACCGCCGGCACGCTGCAGTGGGTGCACCAGCTGGGCACCGCGCAGGATGACCGCGCCACGGCCGTGGCCACCGACGCGGCCGGCAACGTCTATGTCACCGGCCACACCTTCGGCGGCTTCGGCTTCTACGTGAACGCGGGCGGGCTCGATTACTTCGTCACCCAGTACGACGCGCAGGGCAACCAGCAGTGGCTGCGGCAGAACGGCACGCAGATGGATGACTTCGCCACCGGCATCGCCGTCGCCGACAACGACAAGGTCTTCATCTCCGGCTACACCGGCGGCAGCTTCGCCAACGGCGGCAACCCCAACAACTACGACATCATCGTTGCGCTCTACGACGACGGCGGCAACCCGTACTGGCTCCAGCAGCTCGGCTCGCCCAGCAGCGACATGGCGCGCGGCATCGCCGTGACGTCCACCTATGAAGTCTACGTGGTGGGCAACACGTTCGGCAGCCTCGACGGCGTGACCACGCCCGTGGGCACCGACATCTTCCTCATGAAGCTCGACATCCTCGGCACCCAGCAGTGGGTCCGCCAGGTCGACAGCTCCGACCTCGACGACGCCAAGGGCGTCGCCGTGAGCGCGGACGGCGGTGTCTACATCGCGGGTGAGACGTTCGGCACGCTCGACGGCAACACCAACAATGGCCTCATCGACGTGCTGCTCGCGCGCTATGACGCCTCCGGCAATCGCGAGTGGAGCCGCCTGCTCGGCGGGACGCAGACCGACTACGCGTTCGGCGTCGCCGTCGCCCCCAATGGCACCGTGCAGGTGACGGGCTACACGACCGCTTCACTGGACGGCAACGCCTACGCGGGCTCCCAGGACGTGTTCCTCTCCCGCTTCGACGCCCTCGGCAGCAAGATTGGCACCCGCACGCTCGGCACGAACCGCTCGGACATCGGACGGGGCGTGGCCGTGGATGCCTCGGGAAATACGTACGTCACCGGATTCACCTTCGGCGGCCTGGCGGGCAACCCCAGCGCCGGCGGCTACGACGCGTTCCTCTGCCGCTTCTGAAGGAATCCGGCTCTGCCGGAACCCACGCGGAATTCATAGACACGCATCGCCGTGCCCTTCTCGGTAGCCAAACGCGAGGGGCGCGGTAGCCTCGCGGCATGCGCAGGCACCTCCTCCTCCTCGTCCCCGCGTTGGTCTCGCTTCACTGTACCCACGCCACCGAGACCACCGTCCCGTCCAAGCCCGAGGCCACGGCGGCGGCGACGCCCGAGTGGCCCGAAGCCCAGCCCCCCGCGCTGCGGCTCCCGGACACCATCCAGCCCACCCACTACACGCTGGACCTGAAGCTGCTGTCCTCGGAGCCGACGTACTCGGGCACCGTCACCATCGACGTGGACGTGCGCGAGCCGGTGCGCCAGGTCTGGCTGCACGGACAGGATTTGGACGTGAGCGCGGCCCGCGTGGAGAAGGACGCGCGCACGCTGGAGGCCCGGGCCGTCACCGCGAGCGACGGACGACTCGGTCTGCTGCTGCCGGAGACGCTCGCGCCCGGACGCGCGCGCATCGTCATCACCTTCTCCGGCAAGGTGGATGCCGAGCGCAGCCGGGGCATCTACTCGCAGGAGGAAGGCGGCAACAACTACCTCTACACCTTCTTCGAGCCGGTGGACGCGCGCCGCGCCTTCCCCTGCTTCGACGAGCCGACCTTCAAGGTGCCCTGGCGGCTGCGCTTCACCGTGAAGGCCGGTGACGTGGCGCTCGCCAACCACGCCATCGAGGCGAAGGAGACGCTGCCCGACGGGCTCCAGCGCATCACCTTCCGCGACAGCAAGCCCATGCCCAGCTACCTCGTGGCCTTCGTTGTGGGGCCCTTCGACGTGGTGGACGCGGGCACCACTGGCCGCAACAAGGTGCCGCTGCGCTTCATCGTCCCCAAGGGTCGCGGCCCTGAGACGGCGTACGCGGCCAGCGTCACCCCGCGCATCGTCACCGTGCTCGAGGACTTCTTCGACCAGGCCTACCCGTACGAGAAGCTCGACGTCGCGGTGGTGCCTCGCTACTGGGGCACCATGGAGCACCCGGGCCTCGTCGCCCTGGGCCAGCCCCTGACGCTCATCCGCCCCGGCGAGGAAACGCTCCAGCGCCGCAAGTGGTACGTCAACATCGCGGGCCATGAGCTGGGCCACTACTGGTTCGGCAACATCGTCACCTGCCGCTGGTGGGACGACATCTGGCTGAACGAGTCGCTGACGTCGTGGCTGGACCGCAAGCAGATGGACGGGTTCGACCCGAGCTGGGGCTTCGGCCAGGACGCCAGCACCCACGCGCTGTCCGGAGCCATGAGCGCGGACGAGCTCGCCGCCGCGCTGCCGGTGCGCAAGCCCGCGACGACGCATGACGAGGTCATCGGCTCCTTCGACAACTCCACCACCTACGCCAAGGGCTCGGCCATCATCGGCATGTTCGAGTCCTGGCTGGGACCGGACAAGATGCGCGACATGCTGCGCACCCACGTGCGCAAGCACGAGTGGGGCACCGCGACGTCCGACGACTTCGCCACCACGCTCTCGGAGACCGCCGGCCCCGACGTCGCCCGCTCCTTCCGCAGCTTCATCGACCAGCCGGGCGCCCCCCGCGTCTCCGCCCAGGTGCAGTGCGACGCCGGCAAGCGGCCGAAGCTGAAGCTGTCCCAGGAGCGCTACCTGCCCGCGGGCTCCAACGCCTCCAAGGACCAGACCTGGTCCGTCCCCGTGTGCGTGCGCGCGGGTGTCGGGGCGGAGGACGTGCGCGTCTGCCAGCTGCTCTCCGAGAGCACGGGAGAGCTGGACCTGCCGCTCGAGAAGTGTCCCCAGTGGGTCCTGCTCAACGCGGGCGGCATGGGCTACTACCGCGCGGGCTACTCGTCCCAGCAGCTCACCCAGGTGCTCGCGGCGACGCAGAAGACGCTGTCGGTGCCGGAGCGGCTGGCGCTCCTCGCGGACGTGGAGGCGTCGGTGCGCCGGGGTGACCTGCCGCTCGGCGAGGCGCTGAAGATGGTGCCGGCGACCGCGTCCGATGCGAGCCGCTCCCTCGTCATGGGCGGCGCCCGCCTGCTCTACCTGGTGAACGAGGACCACCTCACCCCGGCCGAGCGCGCGCGCTTCCGCACCTGGGTGGGGCAGCTCTACGGCGCTCGCGCCAAGGCGCTGGGCTGGCTGCCCAAGAAGAACGACAGCGACGAACTGAAGCAGACGCGCTCGCTGCACCTCGCCCTGGCGACGATGACGGGACACCACCCCGCGCTGGTGCGCGAGGCCCAGGGCCTGGCGACCCAGTGGCTCGCCAAGCGCGACAGCGTGGACCCGGAGGCCGTGCCGCTGGTGCTGTCGGTGGCCGCGCGCAACGCCGACCGCGCCCTCCACGACACGCTGCTCGCCCGCGCGCGCAAGGCGGAGGACCGCAACGAGCGCAGCCAGATGATCAACGTGCTCGCCAGCTTCCGGGACCCGGCCCTGGTGAAAGAGAACCTGACCCTGGCCATGACGGAGTTCGACGTGCGCGACGCGCGCCCGCTGTTCGCCGGGGCCTTCTCCGAGCCGGAGACGCGCGAGGTGGCGTGGAGCTTCTACCGCGAACACTTCGACACGCTCGCCACCCGCGTCCGCTCGGACGAACTGGGCTGGCTCATCGCGATGACGGGCTCGCTCTGTGACGACAAGCACCGCGCGGAGCTGGAGGCCTTCCTCGGCCCCCGCGTCGACAAGCTGGAGGGCGCGCCGCGCGCCTACGCCCGGGCGCTGGAGTCCATCCGCCTGTGCGTGGAGTCGGACCGCCTGCAGCTCGAAAGCGTGCGGTCCTTCCTGCGCCGCCCGCCTCCCGTCACCAGCACCCCGGCGAAGTAGGATTCACCGCAGAGGCTCCCTCGTCGGTGGAGGGAGCCTCCCGCCGCGTCAGGCCGACAACGCCCCGTCCGGAAAGCCCGTTCCACCCACCGGGTGGACCGCGCTAGACATGCGCCATGTTCGACGCCGCGCGATACATGGAACGCATCCAGGCCCCCGCCGACGCGTCGCTGGCCACGCTGCACCGGGCGCATCTTGAGTCGGTGCCGTTCGAGAACCTGGACATCCACCTGAGCCGCCCCATCCGGCTCGACACGGACGCCCTCTTCGACAAGGTCGTCACCCGCCGCCGCGGCGGCTTCTGCTACGAGCTCAACGGCCTGTTCTCACGGCTGCTCACCGCGCGTGGCTACCGCGTCACGCCGCTGTCCGCGCGTGTCGCCTCCGACGCCAGGGACGGGACGTTCGGCCCGGAGTTCGACCACCTGACGCTCCAGGTGGAGGACGGGGGCGAGAAGTGGCTCGTCGACGTCGGCTTCGGAGAGGGCTTCCTGGAGCCCTTGCGCCTGGACGAGCGCGGCGTGCAGACACGCGCCGGACGCGACTACCGGCTGGCCGCCGACGGCGCGGGGCTCTTGCTGTGGCGCGACTCGGAGCAGGGCTGGGAGGCGCAGTACGCGCTCTCCCTCGTCCCGCGCGCGCTGGAGGACTTCACCGGCATGTGCCACCACCACCAGACTTCGCCGGAGTCCATCTTCACGCAGCGACGGCTGTGCACGAAGGCGACGCCGAAGGGCCGCGTCACCCTCAAGGAAGGCGCCCTCGTCATCACCGAGGGGAAGGAGCGCCGCGAGCTGACCGTGCTGGACGAGGACTCTCGCCGGCGGGCGCTCGCGGAATACTTCGGCGTCGTGCTCTAGGGCCCGCGCGAGCTTACGGCTTGTTCATCGCGGCCTTCATCCGCTCGACGCTCTGGATGTACTCCTCCACCGAGTCGAGGCCCACGGCGGCGCGACGCGCGTTCACGTTCGCCGGGTCCTCCAACTGCTTGGGCACCATCTTCCCGTCCACCGGCTCCAACTGGGTGCCGTAACGCTGCGGCTTGTCGGTGTTCACCAGCACCCGGTCGGTGAGGTACGCGAGCTCCTTGGCCGACCCCTCGCCTCGCGCCACGGCCTGCTCCAGCATCGGCAGGACCTGCTCCTGGAACGCCACGTCCTGGTCCGCGTGCTGCACCATCAGCCACGCGCTGAAGGTGGCGCGCGCGCCCACCAGGGCCTTGCCCGGCCAGCCCCGCTTCGCGATGACGTCCTTGAGGAAGGCGGTGTTGCTGGCGTCGACCTCGCGCATCTTCGTCTTGACGGCCTCGTCCTTGAAATTCGAGGCCACGAGGAGCTTGCGCACGTCCTGGTCCTCGTCCGCGCGCTTCAGCAGCTCGTCGCGCAGCGCCGGGTCCGCGGCCTCGTACTGCTTCGCGTCGGCCGCGGCGACTCGCTGTGCCAGCGGCGCGAAGCCAGGCAGGCTCCGGAGGTTGTCCAGGTCCGGGTCCTTCGCGAGGTGCTTCGCGTCATTGAAGCCCTCGTCCACGGCGCGCTCCAACCAGACCAGCCCCTCCTCGTTCACCTTCGCGAGGGAGGCCACGCAAGCCGCGGTGTAGGCCAGGCTCTTGCCCCGCGCCCCGCCCTCCCAGGCCGTCCGGAACAGGGCCAGCGCGCCCGCGTTGTCGCCCTTCCGGGACAGCGCATACCCCTCGGAGGCCGCCTTCATCGCCTCCGGCGTGGCGACGGGCTTGGGTGCCGGGGGCTTCGCGGAGGCGGCCTCCGGAGCAGCAGGCTCCGAGGCGCTCCCTCCGTGGGCACAGGCCATGAGGTTCAGCGCGGTGAGCAGGATGACGAGACGACGCATGGGGCTCCGGGGGGTGTGAGGACGAAGTCGGGCGCTCCAGGGGCTTCCTCGGGGGCGCCGGGAACCGCAGTGTAGGCGGGGTTTTCGAGACCCCAAGCCCCTGACTTGCCCCGCGCCACTCCAAACCCACCCGCACCTACCCCGTTCCCCTCCGCACGCTGGGTGACGTTTTCGGTTGCCTGTCCGCCATCCAGGGCCGCATGCAGGGGAAGGCCCCAAAGGGCCCGCCTGTTCATCGGCGTCGGCGGCCCCGGAATGCGCGGGGCCTTCGCCCTACACGCATGTCGCACCGAGGAGAACGGATGTCCCGCTTCACATGGCTGGCCGCAGTCTTCGTGCTCACCTGCCCCCTCTGGGTGCAGGCCCGGCCCGCGGCGGACGAGACGGCCCGCTTGTACGCGGCCGAGGCGCTGAAGCAGGCCTCCTCGCCCCGGGGCGCCGCGGGTCTCCTCCGGCTGCACTCGCTGGTGGACGAGGTGGAAGACCTCACGCCGCTGGTGAGCACCTACTCCTACGTGGCCTCGCGGCGGCAGTTCGACGCGAACACGCGCGCCACCGCGCAGCTGCTCCTCTTGGACACCGAGCGCGCCCGGGGCCGGCTGACGCGCGCGGGCGAGGTGAAGCAGTGGATGGGCTTCCTCGGCGACTATTACGTCGTCGGCGGCTTCGACAACGAGGGCAAGTCCGGGTGTGACACGGACTTCGGCCCGGAGGCCGCCAACCTGGACCTGGCCGCCAACTACGCGGGCGCCAAGGGCCGTCAGGTGTCCTGGCGCAAGCTGACCGCGACCACCGCGGACGGCTACGTGGACCTGGCCACCGCCGTGCGCCCCAACCGCGAGGCCGTGGCCTACGCCGTCACCTGGCTGGAGTCCTCACAGGAGACGCGCGTGGCGCTCGGCCTGGGCACCTCCGGCGCCTTCCGCCTGTGGGTGAACGGGCAGCTGGCCGCGAAGGAGGACCGCTACAACCTGCCGCGCCCGGACCAGTCCCGCGTGTCCGTGAAGCTGCGCAAGGGCCTCAACCGCGTGCTCCTCAAGGTGTGCCAGGAGACCGGCCCGCTGGGATTCTACCTGCGCCAGGAGTCGCCGTCCGTGCGCGCGTCGCTGCCGGCCAGGGCGCCCGCCATCGAGCGCGGCGCGGCCCCCGCTCCGCAGACGCTGCCCACGCTGACCTCCGCGCTGCGCACCCTGGTGGAGAAGAACCCCAACGACGCCACCCTGCATGGGGACTACGCGCGGGTGCTCGGCTTCTACCGGGGCTTCGATGACCGCGAGCACACCGCCACGGTGGAGGCCACGCGCGCCGCGGAGCTCGCGCCCAAGGACGCGCGCCTGCAGATGCTCGCGGCGAGCCTGCAGCGGGATGACCTGAACGAGCGCCGCCGCTTCCTGGAGGCCGCCGTGGCCGCCGACCCCACGCTGCCCGAGGCCCGCGTGGCCCTGGCGGACCATGAGATGGAGCGCGGACACCCGGAGCGCGTCATGGCGCTGGTGGCGCCCGTGCTGGAGAAGACGCCCGAGGAGGCCTCCGCCCGGCTGGCGCTGGCCCGCGCCTACGAGGCCCTGGGTGAGCGTCCGCGCGCGCACGCGCTGGTGGAGGAGGCCTTCCGCCATCAGCCCCGGCAGCCGCGCGCGGTGCGGACCGCGGCGCAGATTTCCCGGCAGCTCGGCCGCCATCGCGAGGCCATGGACCGGATGCGCGTGGTGCTGGCGCTGCGCTTCGACGACACCGGCACGCGCCGCGCGCTGGCCGCGCTGCTGGCGGACTCCGGTCAGGTGGAGGCCGCCGAGCGCGAGTACTCGCAGCTGGTCGCCCTCAACCCGTTCGACAACGGCGCCCGCGTGAGGCTCGCGGAGCTGAAGGCCAGCAACGGCGCGGTGGAGCCGGCGGTGGCCCTGTTCGCGGAGGCCCGTGCCCTGTCCCCGGATGAGCCGGAGGTCTACGAGCGCGAGGGTCGCGCGCTGCTCGCCGCCGGCCGCCGGGAGCCCGCGCTGGCCGCCTTCGAGCGCTCGCTGGTGCTGCGTCCGCAGAACCCCGGCCTGAAGGAGGCACTGCGCGCCCTCAAGGGCGAGGGCGCCGGCGCCGGCATGCAGCACGTGGTGGACGCCAGGCCCCTGGCGAAGGAGGCCGAGGCGTACGTCCACGAGGACGCCATCTACCTGGTCGACAACACCTTCGTGCACGTCCAGAAGAGCGGCCTGTCCAGCCGGCTGATGCAGATGGTGGTGAAGGTGCAGAACGCGCGGGGCGTGGACGCCTTCCGCACCATGCCCATCACCTACTCGCCGGACCGCCAGGAGGTGCGCGTGCTGCGCGCCCGGGTGACGAAGACGGACGGCTCCGTGGTGGAGAGCTACGGGGAGAACGACCGCAACATCAACGAGCCGTGGACGGGCATGTACTACGACGCCCGCGCCAAGGTGCTCTCCTTCCCGTCCCTGGCCGCCGGCGACACGCTGGAGGTGACGTACCGCCTGGACGACACCGCGCAGGAGAACCTCCTGTCGGACTACTGGGGTGACGTGGAGAGCGTGCAGGGCGTCTATCCCAAGCTGCGCTTCCAGTACCTGGTGGAGATGCCCAAGGAGCGCCCGCTCTACTGGAACAAGAGCCGGCTGCAGGGCGTGGAGAGCGCGCAGGAGTCGGTGGACGGCGGGCGCGTGCTGTACCGCTGGAACGCGAAGCACGTGGCCAAGGTGGTGCCGGAGCCGGGCATGCCGGGCTGGGCGGAGGTCGCCCAGAACCTCCACGTCTCCACCTACCAGACGTGGGACCAGGTGGGCCGCTACTGGTGGGGCCTCGTGAGGGACCAGCTCCAGCCGAACTCGGAGCTGAAGCAGACGGTGGACCAGGTGCTCACGGGCGTGGACCGGAAGAACGAGCTGGCGGTGGTGCGCGCCATCTACAACTTCGTGGTGACGAACACGCGCTATGTCGCGCTGGAGTTCGGCATCCACGGCTTCAAGCCGTACCGCGTGGACCGGGTGCTGTCGCGGCGCTTCGGTGACTGCAAGGACAAGGCGAGCCTCATCCACGCCATGCTGCGGGTGGCGGGCGTGGACAGCCGGCTGGTGCTCCTGCGCATGCGCAACCTGGGCGCGCTGGACGCGGAGCCCGCGAGCCTCGCGGCCTTCAACCACGCGATTGCGTATGTCCCCAAGTTCGACTTGTACCTGGATGGCACGGCGGAGTTCCACGGGGCGAAGGAGCTGCCCAGCGCGGACCGCGTCGCCAACGTGCTGGTGGTGGAGCCGGACGGCAAGAGCACCTTCCTCACCACGCCGGAGGCCAGGGCGGAGGACAACGCCACGGGCCTGAAGATGGACGTGGCGCTGCGCGCGGATGGCAGCGCGGAAGTGACGGGCGCCAGCACGGTGAGCGGCCAGAGCGCGCCGGAGTACCGCCGGGCGTACCGTCCGGAGGCCACGCGCAAGTCCACCTTCGAGCGGGCGTGGGCGCAGAGCTTCCCCGGCCTGACGGTGAACGAGGTGTCGCTGAGCGACACCACGAAGCTGGACGATGACGTGTCCATGGACTTCCGGATGAGCATCCCCCGCTACGCGGAGGTGATGCCCAACGCGGTGCGCTTCCTGCCCTTCGGCACGGGCCGCACCTACCAGCAGGCCTTCGCCCCGCTGGCGGAGCGCCGGTTCGACCTGGTGATGCAGAGCCCGTGGGTCAACAGCTTCAACCTGCGCTACACGCTGCCCGCGGGCTGGTCCGTGACGGAGCTGCCGCAGGCGGTGGAGGAGACGAACGCGTTCGGCCGCCTCAAGCTCACCTACCGCGTGGAGGAGGGCAAGCTCGTCGCCGAGGGTGAGGTGAAGCTCTCCGTCGCGCGCGTGAAGGCGGACGAGTACCCGGCGTTCAGGGACTTCCTCGGCCGCGTGGACCGCGCCTTCGCGCGCCGGGTCATCATCCAGGGCCCCGGCGGTCGCACCGCGTCCCTCGTGCGGTAGTTATCCGCCGCGGCCTCCGCTCGCTTCACGCGCGCGGAGGCCGTTCGCTTCGTTCAAGGACGGGGGGAACGGGCGGCGAAGGTGGTGGCGACGATGCGGTCGGCGATGGCCGGCCGCTCCTGTCCCATGTGCAGCGTGTTGACGGAGTAGACCAGGCGCCGGCGCAAGTCCCGCGTGGCCCCCATGCCGTTGTTGTAGCCGTGCCGGTCTCCGCTCTTGCCCCACAGCGTCAGGCCGTTGACCTCGAAGCGCGTCAGGCCCGCGCTGTAGCTCGCGCGCCCTCCGCCCAGGGTGGGCACGTCCGGCACGGTGAAGAGTTCCTGGAGCTGCGCGGGTGGCAGCAGCCGGCCCCGGAAGAGCGCGGAGAGGAACGTGTCCAGGTCGGCCGTGGTGGAGATCATCTCCCCGGCGGCCCAGGGGATGGACTGGTTCGCCTCGGTGATGTCGACCAGGTGCACCGTACCGTCGGCCTTGGTGACGGCCTCGTAACCCCTGGCATGAGGGCCGGGAATCGTCGGGTCATTGCCGGGCACGGACGTGTCCCGCAGGTCGAGCGGCGCGAGGATGCGGTCGCGCACCGCGTGGCTGTAGGGCCTGCCGGTGACCTTCTCGATGAGCAGCCCCGCGACGAGGTAGCCGATGTTGCCGTACTCCTGCTGGGTGCCCGGCACGAAGCGGGGCCCGGGTGGCAGCGCCAGCGCGACGAGCTCGCGGGGCGACCAGCGGCGGAACCGGTTGTCGAAGAACCACTCCGGGTCCTTGGACGGCAGCGGGACGTTGGGCAGGCCGTGCGTGTGATTCAAGAGCTGACGCACGGTGATGAGGCCGAAGTTGGGAGGCAGCAACCCGGGCAGGTAGTGCTGCACCGGGCGGTCCAGGTCCACGCGGCGCTCCGCGGCGAGCTGCAACACCACGGTGGCGGTGAACGTCTTGGTGATGCTGCCGATGCGGAAGCGCGCATCCGTGGGCACGGGCGTGCCCGCGTGGACATCCGCGACACCGGACGCGCCGAGCCAGCGTCCCGCGGTGCCATTGATGCGGACCTGCGCCGCTGTCGTCTTCGCGTCCGGCAAGCCGGCGATGGCTTGCCGCAGCGCATCCCGGTCCAGGGGGGCCAGGAGCGACTGCTCCCAGTCCAGGCCCTGTTCACTGGTCTCCACTTCGTTGGCGACGGCATCGTCACCCGGGCCACATCCCGCCCCGGAGAAGCTCACCACCAGCACCGCTGCACCCACCCGCAGACCACGGCGCGGGACATCCATGTTCCATCTCCCCGTGAAAATCCGGCCCGGAAGCAGAACACCAGCGGAGAGGGAGCCTGTCACCCGACTCCTCGGCATTTCGTGGAATGTCCTACGACTTGCCAACGAAACCGTCGAGCCCCGGCCTCGACGTCGCCCCCGGGTGCGGAGGCCGCGCGGTCAGGTCTCCACGAGCGCGGCCAACAACTTGCGCACTTCCTCCGGGCCGCTGACGCGGTACGTGGCGCGCGAGGGTTTGTTGCCCGCGTGAATCGTGAGCCCGCCCTCGGGCATGGCCGCGAACATGTCCTCATCCGTGCGGTCATCACCCACGGCCACCACCAGCGTGCCGGGCGACAACTGGCGAGTCACCGCGTCCACGACCCGGCCCTTGTTCACGCCATGAGGCCGCACCTCCACCACCTTGTCACCGGGGAGGATGTCCACGGGCCGCCGGGCGAAGGTCTCCGCCAGCTTCAATCGCAGCTCACGGGATTGGAGCGCGCCGAACTCCGGGTCCACCTGGCGGTAGTGCCACGCCAGCGACGCGGACTTCTCCTCCACGAACGAACCGGGGACGCGCGCGGCGAACTCATCGAGCATGGGGCGCGCGGCGTCCTTCCACTCCGCCGTCACCCCGTCGAGCATCCGCCACGCATCCCCCGGCCTCGAGCGGGACCACAGGCCGTGCTCCGCGTGCAGCCCCATGGGCAGCGTCCCGAACCACGACTCCAGCGTCTCCTTGGGCCGGCCGCTGACCACGCTCACCGTGGTGTTCGGCCTCGCCACCAGCTTCGCCAGCAACTCCCGCAGGGCATCATCCGGCGCGGCCAGCTCCGGCCGGGGCGCGAAGCCCACCAGCGTCCCGTCATAGTCGAGCATCAGCGACAGGCGCTCCGCCGACTTCATCACCTCCAGCGCCTCATCACCGCCCTTGACGTCACGCACGGAGACCGAGGGCAGCCCCTGGAGCCGGCCCAGGAAGTGGGACACCCACCAGTGCACGTCGTGGGCCTTCACCTGCGCGCGCAGGGCGCGCATGCGCTCGCGGCGCTCGTGCTCGCCCATCTCCAGCGCCTGCTCGATGGCGTCCGCCGTCGACTCCACGTCGTAAGGGTTGACGGTGAGCGCCTTGTTCAGCTCGTCGGCGGCACCGGCGAGTTCGCTGAGCACCAACACGCCGTCCTCGTCCGGCCGGGAGGCACAGAACTCCTTGGCCACCAGGTTCATGCCATCCCTCACGGGCGTCACCAGCATGACGTCCGCGGCGCGGTACAGCCCGGCGAGCTGCTTCTCGTTGAAGGAGCGGTAGAGGTAATGCACCGGCACGTTCTGCACGCTGCCGTACTGGCCATTGATTCGGCCCACCAGCTCGTTCACCTGCTCGCGGTACGTGGCATACGCCTCCACCTGGGTGCGGCTGGGCACGGCCACCTGGATGAACCGCAGGCGTCCGCGCCACGCGGGCTCGCGCTCCAGCAGGCGCTGCACCGCCAGCAGCCTGCGGGGGATGCCCTTGGTGTAGTCGAGCCGGTCGATGCCCAGCAGGATGCGCTGTCCCTCCGCGGTGCGCCGCAGCGAGGCCACTTCCTCCAGCACGCTCACCTCCTTCGCGAGCGAGTCGAAGGAGTCGGAGTCGATGCCCATGGGGAAGGCGCCCACCCGCACCTGCCGCCCCTGCCACATGATGCTGTCGACATCCGTGTCCAGGCTGAGCTGCCGCAACAGCGAGCCGGAGAAGTGCCGCACGTAGCTCACCGTGTGGAAGCCGATGAGGTCCGCGCCGAGCAGGCCCTTCAGCAGCGCCTCCCTGCGGGGCAGCGTCCGGAAGATTTCCGACGAGGGGAACGGGATGTGGTGGAAGTACCCGATGCGGGCTTCGGGGAGCCGCTCGCGCAACATCCCCGGCACCAGCATGAGCTGGTAGTCATGCACCCAGATGGTGTCGCCCGGCTGGTACTGCTTCGCGGTGAGGTCCGCGAAACGTTCGTTGACCTTGCGGTACACCTCCCAGTCACGGTCCTGACGGGGGATGCGGTCCAGCATGTAGTGGCACAGCGGCCAGAGGACCCGGTTGGAGTAGCCCTCGTAGTAGCGGCTCACCTCGCTCGCGGTGAGGTGGATGGGCACGTAGCGCTGCTCGGCGAACTGTTCCTCCACGCGCGTCCGTTGGCTTTCCGACAGCCGGGACATGTCCCCGGGCCAGCCAATCCACTGGCCGCCGGAGCGCTCATGGGGTCGGCGCAATCCCGTGGCCAGTCCGCCGGCACTGCGCACCACGGCGACGCTGTCCTTCTCCACCTTGACGGTGACAGGGAGACGATTGGAGACGAGCAGGAGTCGAGGCATAGAGCCTCTGACCCTTATTCACTCCCTCCGCGAATGACCATCGTCGAATCGCGCGAGGTGGCGATTGGTGGACCCTCTTGCACGGAGCGCGGCGCCCAACCGAGCCGGGCCAACAACGCGGGCTGGCGGCCCGGTTTCCAGATGAACGCATCCAGCACGTAGTGCGTGGCCTGCGGCAACGCGAGCAGCGGCACCACCAGCGCCAGCAGGTCCGGCGAGAGCCCCACGTCCGCGCCTCCGAAGAAGCCGGGGCGGTCATGCCAGATGAAGCGGTCCCACAACAGTTCCTCGGTGAACGCCAGCGCCACGAGGAACAGGAGGAAGCCGGGCAGCCCCGCGCGCAGCACGGTGCCCGCGGCGCCATATCCGCCCTCCTCTCCGCGCCCGCGCGAGTAGCGGAACAGCAGCGCGAAGTACGGCACGCCGTGCAGCACCACGTTCATCACCGTGAAGGTGAAGTCATCGCGCGCGAGGACGATGCCGCCGAACCACGTCACCCACGTGGCGCCGACGAGGAGCACCTTGCCGACCTGGAGTCCCTCGCCGCGCGACACGCGCAGGCTCTGGAAGGCGACCCACGCCACGAGCACCACCGCGTGCAGCGCCAGCGCGAGCGTGCCCATCCATGCGGGAAGGCCCGGGAGGAAGTCGCCCTCCACGAACCACCAGAACGCGCGCGGCAGGTTCGCATGCCACCACACGACGGGGCCCACGGTGGCCGCGTAGATGGCGGCGGCGTCCAGGCGACGCTCGACGTCGGAGGCTCGCGCCTTGCGCGTGTACAGCGCGACCCAGCCGTACTGCTGACGGACGAAGTGGAACAAGGCCACGTAGGCGAACAGCGTCCAGAACGCGCCCGGTGACACGTGGTGGGCCAGCACGCCCACCACCCAGGCGACGAGGGGGGCGCCCAGATACAGGCCGGGCCGCTGGCGCAGTTCGTTCGGGTCCAGGTAGGTGCGGAACAACGTGGACCAGACGTGGGCCACGTCCACGCAGACGACGAGCAGGAGCCACGCCCAGAGAGGCGTGTCACCCACGGCCCCCAGCCAGGGCGCGGCGAGCACCATGGCCACGGAGACGAGCGCACTGCCGGCGAAGACGGCGAGGTCCACGCGCGGACCGAACAACCAGCTCTGAGAGGGCGCGAGGAAGCGGGGCATCCGGCCCGTGAGGCTATCAGCACTCAAGCCCAGGTTGGGCGACGGGCCGCCGGAGCGGTACAACCCGAGGCAAGCGCGGCGCGCGTCCCGCGTAGTGCGCCTGTCGCCCTCTTGCCGTGAGCCCACCCGCGTCCGCCATGTCCTCGACTCCCCCGCCCCCTCGCTTCCGTCGCCGGCTGCTGGCGGTGATGCTGCTCGCGGGGCTCGTCCCACTGGTGCTCCTGGGCATCGTGGCCCAGGGCGCGCTGGAGCGGGTGCTGTCCGTCTCCGTGGCTCCCGTGGAAGCAGTGCTGGATGACGTGTCCCTGGACCTGGAGCGCCGGGGCCTGCCTCGCGGCTCCCTGGATGAAGCGCGGCTGCATCTGGCCCAGGCGGAGCTGACACGTCGGGCCCTGGTGCGGCGCGTGCCCGCGTTCATCACCCTCCTCGTCCTCGTATCGGGCGGCGTGCTGGCGGTGGCCGCCGTGCTGCTCGGCCGTGCGCTGACCCGCCCTGTGACGACGCTCACCGAGGGCATGTGGGCCTATGCACGAGGCGACCTCTCCATGCGACTGCCCGCCACGGACCCGCCTCGCGACGAACTCCAGTTCCTCCTGGGCCAGTTCAACCGCATGGGCCAGGAACTGGTCGCCCAGCGCGAGCGGCTCAAGTCCGCCGAGCAGATCGCCGCGTGGCAGGACGTCGCCCGCTCACTCGCCCACGAGCTGAAGAACCCACTCACCGCGATGAAGCTCTCGCTCGCACGGCTGTCTCGCGCGGACACAGGCTCCCCCTCTGACGCCACCCGCGTCACCGAGTCCGTCGCCCTGCTCCAGGAGGAAGTGGATCTGCTGATGCGGATGACGCAGAGCTTCTCCACCTTCGCGCGCCTGCCCGCGCCGCGCTTCCAGGACGTGCCTCTGCGCCCGCTGCTCTCGGAAATCTGCGCGCTGTATGCGGAGACCTCGCCCGTGCCGGTGGAGCTGGTGCCCGGTCCAGATGTCTCGCTGCGCGCGGACCCGGACGGCCTGCGCCGGCTGTTCGGCAACCTCGTGAAGAACGCCACCGAGGCCTCCCCCGAAGGCGCGCCACCCGTCCGTGTCGCGCTGGAGCCCGCGACGGAGAGCGCCGTGCGCATCACCGTGACCGATGGTGGCAGCGGCGTGCCCACCGTGCTGGAGGGAGCGGCCCTCACGCGCGGTCTCTTCAGCACCAAGCCCGAAGGCAGTGGGCTGGGGCTGCCCATCTCCCAGAAAATCACCCACGAACATGGCGGCACGCTCCGACTGGAGCCCGCGCCCGGCGGCGGTACGCTCGCGCGCGTGGAGCTGCCCCTCCTCCCTCCTTCGTCCCCCGTGCCCACGACATGAAGCCCGGCCCCCGAATCCTCGTCGTCGACGACGACCCTGGCGTCCTCAAGGCCCTGCGCGGCCTCTTGAGCGACGAGGGCTTCACCTCCGTGGAGGCCCGCTCCGCCGCCGAGGCCACCCGCGTCCTCGAAGCCCCCGAGGGCCTCCCCGCGATGATGCTGCTCGACCTGCGCATGCCGGGCGAGACGGGCCTGGAGTTCCTCGCGCGGCTGCCGCGTCCGCTGCCCGTGCCCGTCGTCGTGCTGTCGGGCGAGGCGTCACCATCAGAGGCCGCACAGGCCCTGAAGCTTGGCGCCACGGACTTCGTGGAGAAGCCGCCGTCCCCCGAGCGACTCGTCACGGCGCTGCGCAATGCCCTGGCGCTCGGCGCGCTCCAGGAGGAACGCGAGCGACTGCTGGATGCGCTCGCGCGCCCCGGTCATCTCGTGGGCGACAGCCCCGCCATGGGGGCCTTGCGGCAGCTCATCACACGCGTGGGTCCCAGCGACACGGCGGTGCTCATCACCGGCGAGACAGGCACAGGCAAGGAGCGCGTCGCGCGGGCGCTGCACCTGGCGTCGGGACGCAAGGGCCGGCTCGTCGCCGTCAACTGCGCCGCGATTCCCGCCACGCTGCTGGAGAGCGAGCTGTTCGGCCATGAGAAGGGCGCGTTCTCCGGCGCCGTGAATCGACGCGCGGGGCGCATCGAGCAGGCCCACGGCGGCACGCTGCTCCTCGACGAGATTGGAGACATGCCGCTGGAGCTCCAGGCCAAGCTCTTACGCGTGCTGGAGACGCGCGAAGTGGAGCGACTCGGTGGCTCGGTGCCCGTGCCCGTGGACGCGCGCATCCTCGCGGCGACCCATCAGGAACTGGCCCGCGCGGTGAAGGAGGGCCGCTTCCGTCAGGACCTCTTCTTCCGCCTCAACGTCATGCCCCTGCACATCCCTCCCCTGCGCGAGCGCCCCGAGGACCTGCTCCCGCTGGCGCGCGCCTTCGCGGCCGAGTTCGCCGGACCGGAAGCACCGCTGGTGCTGGCTCCCGGCGCGGAGACCGCGCTGCGTGCGTACCCGTGGCCGGGCAACGTGCGCGAGCTGCGCAATGTCATCGAGCGGCTCAACCTGCTGCGAGGCGGCGGACCGCTGACGCTCGGCCCCGAGGCAGTCTCCGCGCCCCAGGCCCCCGCGACAGCCGCGCGCCCCAGCCTCGGAGAGAAGAGCTACCGCGAGCACGTGGAGGACTTCGAGCGGGACCTCATCCGCGCCGCGCTCCTCGAAGGCGAGAGCATCGCCGGGGCCGCGCGGCTGTTGCAGGTGGACCGGGGCAACCTCTACCGACGCATCAAGGCGCTCGGGCTCCCGGTGAGCTGAGCGCCTCGACACCTTCCCCGCGCTACGGCCGGGGCTTCACGTCGGTGTTCTGCGCCGCGACGATGCGCCACGTGCCGCCCACGCGATTCATCACGTACCGCATCTGGGTCCGCAGCAGTCCTGGCTCCGTGTTCTGCACGCCGGGAGGCAGGCCCTGATGCCCCGTCACCTCGTGCGTGGTGTCCACCACGGCCACGTCGCTCGCGGGGAAGGCGACCCGACGAATGGTGACCTTGCTCTGACTGCCCTTGAAGAGCGTCTGGAAGATGGCCGCGTGGCGCTCCTGAATCTGCGGCTGGCCCTCGTACAGCGTCCCGACGATGTTGATGAAGTCCGCGTCGGGCGCGAAGTCCTGGGACCACACCACCGCGTCCTGGCGGTTCCACGCCTGGGTCTGCACGTCCACCATCTGGCGGATGGCCTGCTCGTCCCTCGCATGGTCGACATGCGCACAGCCCAAGGGCATGAGCAGCAACGCGCACGCCAGGGCCAACCGGGTGGGAACACTGCGATTCACGGTGAAGCTCCTTGCTGGAAGAGGGCCCGGCAGCCTGCCACAAGCCCGAGTGAAGCCGGGTTCCAGAGTCACCCGCACCCGCACTCCCCGCGCGATTCTCAGCGAGCAGGAAACCCCGAAAGCCCTGGGTGCGATAATCCCTCCGGACCCACCCCCAGGTCGCCCCTTCAGGAAGAGCCGCCC
>NZ_VIFM01000299.1 GCF_006636215.1 Myxococcus llanfairpwllgwyngyllgogerychwyrndrobwllllantysiliogogogochensis | reverse complement strand
GCCCTCCCCGTCCTCGCTGTCCGACGCCCCCGAGCAGGTCCAGCCGCGCCTGGGCTGGCTGCCGCCGGTGGGGTCCTGGAAATACCACCTGCTGTTGAGCGCCGTGGCCCTCTTCATCCTCGGGCCCCTGGGTGGCATCGCCGCGTCGTACATGAACTTCAGCGTGGGCTTCTTCGTCGGCGGACAGGTGCTGGCGGGCATCCTCGGCAGCGCCGTCACGTACGGCTACGGCTCGGAGGGCAAGCACGGCGCCAACTACATGCAGACGATGGCCGCGTCGGTGGCCTCGCTGTGCGCCATGTCCGTGCTCATCCAGGCCATGGTGTGGCTGGGCATGGAGATGCCCCCCGCCTGGCACCTGATGCTCTTCGTGGGCTGCGTGGGCATGTTCGCGGTGGGCGTGGGCATGCTCTACACGCCGCTGCTCGTGGACCGGCTCCAGCTCGACTACCCGTCGGGCTTCGCGGTGGCCAACATCCTGCGCGCGCTGACGGACAAGCGGCTGCTCAAGGCGTCCATCTCCAAGCTGGGCGGTGGCACGCTGCTGGGGGCCATCGCCGCGTGGATGACGGAGAAAATCGCCGTCGTCGCCGCCATCGGAACGAGCGCCGCCACGCTGGGCGCGGGCATGATTGTCGGCAGTCGCATCACCGTGCCCGCGGTGCTGATGGCCGTCATTGGCGCGTGGCAACTGCCCTATCTGCGCGAGCTGGGCTGGCTGGGCGCGACGGACCCGTTCCGCAAGGTGGGCTTCCTCATCGGTCTGGCGATGATTTGCGGCGCGGCGGCGGTGGACCTCTCGCTGCTCGCGGTCCAGGCCGTCGCGCGCGTGCGCGCCCGGGCCACTGTCGCGGAGGGCGAGGAGCCCGCGTGGAAGAAGGTCAACATGCCCCGACTGCTGGCCTGGGTGGTGGGCTGGGGCGCGGCGACGCTGCTGGTGGGCACCCTCGTGCTGGGGCAGCCCCTGGGCTGGCTCGCCTTCGGCCTGGCCCTGGCGCTCCTGTTCGTGCTCATCAACGGCATCTCCTACGGCATCACCGACCAGAACCCCATCTCCAGCGCGTTCGTCATCTCCATCATGTTGATGTCGTTGATGGGCCTGAAGAACCCGCTGGTGGGGTTGATGGCGGCGACCATCCTGCTCATCTCCACGTCCGTGGGCTGCGACATGCAGCAGGACCGCTCCACCGGCTGGCGCCTGGGCACCAACCGCGTCATCCAGTTCCGCTACCAGGTGATGGGCGTCATCATGGGCGCGCTCTTGTGCGTGGGTCTGGCGAAGGTCTTCATGACGGCCTACCCCGCGCTGACCATCAACCAGCTCGACAACCCCAATGCCCCGGTGGGCCAGTGGGGCTCCGCCATGACCTACAAGCTGGTGGGCGCCATCCGGGACCTGGGCTCGCTGTCGGACGCCAAGATTCAGGCGATGTTCTTCGGCCTGGGGCTCGGCTTCGGCATCCAGGTGCTGCGCAAGCTGCTCCAGGGTCACCAGGGCTATCAGAGCTACATCAAGAGCTCGCGCGCGGGCTTCGCGGTGGGCTGGACCATGGACTCGTTGGTGCTGGCCAGCCCCTACGCGTCGTCCTTCGGCGCCTTCGTGTCCTTTCCGGCGGCACTGTGGTTCGGCGCGGGCGGCATCATCGCGTCCGTGTGGAACACGGTGACGAAGAAGCGCGGCCCCGTCGCAGCGGGCAGCCCTGGCCAGGGCGAAGCGCTCCCCGAGGACATGAGCACCATGTCCCTGGTGGGCGGCGGTCTCATCGCTGGCGAGTCCCTCTTCTTCCTCATCGCCGGCATGATTGGACTGGCCTCGCTGCTGGCGTGACTTGACAGTTGCCGGTGCGGGCCAATTCCTGACGCACTCACAGTGCACATGCCACAGTCCCTCTCGGGGAGCGACCGATTCCCGGCGCTCCATCCGAAGCGAACCGAGGGAAGCCCATGAAGCGTGTCTTCGTGCTGTGCGTGGCGCTGTTCAGTGTCTCGTGGCTGGGATGCGGTGGGCCTCTGGCGGAAGAGGGCGGCGAGCCGCTCTCCCAGGAGCCCACGCAGGAGTCCTCCCAGGAGCTCGTCACCTGTCCGGGTGACCTTCCCCAGTGCTCCACCTACGAGGGGAAACGCTGCATCAGGCGGGTGGACTGCTGCGATGGCGACTTCCTGTTGTGGTGCGCCTGCGACCCCACCATGAAGCGCTTCCACTGCCTCTAGGGCGTCCACGCCTGGACACTTCCGCGCGAGGGGAGGCTCGACACCCATCCCGGCATTCATGGGAAAACAAGCACAAGACGCTCACCCTGGGCGTCTGACGCAAGTCCTCCCCGGAAGGATTCCCATGAAGCGCGCAATCGTGATGATGGCAGCGGTCCTTGGTGTCTCGTTGATGGGTTGTGGCGGCGCGGACCTCGCGACACCCAACGGTGAAGTCGTGTCGGAAGAGGTCCAGGACGTGTCCCAGGAGCTCGTCACCTGCACGGCCACCTGCTACGGCGGGACGTCGGTCTCTTGCACGGGAACGACGTGCAGCTACGTGAACAACCAGAGCGTGACGTGTGATGGCGTCGTCCACTACTGCCCCCCCACCATCTGTCCTGGCACGTACCGGCCCTGCTTCTCGCTCTCGGGCCGGCGCTGCTCGCAGCACGAGCCCTGCTGTCGGGGGGACGTCGAGTCGTACTGCGCCTGCTACAACGGCAAGCTGAGCTGCTGAGCCGCGTACATCCCTGCAAGGGGTTGTCCGGCGGGTCCGGTTGACAATTCCCGGGCCCGCCTGCATTTTACTCTTCGTGAGCTTCGTCATCGTCACCACGACCACCCGCACCACGACTCGCTACGGCGGGTGTGGAGCGGTGCGCGTCGCGAAGTGAGCTGACGACCGCACGGCTTTCCGCCCCGCCTTTTCGGCCGGGGCAGCCGTGCACTCGCTCAGTGCTCCGTCCGGCAAGGCATTCAACCCTTCCGTATCCGGAGACGAAGCAATGCTCGACGAACAAGACCACCGCTCCCTGGGCCATCGCCTGGACCTCTTCCACCTGCAGGAAGAGGCACCGGGAATGGTCTTCTGGCACCCGCGCGGCTGGAAGCTGTACCAACTGCTGGAGGAGCGCGTCCGCCAGCGAATGAAACGCGAGGGCTACCTCGAGGTCCGTACGCCGCAAGTCTACGCGCAGCCCCTGTGGGAGCGCAGCGGCCACTGGGAGAACTTCCGCGAGAACATGTTCCTGCTCCAGGACGGGGACCGCCACCTCGCCTTGAAGCCGGTGAGCTGCCCGGGCCACATCGAGCTCGTGCAGCGCATGGCGCCCAGCTACAGGGATTTGCCCCTGCGGCTGTGCGAGTTCGGGCTGGTGCACCGCAGCGAGCCGGGAGGCGCGTTGCATGGCCTGTTCCGGCTGCGCCAGTTCACGCAGGACGACGGGCACATCTTCTGTGCCCCGGAGCAGGTGGTGGATGAAGTCGTGGCCTTCGCGCGCTCCCTGAAGGAGTTCTACGCGAGCTTCGGCTTCGACGAGGTGCAGGTCGCCTTCTCCGGCCGGCCCGCGTCCCGCGCGGGAAGCGACGAGGTATGGGACCAGGCCGAGGAGTGGCTGGCCGCCGCCGCGAAGCAGGCCGGACTGGACTGCAAGCTCCAGCCGGGTCAGGGCGCCTTCTACGGGCCCAAGCTGGAGTTCGTGCTGAAGGACAGGCTGGGGCGCGAGTGGCAGTGCGGGACGATTCAACTCGACCTCGTGCTGCCCGAGCGCTTCGACCTGCGCTACCAGGAGTCCTCGGGCGCGAAGGTCCGTCCGGTGATGCTTCACCGCGCGCTGCTGGGCAGCCTGGAGCGCTTCATCGGCGTGTTGCTGGAGCACCACGGGGGCGCGCTGCCCGCGTGGCTCGCTCCGGAGCAGGTGGTGGTGGCGCCCGTGGGTGAGGCGGCGGTGGACTACGCGGAGCGCTTCGCCGCCAGCCTGCGACGCGCGGGCTGCCGCGCACGAGTGGACGCGCGCGGCGAGTCGCTGTCGCGCAAGGTGTTGGACTCGCACCAGGCGGGCGTCCCGTGGCTCGTGGTGGTGGGCGGGCGCGAAGTGCAGGCGAACGGCGTCAGGCTGCGAAAGCGGGACGGCTCGCAGCGGGACGTGTCCTGGGACGCGGGGCTGGCGGAGCTCGCGGCCGAGTGTGGGCCGGCGGCGGAGGCCTGATGAAGAACCGAGGGGCGGGGCCGGAGCTCCCGGCTTTCCGCCCCTCGGGGTTTCTACGCGTGACGCAGGTGCTCCAGCACCGCGCCCGCGCGCATCAACTCCGCGGGCACGGTGGCCAGGTCATCCAGGCTGAGGATGCCCAGGGGCCGGCGGGCCTCATCCACGACGACGAGCCGCCGCACCATCTTGTCCTCCATGAGCTGCTCGGCGGTGCTCAGCGTCGCGTCCGGTTCGCAGGTGATGAGCGCGGTCGTCATGACCTCGCGCACCCGCGTCTCGTTGGGGTCCTGTCCCAGGGCCGTTGAACGGACGGTGATGTCCCGGTCCGTCAACATGCCCACCAACTGCCCGCCGTCGGTGACAGGGAGCGAGCCGATGTTGCACGTGCGCATCCGCAGGGCCGCGACGCGCAGCGACTCGTCGGCCTCGATGGTCTCCACATTCTTCGTCATCAGCTCGAAAATCCGCATGGCGCCTCCGCTGATGGGGGTGTGAACGATGGGCTACGCCCTAACGTGGCGTCAGCGGAGGCGTCGTGCTCGCCCTGCCCCTGGGCCCGGAGGAAGGGCGGACGGGCGGACAGGGGGCCTCATTCCAGGTTGGCCAGCGGGCGCGACGATTGGGCAGGATGGGCATCCAAGAGAAACCCCGGGCGTGGACCCGGGAAAAGGAGCGTGACGGCATGGTCGACAAGCTCACCCTCAGCGATGCGCAGTGGCGCGAGCGCCTGACTCCCGAGGAGTACGACGTCCTGCGCAGGCATGGCACGGAGCGCCCGGGCTCGGGGTGTTTCCTGGGGACCAAGACACCGGGCACCTACGTGTGCGCCGGCTGTGGCAATCCCCTCTTCAAGGCGGGGACCAAGTTCGAGTCCGGCACGGGGTGGCCCTCGTTCACCCAGCCGTTGAGTGGCGCGGACTCGGTGACGGAGATCAGCGACCGCTCGCACGGCATGGTTCGCACCGAGGTGCGCTGCGCCCGCTGTGACGGCCACCTGGGACACGTCTTCCCGGATGGACCGCCGCCCACCGGGCAGCGCTACTGCATGAACTCCGTGGCGATGAAGCACGTGGAAGAAGGCCAGCCGCTGGAGCTGGTCCGCGCGTAGGCGGCGCGTGTCGCCCCGGCCTCGACAGCATCTTCGAGGTCGGGGCGCTGTCCGCTCGCCTCAGCCCAGCCAGGCGCGAGCGTTGCGGAACATCCGCATCCACGGGCCGTCGTCGCCCGTCCACTCCCGGGGCCGCCACGAGTGCTGCAACGTGCGGTGGACGCGCTCGGGATGCGGCATCGTCACGGTGAAGCGCCCATCCCGCGTCGTAACGCCCGCGATGCCATGGGGCGAGCCGTTGGGGTTGGCGGGATACGTCGCCGCCACCTGGCCCCGGTTGTCCACCCAGCGCGTGGTGATGTAGCCCAGCCCGTTGATGCGCGCGGCCTCGGCGGCGTCGGAGAACTCCGCGCGCCCCTCGCCGTGCGCCACGGCGATGAGCATCCGGCTGCCCTCCATGCCCTGGTAGAAGAGTGACGGCGTGCGAGCGATTTCCACCGTGCCCAGGCGCGCCTCGTACTGCTCGGAGGCGTTGCGCACGAAGCGAGGGAAGTGCTCGGCGCCCGGGATGATGTCCTTCAAGCCAGACATCATCTGGCAGCCATTGCAGATGCCCAGGCCGAAGCTGTCGGAGCGCGCGAAGAAGCCCGCGAACTCGTCGCGCGCGCGCGGGTTGAAGAGGATGGACTTCGCCCAGCCTCCGCCCGCGCCCAGCACGTCTCCGTAGGAGAAGCCACCGCAGGCCAGCACGCCGTGGAAGTCCTTCAGCGACACGCGCCCGGCGAGGATGTCGCTCATGTGAACGTCCACCGCCAGGAAGCCCGCGCGGGTGAACGCCGCCGCCATCTCCTGCTGGCTGTTGACGCCCTGCTCACGCAGCACCGCCACGCGGGGACGGGCGCCCTTCGCCACGAACGGCGCGGCGACATCCAGCCCCACGTCGAACGTCAACTTCGGCGTGAGGCCCGGGTCCGTCGCGTCGCACTTGGCCGCGTACTCCTGCTCCGCGCACACGGGGTTGTCGCGGCGCTTCTGCAGCTCGTGGCTGACGCGAGACCACACGCGGCGCAGGTCCATGGTGCCCTCGGACAGCAGCACCCGGGCGCCGTGGCGCACGCGGACCTCCAGCGCGGACGTCGGCCGGCCCAGCTCATGGCAGGACGCCGCGAGGCCGTGCTGCCCCAGCACCTCGCGCACCCGGGCCACGTCGGCCGAGCGCACCTGCACCACCGCGCCCAGCTCCTCGTTGAAGAGGGCCGCCGTCGCGTCGGCGCCCAGCGCCGCCACGTCCACGTCCACGCCGCAGTGGCCCGCGAAGGCCATCTCGCACAGCGTGGCCCACAGGCCGCCGTCGGAGCGGTCGTGGTAGGCCAGGAACCGGCCCTCCGCGTTGAGCGCCTGCACCGCCGCGAAGAAGCCGCTCAAGAGCGCGGCGTCCTCCACGTCGGGCACCTCGGGGCCCACCTGCGCGTGCGTCTGCGCGGCGATGGAGCCGCCCAGCCGCTGCCGCCCCTTGGCCAGGTCGATGAAGAGCAGCCGCGTGTCCTCGCCTGGCTCCACCAGCTGCGGCGTGAGCGACTGACGCACGTCCAGCACCGGCGCGAAGGCGGAGATGATGAGCGACACCGGCGACGTCACGACCTTGCGTGCGCCAGCCTCCTCCCAGACGGTGCGCATGGACATGGAGTCCTTGCCCACGGGGATGGTGAGGCCCAGCGCGGGGCACAGCTCCATGCCCACCGCGTGCACGGCGGCGTACAACTGCGCGTCCTCGCCGGGGCTGCCCGCCGCCGCCATCCAGTTGGCGGACAGCTTCACGTCGGAGAGCTTGTCGATGCGCGCCGCGGCGATGTTGGTGAGCGCCTCGCCCACCGCCATCCGCGCGGAGGCCGCCGCGTCCACCACCGCCAGCGGCGTGCGCTCGCCCATGGACATGGCCTCGCCCGTGGTGCTCGTCACCGTGGACAGCGTCACCGCGCAGTCGGCCACCGCCACCTGCCACGGGCCCACCATCTGGTCCCTGGCCACCAGACCCGACACCGAGCGGTCACCAATGGTGATGAGGAAGGACTTGTCCGCCACCGTGGGGTGGCTCAGCACACGCTCGGCCAGCGCCTTGAGGTCACCCGGCAGCGCCAGCGGTGCGTGCGCCAGGGGCCGCGACGTCGCGTCGCGGTGCATGCGCGGGGCCTTGCCGAACAGCACGTCCATCGGCAGGTCGATGGGCGGCGTGCCCAGCCGCGAGTCGGACAGCTTGAGCACCTGGGCCTCCGTCGCCTCGCCCAGCACGGAGAAGGGCGCGCGCTCGCGCTCGCAGAAGGCGGTGAAGCGCGCCAGGTCCTCGGGCGCCACGCCCAGCACGTAGCGCTCCTGCGCCTCGTTGCACCAGATTTCCACCGGGGACATGCCCGGCTCCGCGTTGGGCACCGCGCGCAATTCCAGCCGGCCGCCCAGCTCGTTGTCGTGCGCCAGCTCCGGCAGCGCGTTGGACAAGCCGCCCGCGCCCACGTCGTGGATGGAGCGGATGGGGTTCTTTTCGCCGAGCGCGCAGCACTGGTCGATGACCTGCTGGCAGCGCCGCTCCATCTCCGCGTTGTCGCGCTGCACGGAGGCGAAGTCGAGGTCCGCCGCGCTCGCGCCCTGCGCCATGGAGGACGCCGCGCCCCCGCCCAGGCCAATGAGCATGGAGGGGCCGCCCAGGACGATGAGCTTGTCCCCCGGCTGCAGCTTGCCCTTCTGCACGTGCGGCGCGCGGATGTTGCCGAACCCGCCAGCGATCATGATGGGCTTGTGGTAGCCGCGCACCTCCACGCCTTCGGGCGTGGCGACCTGCGCCTCGTAGCTGCGGAAGTAGCCGCACAGGTTGGGGCGACCGAACTCGTTGTTGAAGGCGGCCCCGCCCAGCGGACCGTCAATCATGATGTCCAGCGCGGAGACGATGCGGTCGGGCTTGCCGTAGGGCTGCTCCCAGGGCTGCTCGAAGCCGGGGATGCGCAGGTGGCTGACGGTGAAGCCCGTCAGTCCCGCCTTGGGCTTCGCGCCGCGTCCGGTGGCGCCCTCGTCGCGAATCTCTCCGCCCGCGCCCGTGGCCGCGCCCGGGTACGGCGAAATCGCCGTCGGGTGATTGTGCGTCTCCACCTTCACCATGATGTGGGCCGGCTCGCGCACCGTCCCCCACTCGCCCGTGTCCGCGTCCGGGAAGAAGCGGTCCACCTCGAACCCCGCGATGACGGCCGCGTTGTCCTTGTAGGCGGAGAGCACGCCCTCCTTGTGCTGGGCGTAGGTGTTCTTGATGGCCTGGAAGAGCGAGCGCTCCTGCGGCTTGCCGTCCAGCGTCCAGCTCGCGTTGAAGATTTTGTGTCGGCAGTGCTCGCTGTTGGCCTGCGCGAACATCATCAACTCGACGTCGGTGGGGTTGCGCTTCAGCTCCTGGAAGCGCGCCACCAGGTAGTCGATTTCGTCCTCCGCCAGCGCCAGGCCCAACTGGCGGTTCGCCGTCACCAGCGCCGCGCGGCCTCCGCCCAGGATGTCCACCGTGGTGAGGGGCCGGGGCTCGTGCTCGGAGAAGAGGACCGCCGCGTCCTCCAGGCGCTCCAGCACCGCCTGCGTCATCCGGTCATGCAGCACCGGCTTCAGGCGCTCCACCTGCGCGGGCTCCAGCGCGCGGCCTTCGGGGCCGGCCACGAAGTACGCGAGGCCTCGCTCCAGGCGTCGAATCTTGGAGCCCAGGCCGCAGTTCTGGACGATGTCCGTCGCCTTCGAGGACCAGGGAGAGATGGTCCCCGGGCGGGGCACCACCAACAACAGGCTGCCCGCACGCTCGCCCGAGGGCACCTTCGGGCCGTACTCCAGGAGGCGGCCGAGCATCGCCTGCTCGTCCTCGGAGAGGGCCTTCGGGGCGTCGAGGAAGTGCACGTGCTCCGCATAGACGGACGACACGGAGGGCACCTGCTCGCGGCACTGCGCGAGCAGCTTGGCGAGCCGGAATTCAGAGAGGACGGGAGCGCCGCGCAGGGAGTGCATGCTGGACATGGGGATTGGGTGTGGCCCTGGGTAACAGCCGGGCCGTCCTTATCACCGTGCGTCGCGCGGGCGAGGACAGAGTTCGCCCCGGCCCGCTCGCTGTCCAGGCGGACAGGGGCCACGGTGGGAGCCCCTCACACGTCGGAGCTTGCGCGGCGCTCGTGACAGGTAGGGAAACTCGGCAACCATGAAGCGGGGCCGCACGAAGCGCGAACGCCCCCGGGAGCGACGGCCCGAGGTGCGCCCAGCATGCGGGAGTCAGTGCCCGTACGGACACTCGACCAAGGGCGCTACCCGCCCTTGCCAGAAGCCGCGGGGGCCGGAGTCGCGGCCGGCTTTTCTTCCTGAGGCTGAGCCTGGGCCTTGCGCCACAGCGCCAGCAGCTCCGCCTCACGCTCCGCGGGCAGCCCCGCGCGCGGCTTGTTCCGGCGCTCCTCGGGCAGCCCCTTGAAGTACGCCAGCGTGTCGCGGACGGTGACGTCCACCGGGCGGAACTTCAGCCCCGCCTTCACTGCCTTCGCGTTGCTGCGAAGATGCGTGCCCAGGCTGGTGCCGGTGGGCGGCATGTAGATGGGGAGGCGGACATCGCCCGTCTCGCCTTGCTTCTCCAGGAACTCCGCGGGCACCCACGTCACCTTCGTGTCCCGTCCCGTCACCTGCCGGCACGTGTCCAGCATCGCGCCCATGGACCACGGCTCCGCGGGGCCCACCGCGTTGAAGACGCCGTTGACCTGGCCTTCGATGAGCAACACCAGCCACTCGGCCAGGTCTCGCACGTCGATGATTTGCAGCGGGTCCTTCGGCGTCCCGGGCGCGAGCATCTCCCCGCCCTTGTCGAAGCGCACCGGCCAGTACGTGAAGCGGTCCGAGCGGTCATCCGGCCCGACGATGTAACCAGGACGGATGTTGGCCACGCGCCCCGGGAACGCGGCCTCGGCGGCCTCCTCGCACGCGCGCTTGAGTCCTCCGTAGAACTCGTAGTCCTTGCCCATGCTTTCGACAGTGGGGTCCGCCAGCGTCGCCGTGGGACCGCTCTCGTCCTCGCGCGGCGTCTTGTCGCTGGCGTAGGCGGACACGCTGGAGATGAAGACATACTGTTTCACGTTCGGCGCCAGCAGCCCGGCCGAGGCGCGGACCATGCGCGGGTAGTAACCGGACGTGTCCACCACCGCGTCCCACTTGCGCCCCTTCAGCGCCTTGAGTCCCTCGTCCTTGTCCGGGTCTCTGTCGCCGCGCAGCTTCTCCACGTCGGGGAAGAGCTCGGGGCGCGTCTTGCCGCGGTTGAAGAGCGTCAGCGAATGGCCCCGTGCTTTCGCGGCCTCCACCACGGCGGGGCCCAGAAACCCCGTGCCGCCCAGGATGAGGATGCGCTTCTTCGCGCCCTTCTTCGACGCGGCCATCGCCTCGGGTCCGAGCGCGAGCAGCGACGCGCCCGCGGCGGAGTACTGCAGGAACTTCCTTCGCGAAGTCTTCATGACAACGGCTCCAAGGGGCCGTGATGCACTCGGGGGGACGCGCGCGACAACGCGGCGATTCGCGTTTCATTCCCGAGACATCTCACGCGTCAGCGGTCACCCAGTGCGACACCGAAGCCGAGTGTCCACGCGAACCCATGGGTCCACCCGCTGGAGAGCGGACGCAGCCCCTGGTAGCGCAGCTCCGTGCTCGCGAGGAACGGCCCGCCGAGCAGTGCACTCGCGCGCAGGCCCACCGGCACGCCGAAGCGAGTCCCCCCTTCCTGGGAGAACAACCCCACGCCCAGAGAAGCCCGCACGTCCACGCCCACGGAATAGGCCGGTCGCCAGGCCCACAGCGGAGGAGACAACACCGACAGGCTCCACCCACCCGCCGGTAGCGGACGGTTCCCCAACCCCAGGCCCCGCGTCCACTCCACCGACAGCCGCAGCGCATGCGGCAACGGCAGCCCCGCGCGCAGTCCCGCGACGGGTGTGCCGCCTCGCGAGTCTTGAGCCATGCCGCCCAGCGCCTGCAGCGACAGCTCCGGCGACGGGATGAACCCTCGCGCCGTGAAGGCAGGTGCGTCCGGTGCGGCGACCTCCTCGAAGCGAGCGCCCGCCCACGTCAGGAATGCCTGGGTATACGCCACCGCCGCGGCGGCCCGGTCCGCCATGAAGGCGTCGTACGTCGCGGGCGCCACGCGGTGCGCGCCGTCCTTCCAGCGAGGCTCGGCCTGACCGAAGGCATTGCCCACGCTCCCGTAGACACCGAAGGAACCCGGACGACGGGCATCCGGCTCCACCCAGAACGTGCTCCAGGGAAGCTCGACGCCGTCCTCCGCGCGCAGGAACTGGGTGCGCACCGCCTCCAGCGTCTCGCTCGCGAGCGCGTGCTGCGCCTCGGGCCCCGGCAGCGGCTCGACTTCGCGGGAAGGCAGCCGCGTCAGCACGTCGCGCAGCCCCCAGCCCTCGAAGCCATCCGCGAAGCCATGATTCACCGGCACCACATGCGGCGGCGAGGCCACGTCCTGGATGTGATGCGACAGGTGCCCGGCCCTGTCCCACGCCCGCGCCCAATCTCCCCCTCGCGCGGCATCCAGGGCCTCTTCCCAGAGCATTCGCACGCGCGCGTCGGAGCCCGCGCGCAAGGAGGAGTCCAGCGCGCCCTCCGGCCGGTAGAAGTGGTGCCAGCCCGTCCACTTCACGTGGAGGTTGAGGTCCTCGGCGGTGGCGCCGTGCAGCACCGCGTCCCGGTGCGCGGCCAGGGAGCGGGGGCCCCCCGCCGCCAGGGCCCGTTCAATGGCGGCCTCGGTCAACGCGTGGTGGTCCTTCACCCAGAAGGCCTCCGCGCCCGACGGAACGGCCACGGACAGGAGGGCGGCGACGGCCAGGCGCGGCGAGGTCAACATCGTGAGCAGCCTCCGCCCGCGAGGACGCCTCGTGCTTCCGGAAGTCCTCGTGGTGGGCTCGGCGGAACGGCTCAGGCGGCCTCCGCGCGGGAGGGCTCTTCAAGCGTCGCCAGGTGGGCCCGGGCGATGTGCAGGTTGTCGTTGTCCAACGGATGGAAGGAGGGCCGCAGGTATTCCTTGAGGCCGCGCCACACCACCCGCACCAGGACCGGGTCCTTCTCGTGGGCGCGCCGCAGCTCGCGCCACACTCCTGTCCACCCCAGCCCGGGCTCCTGCCGCAGCAGCGTCACGGTGGCCGCGAACCACAGGCCAAACAGCGCGATGACGGCCGCGCACATCCCCGTCACCCGCAGCGCATAGCCGGGCGCCACCTTGCGCAGCACGTCGAAGGCCACGGACTTGTGTTCAATCTCCTCGGCGGCGTGCCACTCGATGAGCGCGCGCATGGCCGGGTGGCCATCCGCGAACACGCCGAGCGTCAGCGTGTTCTCGCCCATGATGGCCGTGTAGTGCTCCAGCGCGGCGGCGATGGACAGCCGCAGGACCGGCGGGAAGTACTTGAAGATGAAGCCCCAGACGATGCGGTGATAGGCCCGCATGAAGCCGGAGATGACGTAGCCCTGGGACTCCAGCAGCTCGATGTAGTCCTGGTGCTCCCGCGCGTGCTTGCCCTCCTGGGCGAAGAACGCCTTCACCTGCGCGCGCAGCTCCGGCGCGTCATCCAGGGCATGAAGGTAGTGATTGACGCTGCGCACGATGAACCGCTCTCCCTCGGGGAAGAGCATGTTGAGCCCGTTCCACAGCTGCGTGGAACCCAGACCGTTGTGATGCCACACGCGGGGGAACGTGGCGTCGAAGTGAAACTTCAGATTCAGTCGCGGGACGATGCGGCCAGGGTCGGGGGGATTGACCATGAGTGGGGGGACTCTCTGCGCCGGAGGGGAC
>NZ_VIFM01000298.1 GCF_006636215.1 Myxococcus llanfairpwllgwyngyllgogerychwyrndrobwllllantysiliogogogochensis | reverse complement strand
GGCGGGGGGGCTGCTGGCCACGGCCTGCGCCATCAAGCTGACGGCGGGCGTCTGGGTGCTCGCGGCGGTGTGGGCTCGCGGAGCGGCGGGGGAGTGGAGGCGCGTCGTGAGAGTCGTGGGCGCCGCGGTGGGAATGGGCCTGCTCTGGGTCGTGCCCTTCTTCGCGCTGGCGCCCGGTCCGATGTTTGACGGACTCCTGCGCTTCCAGTTGCTGAGGCCACCCGATGGAGAGCTGGAGCGCTGGCGTCGGCTCCTCTCGATGCTGGGCGAGGGCCACGTCGGTGTCTCCGTGCTGAGCGGCCTGGGGCTGCTCGTCGTGCTGATGCGCGCTCGGCGGAAGGAGGCCGTCGCCGAGAGGCTCTTCGCGGGGGCCTGGGTCCTCACGTGTGTGACGTTCCTCGCATCCAAGAGCTATTGGGGCCAGTACAACGCGAGCCTGGCCCCGGCCACGGCGGTGCTCGCGGGGCTCGGTGCTTCGTTGCTGCTCGGGTGGGCGGATACGCGCTCTCGCGCCGTCGCCGCCCTCGTGACGGGAGTGGTGGGGATTGCCGCGCTCTCGCCACTGCCGGCCTCCCTCCGCGGTGCGAACCAGAAAGACCGTGGACTTCTCGCGCTGGGGAGCAGCATCCGCGCCGGTGTGCCCGCTGACTCGGCGCTCTGCGTGTTCGAGCCCTCGTGGGGCATCGTCGCGGGGCGACTGCCAGGAATTCCCAAGGGCACCCCCGTGCTCGTCGACCCCTACGGCCTCATGTTGCACGACGCGCTGGGCGGCACCGAGCGCTTCGCCTCCGCGGCGACGGCCTTCGAGGAGGAGCGCTCGCAGAGAACGATGCTCCCGCTTCTCGCGCGCTGTGACGTCCTGGTCCTCAATGGCCGCGGCGAGTGGCAACTGTCCACGGCCAGCGAGCGCTGGATTCACGAGCACTTCTCACAGGATGGGCCCCTGTGGAGGTCGACCTCCTCGGATTGAGGAGGCCGTGGCACTCGTACCTGGTACTCAGTTCGTCCGGATGATGCCCACGTCGGCGGTGCCCGCGAGCAGCGCGCTGCCGATGAACAGGTTGTTGGACTCCGCGCCGCCCAGGCGCACGGCCTGGAAGATGACCAGGTACGTCTGATTGGCCTTCGGGAAGGCCGTGCCCGGAATCGTCACCTGCGCCTCACGGTACGTGCCCGGCACGGCGACGAGCTGGAGGAACTCCACGGGCGTGGTGGGCACGTTGGAGTAGGTGGGCTGGCCCTTCTCTCCGTCCGAGCTCACGGGCACCACGGTGACGAAGCCCAGCGTGCGCTCCTTGTTTCCCGCTGCCGCCGCTCGGTCGAACGTCAGCGCGGTGCCCGAGGCGTGCCGCAGGAAGCCCTCGGGGGGGTGGAACCGGGTGATGGCCTCCTGAATCGGCGCGTCGTCGACCTGACCCACGTAGCGCGTGCCGTTGCGCGAGGCGATGAACTGGTACGTGGCGCCGGACTGGTAGGCCAGCTCCGGGTCGCTCCCGGCCACGTTGGTGCGGCTGTAGCTGCCCGAGCCGTCCTCCGTCAGCGCCGTGGCCTGCCCGCCCACCGGCTGCAGCGTGGCCGTGGCGCCGGACACGCCCGAGGGCTGCGAGTTCTCCCCGGACTTGGTGCCGAAGAAGACGACCGCCGCCGTCTGAGCGGGCAGCGAGATGACGTCGCCCCCATCCGGGACGACCGTCCCGGCGTCGAAGCCCGCGAGCGCCAGGGCGCTGATTTCCACCTCGGGCGTGGCCAGGAGGGTGCCCACCATGACGTGGTCGGCGGTGAGCTGGGCCCCCGTCTTCTCCAGGTCGCACGCCAGGGGGGCAAGGGAGAGGGCAGCGACGGCGGCGGACAAGAGGAAGCGTTTCATCGGAGTACCTGGGTTGCGACGAGTCGGCCGAGCATAGCAGGCACGTGCGACAAGCCCCGCGCACTCGGCATCTCGGGGTATCCTCCGGGTACTCGTGCAAGGACACCGCGTTCACTCCGCGAGCCGGCGCTTCTTCAAGCGGCTCGGCTTCTCCCTGGCCATGGCCGCCTTCTTCGGCTGTGTGCTGGGGATCCTCGTCTATCTGCGGGCACCCCAGCCGGCGGCGCCGCGAGGAGACTCGCCCTCGTGGATGCCCTCGGGCGTCGTGGAGATGGCGCAGGGCTGGCTGGAAGGCCTGGAGCGGCGCACCTACGACTGGCGCGTGCTGGAGCTGGGCGCGCGCTCGGAGCGCCCGGACGAGGCCGTGGTCGTCGCCATCGACGATGAGACGCTCGCCGAGGCCCGGCAGGACGACAGGCCCGGCGTCGCCACCCAACCCTGGCCCCGGCAGCTCGTGGGCGCCATGGCGCACCGACTGGTGGAGGAGGGGGCGCTGCTGGTGCTGCTGGACCTGCCGTTCCCTGAGCTGAGCCCGAATGCCTGCGTCAACCCGAAGCTGTCACCCGGCGCCATCTCCAGCGACGACGCCTCGTTCCGCGAGTTCCTGGAGCGTGACTCGGGCAAGGCGCTGCTGTCCTTCTCGTGGGAGTCGCAGGGCTCGCGGGTGCTGCCTCCCGCCAGCCGCCTCTGGCCCTACCGGGTAAAAGTCGGGACGTTCCCCGGCACCTCCGAGGCGCGCGCGAAGGCGCAGGCGGTGCTCGCCGTGCAGCGGCCCGCGTTCGTCATCCCCGCTGGAAGTCAGGTGGAGGTCTGGGGTGGTGCCTCGGACGAGGCGGATGCGCGCGAACTCGGGACGCGGCTGGGCTCGCCGGGGGCCGCTGTCGCGGAGCGCCGTGCGGCGGACGACACGTTCCGCATCGGCCCGACGGAGCTCTTCGTCTCGCTGGCGGAGGTGCAGGTGGTGGGGTTGGACCCCGCGAAGCTGGTGGAGGTCCGTCAGCTCCAGCACCCGGTGGCGCCGCTCATGGGCGGTGGTGCGGGCTATGGGGCCGCCACCCTGACGACGGACCCCGACGGTGTGGTGCGAGGAATCCCTCATCTGGTGGCGTACACGGCGAGGGATGGGCGTCACGTGCTGCCCTCGTTGCCGCTCGCGGCGGCGATGCGGCTGGCCAACACGCGCTCGCTTCGCTATGCGGACGGGCGTCTGCACGTGGGAGACGCTTACTCGGTGCCGATGGACACGTCGGGCTTCAGCCTGATGCGTTGGGACGCACCGACGGCGGGGCGGGGCTCTCGCGGCTCCCTGGCGCGCTCCATCCGTGCGTGGAACGTGCTGCTCAATGTCTTCGACGTGGCGGACGAGCGCCCGGCGCGCTTCGACAACGATTTGGAGGGCCGCACCGTCGTCCTCACGCGCACCGCGGGCGAGTCAGGCCACTTGCGGCCCACGCCCATTGGTCTGGAGACGCCGGGGGGCGCGATTCTGGGGCAGGCGCTGGCCAACATCCTGCGCTCCGAGGGCATCTCGCGCGCACCAGCGGATTACGACCTGGGGCTGACGGTGGGCCTCGCCTTCCTGGGGGCCTTCCTCGCGCTGTCGCTCAGCTTCCTCCTGCGTTCGCTGCGGGGCGCGATGCTGTACCTGAGTGGCCTGGCCCTCGCGGGTGCGGGCTACACGGCGGCTGCCTTCTACGTGTTCATCGAGCAGCGGCTCTGGGTGGCGATGGCGGGCCCGCTGCTGGCCATGGTGGGGGCCTTCGCCGTCACGACCGTCTACGCCTTCCGCAACGAGCAGCAGATTCGCGACTTCGTGCAGACGGCGCTGGGCCGCTACGTCAGCCCGGAGGTCGCCCGGCTGGTGACTCGGGACTTGAGCCTGATGCGCCCCGAGCGCCGACGGATGTCGGTGTACATCTGCGACATCGAGGGCTTCACCCGCTTGTCGGAGGGCATGACGCCCGAGCAGCTCGTGGGCCTCTTCAACGAGTACCTCCTGGAGATGGCGGCGGTGGTGCGTTCCACGGCGGGGCAGGTGGACAAGTACATCGGCGACTCGGTGATGGCCTTCTGGGGAGCGCCGGTGCGCACCGAGCGCCACGCGCATCTGGCCTGTGAGGCCGCGCTGAAGATGCGCGCGGTGCTGGCGGAGAAGCAGGACGCCTGGGAGAAGAAGTACGGCCGCCGTCTGAGCTTCCGCGCCGGAGTGGACACGGGCGAAGTCGTCGTCGGCGACATGGGCAGCGAGCTGAAGTCGAACTACACCGTGCTCGGCGACGCCGTGGGCATGGCCGCCCGGTTGGAGTCGCTGAACAAGGTGTACGGCACCTACGTGCTGGTGGGGGACGGCACCGTGTCGCTCGCGGGCGACAACTACGTCTTCCGCGTGGTGGACCGGGTGCGACTCAAGGGGCGCGCGGAGCCGCTGCGCGTGCACGAGCTGGTGGGGCGGAAGGGTGAAATCACCAGCCCGCAGCAGGACCAGCTCGCCCTGCACGAGAAGGCGCTCACCGCGTACCACCAGCGCCGTTTCGCGGAGGCACACGCCCTCTTCGAGCGCTCCGCCACCGAGTTCAAGGACACCGTCTCCGCCGTGTATGCCGCCCGCTGCGCCCGTTTCATCGTCACGCCGCCGCCCGCCGAGTGGGATGGGGTGCACGGCGTGGAAGAGGGTGAGCACCTCGCTGTCGCGGCGTGAGGGGCTTCGCAGGTGGACGGTGCGTACGTGCCCCGAGGTGCTCCCGCAGACGGCGAGCCGTTCGCTGTCACGGCCTGAAGGGCTTCGGTTGGCCGGCGCGCGTGCTGCTGTTCCGCGTCAGCCGTCGTCGGGGTCCGGCGTGTCCGGCTGGCCGAAGAGCTCGCTCACGGGAGCGTCCTTCGCGATGTGCTCGTTGACCACGCGGCGCATCTTCTCCGGCGTCATCTCCGAGTAGTACACCTCGCCGTCCCAACCCATGAGCTGGTAGTCCTCGGGCGACAGCGGGTCCCTCTTGCGGCCCGTGTCCTCGCGGACGACGACGTTCGGCCCCATGTGGCAGAAGCCGTAGCAGCCGCCCCGGTACAGCTCGCAGCGTGGCACCAGGCCCTGCTCGGACAGCGAGTCCCGGGCGGCGGCATACACACCATCCGCGCCGCCGGCCTTGCAGGTCGACCCTTTGCACACGGACAAGCGGTAGCGCTTCATCGCCAAGACACCACCCACCCTACGGAGTCCACGCCCCGAGCGAAAGCAGCCAGCCCCCACCTTCGTGTGCCAGGCCGCACTCCACCCCGTCCCGGGGCCGAAAGCCCGGACGCCAGACGCCAGGGCCATTGAAGAGCTGCAACGTCATCACCCGCACCCCGTAATGAAACCGGCCCGCCTACCGCTCGAGGAGCGGGGAGGCGGGCCGGGGCAGCTACACATCCGTACGCGCGGAGCGCGCAGGTGGATCTACTTGAGGAACTTCGTCACCTGGATGGGGCCCTGCTGTGTGACGACGGTCTGTCCGTGCGTCACGACGGCCTTGCCGTGCCCACCCTGGTGGTCGTGCCCCGCGCCCAGCTGCGGCGTCTTGAGCTGCACCAGGCCCTCGCCAATGCGCGTGTGGGCCTCCTTGTGCGTGTGGTGCGGCTCCTCGGAGCCCTCCCGCTTGTTCCACGGATCCGAGGGGTGCGAGACGGCCGGCCCCTTCAAGAGCTTCGGGATGTCGTAGACGAAGTTCTGCCGCGTGTACTCGGAGGGAGTGTGCATGTACGTGTCCATGCGGATGGCGTCCTTGGGGCACGCATCCACGCACAGGCCACACACGATGCAGCGCAGCTCGTCGATGACGAACTGGGTGGGGTACTTCTCGATGACGCGCGACTCGCCGTCCGCGTCCGTCTCCTCGTACTCACCCGCCTCAATGTAGATGCACTGCGCCGGGCAGATGGTCGCGCACATATAGCAGGCCACGCAGCGCGGCTTGCCGTCCTCGCGCGGAACCAGCCGGTGCAGACCACGGTAGCCCTCCGGGTAGATGGGCTTCTCCTCGGGGTACTCGACCGTCGTCATCAGGCTGGTGCCCGTGCGGTCCTGCACCTGCGTGTTCGTGTCACGCGTGCCGAAGAGGTTGCGGAAGAAGTGCTTGGTCGTGATGGCCAGACCGTGCAGCAGCCCCGGGATGTACATCCGCTCCCGGATGTCCGTGCGGGGGTCCTGGGTGACCTTGGTAACCTTGATGGCCATGATGGTGTCTCGATTCCCGGTGCCCTAGGGCCTAGTGCGAAGACGTCGCGCTCGCGTGGGACGGCAGCCCATGCGCGTCGTGCCCGTGGTCATGGCCATGGGCTCCATGCGCGCCGTGCGCACCGCCCTCCGCCGCTTCTGCCTTCTTCGTCATCGTCAGCACCACCAGCACGCCGATCTCCAGCATGCCCACCACCGCCAGTGCCCGCAGCGACGGATCCCACAGCACCAGCGCACCCGAGACGAACACGTTCACCAGGGCCAGCGGCAGGAGGATCTTCCAGCCCAGCGTCTGGATCTGGTCGTAGCGGAAGCGGGGGAAGGTCCAACGAATCACCAGCTGCACCCAGATGAGGAAGACCACCTTCACCCAGAACACGGTGCCGAGCAGCGTGCCGTACAGCCAGCCGTGCTCCTGCATCAGCGGCTGGCTCGCCAGCCACTCGCCGCCGAAGGGCAGGTGGTGGCCGCCGAAGAACAGCGCCGTCGTCACGCCGGCCAGCACCACGACCTCCACGAACTCGGAGATCATGAACATGCCGAACTTCATGCCGGAGTACTCCACGAAGTAGCCGATGATCTCCGACTCGCCTTCCGGCACGTCGAAGGGCGCGCGCTTGGTCTCCGCGAAGGACGCGGCGAAGAAGCCGATGAAGCCGATGGGCTGCAGGAGGAAGCCCCACGCCGGCACGCCGAAGTCGAACGCGCCTTCCGTGCGCCACAGGTACTGCGCCTGGCCCGAGGCCTGCGCCCCGGCGAGGCCCAGCTCACCGACGATCGCGGGCAGCTGCAGCGAGGAGAACGCCATGAACAGGCCGATCAGCGACAGGCCCAGCGCCACCTCGTACGAAATCATCTGCGAGGACGCGCGCACGCCGCCCAGCAGCGCGAACTTGTTGTTGGAGGACCAGCCCGCGAGCGCCGTGCCGTAGACGGCCAGGGACGCAATCGCCAGCAGGTACAGCACACCGAAGTCCGGCGTGGCGACCACCATGTCCACGCGGTGACCGAACACCGTCACCGAGGGGCCCGCGGGCACCACGGCGAACAGCGCGAACACCGGCGCGAAGGCGAGGATGGGGCCCAGCTTGAACAGGAACCGGTTCGCGGTGCCGGGGATGAAGTCCTCCTTCGTCAGCATCTTCAGCACGTCCGTGAGGATGTGCGGGATGCCGGCGAGGGAGCGGTTGCGCAGGCCGGGCAGGTCGATGCGCGCGCGGTTGGGGCCCACGCGGTCCTGCATCAGCGCGCTCCACTTGCGCTCGGCGAGCGTGAGGAGCGTGGCGATGATCATCACGAAGACGAGCATCAGGAAGATGATGTTCGACAGCCGGCTCGCACCCGGGAAGAGGTGCTTCTCGGCCAGGCCGGCCACCACATAGGCCGCCGCCGAGACACCCGCGAGCGTCGCGACGATGAAGCCCGTCGCGAAGAGGACAGTCAGTACGCGCTTCATCGCTAGATACCCCTCACCCGGGGAGAACCGAACTCACGGTAGCCCGGAGGACGCCCATCGGCGCCGGTGGGCAGCGGATTGATACCCGGCTTCTCCCGGTCCGGCGGAGAGGCCTTGTCCCAGTTGAACTCGGCGAACTCGGTCACCTTGCCGGACAGCTCGCGCCACACGTCGCGCGCGGAGGTCCAGGCCGGCGCCTCGCCGCCCACTTCGCGCGTCAGCTCCGCGACCCACTTCCAGCCCGGAATCACGTCGCCCTTGGGCGGGTACGCCTTGCGGAAGCGCTGGGTGATGCCGTCCATCTGCGTGAAGGAGCCCTCGTCCTCGACGTGAATCGAGGCGGGCAGGAGCACCGTCGCCTGCGCCGTCACCGGCGACTCGTTCTTCTCCTGCACCACGAAGACGTCCAGCTTGGAGGCGGCCTTGGCGAAGGACTCCACGTCACCCGGCACCTCGGTGCCGATGGCGTAGAGCGCCTTGACCTGACCCTTGTCCAGGGCGGTCGTGAGCGCCTCGAAGGTCTCCACCTTCAGGCCCAGGCCCTTGGCGATCCACTCCAGGCCCTTGCGGTTGGGGTTCTTGTCCGCCGTCTTGAGGAAGTGGTCCGCCTTGCCCGCCGGACGACCGCCCACGTAGACGGTGGAGATGCCCAGCGTGGCCTTCGCGAAGGTGAGGCCCGCCAGCAGCTCCTCGTTGGAGGACACCGGCGAGGCGAGCACCGCGAGCTTGCCACTGCCCACCAGCGGCTTGAGCGCCTTGGCGGCGGCCTGAGCGGCCTCCTTGCGCGTCACCACCGGAACGACCTCGGAAGCGGCCTGGACCGTGGCGCGACCAATCCTCGCCTGGAGCACGCGGCCCAGGTTGAAGGACTTGTACATGAGCCGGCCCTGGTCACACATCCAGCTCTTGTTGATCTCCTCGTTCTCACGAGGACGGATGCGGTAGGTGTCCTGCGACATCCAGTCCGCGTACGTGTTGCAGCCCTTCGCGCAGCCCGTGCAGATGGACGGGGTGGCGGAGAGGAACCACGCGCGCGCCTTGAAGCGGAAGTCGCGGCTGAGCAGCGCGCCCACCGGGCAGACGTCCACGGTGTTCAGCGAGTAGTCGCTGTCCAGCTCGTTGCCCGGGAACACGTCGATGCGCTCGTGGCTGCCGCGGCCGAACACGCCCAGCTGCGGCTCCTTGGCCACTTCGTTCATCACGCGCACGCAACGGGTGCACATGATGCAGCGCTCCTGGTCCAACACGACGCGCGGCCCCAGCACCTTGCGCTTGTTCTTCAGGGCCTTGCCGCCCTCCAGGCGCGAGGGGCGGTAGTCGTACTTCATGTAGTAGTCCTGCAGCTTGCACTCACCGGCCTGGTCGCAAATGGAGCAGTCGACCGGGTGGTTGAGCAGCAGGAACTCCATCACCGCGCGCTGCTGCTCCTTCACCTTGGGCGTCGTCGTCTTCACGACGATTCCCTCGGCGAGCGGCGACTGGCACGCGGGCACCATCTTGGGCGCGTTGGACGCCTCGATGAGGCAGATGCGGCAGTTGGCCGCGATGGAGAGGCGCGGGTGGTAGCAGTAGTACGGAATCTCCGAGCCGACCGACTTGGCCGCCTCGATCATGTTCGTCCCCGGCTTCACGACGACTTCCTTGCCGTCGATGGTGCAGGTGACGAAGCCCGGGTTCTTCGGCGCGGGCTTGGGCGGCGGGCCCGGAGGGGCGGCGGCCTTGGGCGGCGCCGTGACGCTGCTGGCCGCCGCGGGGGGCGTGTCCAGCTTCGCGCCGGCCGGAGGGTTGGAGGGCTCGGGACCGATCTTCGCCGCAGGGGTGTCCGTGGGCGCGCCCTTGGGGGGCGGCTGCGCATCACCGGTCGGCTTCTTCGTGTCGTCGTTGCTCACTGCTCGACCTCGCCGCCAATCATGTTGATGGTGTCAAACGTGGGGATGAGGTCCGCCAGCATCTTCCCCTCGATGATATGGGGCACCGCCGCGAGCACCGGGAAGCCCGGGGCGCGCACATGGACCTTGTACGGACGACCGCGCCCGTCGCTCACCAGGTACCAGCCCAGCTCGCCGTTCGAGGCCTCGGTCGCGTCGTAGCACTCGCCGGGCGGCACCTGGATGCCCTCCATGACGAGCTTGAAGTGCGCCATCACGCCTTCGATGGTGCCGTAGACCTCCGGCTTGGGCGGCAGGGCGATGCGCCAGTCATCCACGATGATGGGGCCCGCGGGGATGGTCTCCAACGCCTGGCGGATGATGCTGATGGACTGACGCATCTCCTCCATGCGGACGAGGTAGCGGTCGTAGTTGTCGCCGTGCTCGCCCACCGCGACGCTGAAGTTGAAGCGCTCGTAGACCCAGTACGGGTGCGCCTTGCGCAGGTCGTGGTCGATGCCGCACGCGCGCAGCGCCGGGCCCGTCCAGCCGTAGTCGATGGCGTCCTCGGCGCTGATGACGCCGGTGTTCTTGGTGCGGTCCACGAAGATGCGGTTGCGCGTGAGCAACCCGTCCATCTCCACCAGCAGCTCCTCCGTGCGGGTGAGCGTCTTGTGGACCTTGTCCGCCCAGCCCTCGGGCAGGTCGCGGTTGATGCCACCCACGCGGCCGAAGCTGGTGGTGAGGCGCGCGCCGGTCAGCTCCGTGACGCGGTCCTGGATGAGCTCGCGGGCCTCCATGCCGTAGAGGAACGGCGCGAAGCCGCCCATCTCCAGGCCGGTGGCGCCCACGCACGTCAGGTGGTCCGTCAGCCGGTGCAGCTCGCTGCCGATGACGCGGATGTACTGGGCGCGCTCCGGAATCTCCAGGCCGATGAGCTTCTCCACGGCGTTGAGGAAACCGAAGTTGTTCATCATCGCGGACAGGTAGTTGAGCCGGTCCGTGTACGGCAGGCACTGCGTCCAGGTGACGTTCTCGCAGCTCTTCTGGAAGCCGCGGTGCAGGAAGCCAATCTCGGGGTCGATCTTGACGATGGTCTCGCCGTCCAGCTCCACCTTCAGCCGCACGGTGCCGTGCGTGGCCGGGTGGGACGGGCCCATGTTGATGACCATGTGCTTGCTTTGGAGGTGGGCCTCCAGCTCCGAGCCCTCCGGCGGCAGCGAGCCGTCGGTGTCCGGATTGTGGCCCTTCGCATCAAACGTGTGGCTGTCGGCCATGGTGTCTGTCGTCCTCAGGAGTGCCCGCTGGTGCCGGGACCGCGGAAGATGTCCTTGATGGGGCGCTCAGGGATGAGCGGCTGCCGGTCTCGCAGCGCGTAGTCCTTGCGCAGCGGGTGGCCCTGGAACTCGTCGTACAGGAGGATGCGGCGCAGGTCCGGGTGGCCCTCGAAGCGGATGCCGTAGAAGTCGAAGGTCAGACGCTCCCACCAGTTGGCGCCCCGGTACACCGGCACCAACGAGGGGATGACCGGCTGGTGCTCGCTCACGCGCACCTTGAGCCGCACGTGCTCATGGCGCTTCAACGAGTAGAGGAAGTAGACGACCTCGAACCGAGGGTCGTTCTCCGCCAGGTGCAGCCGGTCCACGCCGTCGATGGAGCCGAAGAGCTTGAACTCCAGCTCCGCGTCGTCCTTGAGGAACGCGGCGACCTTCGGGAGCGAGTCGGGATGGATCACGGCCCAGGCGCCACCGGCCCGGTCCACATAACGCTCCACCACCGCCTCGGGAAAGTGGGCGGAGACCCTGTCCAACGCGAAAGTGCTCAAGGGGGACCCAATGACTGAGGGAGAAGAATCCGCGGCTTTATAAGGAGCCCAGAAGGGGGGCGTCAACGTAAACCCTCAACCATGTAGGCCACTTAGGAAGCCCAGAAGCCCGCGTTGCGCACGCGGCGTCCGAGCGGGCGTGTGGATCGGTGGAAGGGGAGGAATTCAGGCCGCCGAGCCCGGGGAGCCGACGAGGGCGGGGGCCGTCGCCAGGGGGACGAAGGTGGCCACCGGCCGACTCTTGCCGGGCACGAGCGCCTGGGTGATGGCCTCCCAGTGGAAGAGGGGGCCCGCCTGGTCCCGGGTGGCCTCCGAGACGAGCACCGGGACGCCCACCCGCTTGGTCAGCCCCTCAATCCGGCTGGCCAGGTTCACAGTGTCGCCAATGGCGGTGTAGTCCAGGCGCCGGGCGGTGGAGCCGATGTTGCCCAGGACGACGGGGCCGGTGTGGACCCCCACCCCCATCCGCAGGGCCGGAGCCCCCTGGAGCGCCCGGTCCGCGTTGAAGTCCTCCAGCTCCCGCACCATCGCCAGGGCGCAGCGCACCGCGCGCTCGGCGTGCTCGGCGTCCGCCAACGGGGCCCCGAAGTACACCATGAGTGCGTCCCCGATGAACTTGTCGAGCGTTCCTCCATGGCGGAATACCACCTCCACCATCCGGCCATAGTAGGCGTTGAGGAGCTTGACGACCTCGCCCGGGGGGAGCCGCTCGCTCATCGAGGTGAAGTCGCGGATGTCGGCGAAGAGGACGGTCACCTCGCGCAGCTCCGGCTCCGGGGAGGCGAGGCGCTGGAGTCGTTCCGCGACGGCGGGGGCGAAGTAGCGGCCGAGGCGGGCGCGCTTGAGCTCCTCTTCTGAGACGGCGGCGGAGAGCGCGCGGATGCGGTTGAGCAGGTGGCGGGCGCCGGCGGCGGCCACGGAGAGCATGACCACCGAGGCCAACTGGGCGCCGATGCCGATGCCGGCCTGGTGCTGGAGCGCCATCTCCGCGACGGCGGCGAAGGCGGTGACGACGAGCGTCACGGTGTTGCGCAGCGACAGCGCCGCGAGGATGACCAGCACCGCGAAGATGCCGAGCGTGAAGCCGGCGACGCCCCCGGGGGAGGGCGACACTGGAATCGCGTGGCTCTGGAGCCAGTACACCGCCGGCACGTCGATGAAGGCCACGGACAGGCCGGCCCAGCGCACGGCGCGGGGCGAGCGGGCCACGGCCACCCACACCGCCGCGGTGCAGAGCCAGTAGACGGAGAGGGGGCGGAGGTACTCGACCCAGTCCGCCTTGCCCACGCCCAGGCCCAGACAGGCCGACATCACGAGCATGACGGTGACGGCGACGAAGCGAATCCTCGAGAGCTGGCGCGCGTTGCGTCGCCGCTCGTCGTCGAGGGCCCGGTTCACCGAGTCCTGGATGCCTTCTGGCGCGTTGGACCTCAGGCCCTCACCCCCCATCCCAGGCTCCACGGGTCGACTTCCGCAGCACGTACATCTTGCACCGTCTGGACCGCGCTCGCACCTTCCGGGCCGGAAAGGGTCCTTGCCTCGCGAGCCTGTCGCGTTGCGGTATACACGCGGATGCATGGCTGAGTCCGTTCCTCCTCATCCGTTCCGTTCGCTCGGTTGGCGCCTCGTGCTGGGCGCGGGCCTGGGGTTGGTGTTGTTCGCGGGAGAGTCCTGGCTGCTCTTGCGCTCGGGGCTGGTCGGCGTGGACATCCCGGTGGACGGGCCCTACGCGGCGCTGGCGGCGGCGGTGCGGCCGGTGCTCCCGGGCCTGCTCCTGCGCGTGGCGGCCGTCTACCTGGTGGCGGGGATGGTGCTCGCGGGCGTGGCGTGGGGGCTCGCGCGCGTCTGGGGG
>NZ_VIFM01000297.1 GCF_006636215.1 Myxococcus llanfairpwllgwyngyllgogerychwyrndrobwllllantysiliogogogochensis | reverse complement strand
GCCTGGCGGTGGGCGCGGGCCAGCCGGGAGCGCGCTACCTCGCCTCGGGTGACGCGCGGTGGCGCTTCCTGGGCGGCAAGCTGTACGCGATGGGGCAGGGGGGCACGCTGCTCTTCCCGACGGCGGAAGGGACGCTGCGGCCAGGCGCCTTCGCCTCCGTGGGACTGGGGGTGGACAATGCGCGCTGAGCGGCCTTGGTGCGGCGGGTTTGGCGCGGCGCTGCTGGTGGCCCTCCTGGCCTCCGGGTGCGCCTCGTTGCCGGCGAGGCCGGGCCAGGCAGGCCGTGGGGCCGTCCTGGCCTTCAGTCCCCTCTCCGTGCCCTCTCATGCGGCGAGGAGCGCGGCGACGGGTGCGTACCAGGGGGAGACGTCGGGCTCCGCGGATGGGACACCAGACCCGGGGCCGATGGGCTTTCGACGTGGAGTCATCGGCAGGGTCGTCCACGAGGAGGGAACGCCCGGCTCGGGCGGCGAGGGCAGGGCCTTCGTTTGTGGCGGCAAGGCCCTGCCCTCGGGCTGGCCCCGTCTGGGCTCCAGCCGGGAGGTACTGGCGCCCTTCCTGGTGTGTGCCTCGCCCGCGGAGTTCGTGGCCATGCAGCGCGGGGTGGACATGGCCGCGCTGGTGGAGTCCCTCACGGACTGGGACGCCGTCCGTCTGGGCGCCCTGGGCCCTCTGGACGCACGAGCCTCGGTAGCCCTCGGCCGTAAGCGCGCGGCCTTCATCGTCACGTCCGTGGAGAAGTACGGCGTGCCGTATTCCGAGGTGCTCGCTCTCTTCGTCCTCCACTCGGCCTTCGACGACGAGCTGCGCGAGGTGGTGCAGCTGCTGGCTCGCGACAAGCAACTGGGCGAGACGCTGGGCGCCATGACAGCCGTCCGCGAAGACCTGAAGCGGCGGGGCCTGGAGCTGGAGGGCTTCCCGGAGCGGGGAGAGAAGGCCCGCGACGTTTTGCGCGGGCTGGGGCGTGCGGGCAGGGACATGCTCTCCAGCAATCAGGTGAGTGTTGAGGCCCAGTACTCGGACCTCATGGTGGTGAAGCGCAGCCAGCTTCCACCGCCCTACCAGGCCGCCCTCGACGAGGTGGCGAAGGCGTTGACGGGGCGGCACTACTCGCCGGGAAGCACTTCGGCAGGGGCTTTCGACCACCTCACCTTCGGTGTGCCGGTGGGTTTCTACCACCTGGCGGTGGGGACGGGGCACGGGGCGTACTCGTTGGCCGAGGGCAAGTATGAGCAGGCCACGCGCGAACTGGCGCCGACCGCGCTGATGGTGGCGCTGTACGCCGGAGGCAAGGGCGCCCGGGCCCTGGTGGAGGCACGCGGCGGGCTGCGGCGGCTCCAGATGCCGGCGCTCGACGTGGACGGGATGAAGGCGCTGATGGCGCACCTGGAGGAGCAGCTCGGCATCAACGCCGCGCGCGACTTGCTGCGCTACCTCCAAGCGAGCCGCGAGGGCGCGCTGGTGGCCGCCGAGTGGGGTGAGGCAGGGCTGCTGGCGCTGTACGAGGCCCGCGGAAACCCCGCGAAGGCGCAGGCGGTGCTGATGGAGACGGCCAGCCGCGAGTCCGCCCAGTCCGTGGCCTCACGGGGCGCGGCAGGGAAGCGGCCCGCCAACCTCGACCTCTTCGAGCAGAACTCCGAGGTGTCCGCTGCGGAGGCGCAGGCGGCAAGCCGCGAGTCCTCCAATGCTGCAACGACGAGGGGAGGGGCGAATCGCGAGCCCGCCCGGTCTTCGGCGAGAAGGCTGCAATTCGACAACCTGGACCTCTTCGCCCAGGACGCCAAGGTGGGCGCTGCGGAGGCCGCGAAGGCGAAGCTGTTCCTGGCGGAGCTGGAGTCCTCGGGCGCCCGTCTCCCGAAGGACGTGAAGCTGCTGAAGGAGATGGCGCCCAAGCTGGACGAGCCGCCTCCGGGAGTCGAGCAGGGGGCGCCGCTCTGGCAAGAGTACGTTGCCTATCGCAAGAGGCGGCTGAAGGAAATTCGGGACGGTGACGCCGTCAAGGGCCCCCTGAAGTGGGAGGGCTACGGGGGGATGCGCGCCTACTATGCTCGGGGCATGGCTTTCGAGAGGACCATGATCGCCATTCTGGAGGCGGACGCTGCGTTGCCCCGCGCACAGCGGCGGTGGCTCGGCGACTTCGAACAGCCGCGCATCGAGACGCACGTGGGCGTGTCGAAGGTGGACCTCCGGTACGCCGACGTCCTCGTCATCGAGGCGCGCCCTCCACCGGGCCAGCCACCTCGGGTGGAGACGTTCAGCTTCAAGAGCCGAGACCTCAAGCCTTTCGAGGTCGAGGACCTACGCGTGCAGTTGAATACGGATGCGAGCAATGCGATGAAATACTACGGTGGAACGTTGAAGATTGTTCGGGACGGACTGCGACAGCAGGCGAAGGTTCAGAGAGTGCGCCTTGTCTACGAGGGAGGAAAACTTCTGCCCAGTGACCCCGCGATATTGAACGATGCGGCAACCAAGACGCAGAGGCGGATCGAGGGGGTGGAGGTGTTGTTCCAATGAGGCTGGATGAACTGAGCAAGGCGGATAGTTTTCGCTTCACCTTCGATGGGGCCTTCGAACCGAAGGATGGATTGGAGCGCGAAGTGGCTCCCTTCCTTGATGCTCTTGAGAGGCATGCCGTCAGTTGGATGCCGACGACTGTCAAAGGCAGTCGGAAGCGCAAATACTCCCGAGACGCTGTGCTGCGCGCGCTAGAGGAACGACGCGATGAGTATGGCTCAATCATTGGGCTGTCTCGCGCGGAGAGTCCTGCTGTTTCGATGGCACTCGACCTCGGGCTCACTCAGCGGGCGTCCGAACTGAGCGTCAGTCTCAATATACAGCCGCTCATGTTTTTTGCTGCGGCGGAGGCCTGTCGCGATTTTGTGGCTGTGGTTCGTGCCTGGGCCTCTCGATACCCTACGCGCCATTCGGTAGCTCATGGCTTGGCAGATTTGCAGTTGGCGGGCTCTCCCGTATTCGGTCGTGACGATGCGACATGGAAACGGGACGGGTTCGACAAGATCTATGAGTTGTTCTGGCTGAACGTCTTCGGCCCCAAGCTGGTCGAATCGGTGGGAAGAGAGCGGATGCTCTCGACTCCTGCGCACCTCGTGGAGGAGCTTCCCAACGGTTCTGTCCTCCTGGTTCTGTGGCCCACTGCCGCCGAGTTCGCCAGCGAGGAAGCGCGCGTGGCGCAGGCCCGAGCCCACGTCCACCTGCGGCCGGACCTCGACTTCAACACCGTGCTGCGCAAGTTGCGGGAGCGCAGCGCCGTGCTCGTGCCCGTTGAGCCGCGCTTCCACCCTGACGTGGCGCCGTTCCTCTCGCGGCTGCTGAACGAGTTCGCCATCAGCGAGCGGCAACGGAAGATTGCCGAGTTCAACGCCTTCCGGCCTCCTGTGCCGGATGAGTGGCTGCCGGTCGCCCTTCCATCGGACGTGGCGAATCCGGAGCGCGTCCTCGAATCCTACGGAGACTTGTCCGAAGGTCTCGTGGCAGCGCTGCACACGAAGGTGCCCTCCCTCATGGACGAGACGGCCGAGTCCATCACGGATCTCGACTTCTTCTTCTGGAGGGAAGACTTCCCCGAGAAGTACGAGCGGCAACTCATCGATGGGCACACTGCGCCGGCGCTCGGAGCTTATCTGGGGGACGTGCTGGTGCGGCGGTTGGGAGGGACGTGGGTGCTGCGGCAGAAGATGGAAGAATCCCAGGTGCGGGTGGGCAAGCGCGTCTGGCTGCCTTTCCTCCGCGCCCGCCGGTACATGCAGTCCTGCCAGTCGCTGCTGGACTACTCGCTCACGCAGTTCTTCCATGAGGCGGAGCGGTACCGGCCGTGATTTGAGTCGTCCCCGTCGTTGATGGCATCCAGTCTCGAAAGCGGGGCTCTTGCAGCCCCCTCTGCGGAGAGATGTGCGGGGCTGAACTCGAGTCCAGCCCCGTTCCAGGCCGGCAGTCTGGCTCCAGCCTGAAACTATCCGGGTCGCTCTCGCCACCAAGACAAGGGGCATGCCCAGGGAGGACGTATGCTTAGCGGATGTGGCCGAACGATTATCCTGGTTTTGCCGCTGGGATGCTTTGCATTGGGGTGCAGCACGCCCAATCCCAACGTGCGAGTGGTAAGGACTTCGGAGGGAGTGCTCCGCGTTGATGCGCCATGGTCGGGACCATACAAGACAATGGAGGAACTCGCGGAAGAGGGATGCGAGAAGGTGACGAATCAACCGGGAGCATCCCATGGAGATGCGAATGGGGAGTACGGCATGGAATATTGTGCACTCCATTACTATTCGCCCGAGGATGATGCATACTATCTTAGCTTTCTCTCTGATGTTGGTGGCGACGGCCCTGACGGGATGAAGTTCTGTGTCGTCCCGAGAGCCATCAATGAATTGAACCGGAAGAGGTATATCCTTCTCGGGCCCGCCCATAATCATCCACACAATCGAGAATTTTCGCGCGCGGATACTGGAAAAAGAAGGCCTCTTGGTTGGTCCCCGCTCGGAACTTCAAGGGTGTTTGATAGGGAGACCGGGCGCGTCTGGGACCGTGAGTTGCTCGTATTCTACAGGGAGCGAAATGGGCGGTGTAGTACATTCAAGTACAACTACTTCACTCGTCTTGTGTATGCTCTGCGGCGCGGGGAGTGGGTCGCAATCGGTAAGGCTGGAGGAGAGTATGGAAAGGTCACGTTATTTGATGGTCGGGAGTGGCTGCCTTGAGTGAGCGTGGACGGATGTGTCGAATTGGACGGGTGGTGATGACGCGGGTGCTGGCTGCTTTGCTGTTGACGCTGTCAGGAGGTTGCTCGTATCTGGGATATCATAAGCGCGAGAGGGCAGAGCGGGTGCCGTCGGCTGAGGGAGAACGAGTGGAGTTCCCTGATTCTTTTGAGGGAGCGATTGACATGAAGGGGCCGCTGGTAGCCGCGCTGGAAATAGCCATGAATGAATTCCTGCCCCCTGGGGCGAAGGTGGAGGCGCGAGGAGGCAGCGAGGTCATTGCGAATTGTCTGTCGAGGCGGAGCACTTACGATGTGCTGGCTATGGCTTATGGCGACGGCTTGTTCTATGTGTCGTTTTCTCCCCGGGTCGAGCGATGTGGCTTGGCTGACGAGATTCTTGATGGAGGGGCCGAGTACATTGTTGATAGTCGAGGACGTGTTGTGCGAAGGCGGTAGTCTGGGGAGGAGGCAATGAGGTTCCGACTGATTGCTGTTTTGCTTGCCTTGAGCTGTATCTGGGGTTGTGTGGCCAATAATGCGGATCTCGGAATCCGAGTGCGGGATGACCCGAATGGACCGGTTCGGTACGAAGGTCCTTTGGCAGGCCCCTACGATGATATGGAAACTCTTGTTGATGCCGCATGCGAACGCATGCTGAATCAACCTGTCTCATCGCGTGGCGGACAACCGCTGGGATACTGCGCAGTCTTCTTTTCTGCGCCGAATGACGAGGGTAGAGATAAGTGGTTTATTGGTCACGTTGCTCCGCTCGGCGTAGGCGGAGGTGACGCAGGGCGGTCCTGTGTCTTGCCGATAGATCTCGTCGCGCCGCGCAGCACTGAGGTTCTTGCCCTGGGTGGTGGGTACGACACCAGTCGTGGCCGAAGGAACTGGCACCCAACATTGTTCCTCAACGGGCGCACTGGCGAGACGTGGGAGCGCGACGTGTTGGTTTTCTCGACTTCTACGCCTACTGAGTGTGGAGTCTATAGCTTTACAGGCTTCAGTCGAGTCGTCACGGAAGTGCGCAATGGCAAGTTCGTGCCGGTTGGTACAGTCTATAATAGCCAAGGCTCCATCGAGGCACTTGGGGAAGCCATGTGAAACATGGCACCGGGTTGCATGCTGGATTGTGCTTGTCAGAATGTGCGCCATTCTGCCTCGTGTGACGCCCGTTGGCCTGAGCCCATGGCTTGGAGGCATGCCGTGTGCGTACTTTCTTGCGGCGAGGCGCAATCTATACTTCTCGGGGTGACTGGTGTTGGTGGACGCGATGAAGAGATTGCCCGTGCAGTGGTTGTGCGGATACCCTGCCTCTCATGGGTGACTCCTTTCAGACTATCGTGGACAGGGACGCATCTGCGGACGACGCCCCCCGTCTTGCGGCCGAGGTTCGGGACTGGCTCGTCGCGCGGCGCATCATTGAACAGGAGCTGACGGACTGCGCTCTTGGAGACTCGGGGCATCGACCGGGCCCCGGGCACGCCGCTGCGGTGGAGGAGCCGGACGAAGAGACTGGAGTTCTGAGTCTTCAGGCGAACGGCCTCCAAATTGAGGTGGGTCGAACCGTCTTCTATACCATCGGAAGCGAGTTGACGTGTCGTGCATGCGGTGCCCAGTTCGAGCCCGAGGACGGTTGGTCCGAGGCCGTCGACGATTGGTACAACGGAAACGACAGTGCAGAGTTTGAATGCCCGGAATGCGGGAAGCCCGAGCGGCTCGTGGAATGGAGCGGCGAGTTTCCGTGGGGCTTCGGGAATTTGGGATTCAAGTTCTGGAATTGGCCTCCGCTGTCGGGGCGCTTCATCCAAGAGGTGGCTGAAATGTTGGGTCACCGGATAGTCTTGGTGCGTGGAGACCTTTGAGCAGAAGTGGACGGTTCTGCATTCTGTCGCTGAGGTCGAGATGCCGCCTGCTGCCTCGCGGCGAGTAGGTTTTGACCCGACGCATGCAGTGAATAGGAGACGCAATGTCCGGGGAAGAACTGAACGATGAAGTCACTAAGCTGATCGCAGAGCGGCTGAGGCGCGTGGCGGACGTGCTCCCTCCGGAGGGGCACGCGTACCATGTCGTCGAAGCACAGACTGCCGCTGGTGAGCGCGCTGGTGGGCTGTGGATGGTTGGACCCGAGGGAGGTATCCCAGTCTTTCAGAGCCGAGAATTGGCGACCGAGGCACTCCAGTTTGTCCCTCCGCCGCAGGCGCTTGGGTACCTCGATGAGTCCGCAGTGGGCTGGGGGGTGCACGCACTTTCTGCTGATGAGTTTCGCACCCTGTTCATCAATCCGACCGTGATGCTCTATGTCGTCCTCAAGGTCAGTGACTCCGGCATTGAAGCCCAGCCGCTGACAGAGCCGCGAGAAATGACGCCTCCAGCTTTGACCTCTGGCGAGCATGGCCCACACGTGGCGATGTCCGGTTTGGAGGCCGCTCCGGCTCAGGTGGGTGAAGGAGGCGTGATGAACGCTGAGACGCGCCTTGCCCGAGCAAGCGTCGAGGAGCTTTCCCCTGGCGAGCGCCTTTGGAGGCTCATGGAGCCCGCCTTCGACCATGACGCGAAGGCGGGGACGCATGGCCAACGGGTGCTGGCCCTCACGACGTTCTTCGTCCGAGACGTGGAAAACGGAGGGCTGGACCAGGCGCTGTTCAACTTCACTCCGACCGCCGTGGACTTCGTGCTGAAGGGTTTCGATGAGATTGGCGCAGACGAGCACGCCGCGACGGTGCGGGCCGGCATGCTCGCTCTCTTCGGCGCCACCCCTCCGGAGACGCAGAATGAGCGTCGCCGGATAATCGATACCCGCCCTCGGGCCTGGCTGGACAAGCACATCGACCCGCTGAGCGAGCGCCTCATGGGCGAGGAGCGGCTGCAGAGCTGCTTCCTGCGCTACGTCGATGCGCACCCATCCGAGTTCTTCGTCGACTGAGGAGCTGGCCTGGCTCAGTTGCAGGGAGCCCAATGGCCGCCGCGAGGGAGCCAGCCATCAGTCTCGTTCTGGCTGGGCGGGATGGAAGGTGCTGCGGCTGCGCTGGACGAGTCCCTGGTGCGCGTGGGCAAGCGCGTCTGGCTGCCCTTCCTCCGTGCGTGCCGGTACATGCAGTCGCGCGAGTCGCTCTTGGAGTACTCGCTCACCCAGTTCTTCAAGGAAGTGGAGCGGCACCGGCCCTGACTGGGGCGAAGGTGAGCATGCCGGCGGCGGTTGCTGGGTGGGGTCGATAGCTACCGCCGCAGTCGTGCTAGGCCCGAGATGCTGGCGGCGTCAGCGACAGCACTGCCCCAAGCGCCCATGTCCACAGCGGGCGCCAGTCAAAGTTTGGAGCGGCCTTCGCCTCGTGCTGTGCCACGGCAGTCTCCAGGGACATCCCCGGTGGCAGGTGCATCGTCAGGACGTGGGCTGCGCGGCCCTCGCTGGTGAGCGCCTCGAGGCAAAGGCGCCAAAGGTGTGGCTCCGACTCTTCCACAACGAGTAGGTCGGTCGCCGTCCACTTCACCCGCTTGCTGTCGGACAGCTCAAGCCCGGCCTCCGGTGGAACTACGAGGTGGAGGCCTCGGTGCGGAAGTCGGAGATCGTCCGTCCGGTACCCATGCAGCTCCATGGTGCGCAGTTGGGCGGCCAGCGTTCCATTCACAGTGCGGGTGTCCTTGCCCCCATCCTCCCATGCCAGCCGCAGCCAGTACTGGATGGCGCCGCGGTTGAGTGTCGCCTCCAGCTCAGGGTGAAACGACAGGGCCACGTACAGGGCCTCCTGGTAGGCGTCATCGTCGAGAGCATCACGAAGATGCCTATGGCCGGTGCGGCGGGCTGCGTCTTCGAGGGCCACGAGTGGCACCGTCGAAAGGATATAGGCTGCGTGGGGGAGGGAGATGGTCCCGGACTTGATGTCGCGATCCACGGCTTCTAAGGCCGCTTCTGCGCCGCCGAGGGCCCAGTACCTCCGGCTGTCTTCTGGGATGGGGGACGCGGTGAGGATTTGCATGGTGCCAGTCCATGTTCGTTGGAGAAAGACGCCTACTCGAACTTGTAGCCTGCGGCGATTGCGGCAGTCACTAGCGGGTGGTCTTCACGGGGCGACAGGGGGCCGACCTCTTCTGGACGGAGGACCGCGCCCCCCTCATCGATGACGACCACATCGCCGCCACGACGTGCAATGACGCCGCGCATCGCCCCCCAGTCCTCGCCGGCCATGAATCGCATGGCTCCGATGAGCCCGCTCGGTTCGGAGTCTGGAGAGCCCGGCTGAGCCCACCAGATGGGCAGCTCGGACAGCGCGGCATATGCCTGTTCCCGTTCATCCCAGTGCTCCAGGAAGTACGCACCGGCCAGCCGGCGGAATTCGTCCATCGCAATTTCGTGATTCGTACTGGGCCGCTCCTGATGCTCCAGCACATCGACGGGCACCCAACCCCTCTCGGTCCGCGCCCACGCAGCCAGTCCGTCAGTCTCTTGCACCTGGGCCGGGGAGGCCGCCATTTCGGCGTCGGTCAGCGTCCGCTCCCGGTTGAGGGTTAGCAGCGCCCAGCGGAAGTCGGAGGCCTCGAACACCCTGCCGTTCAGCACGCTCTGGACCCTCTTGGGCATTGGGCATTCCCCCGCGCCGCATGGAGGTTCTGGCGCTCACCGCAGGGACAGTAGCGAGCCCTCCGTGGGGCGTCGAGGCGCTACTTGCAGCCCGGGTCTCACCCCTGGGGGGTATGGACCGGGAGGCTCGGCGGTGCCTTCGAGCGCGCCGCGCCCGAGCCAGTGATCAGTCGGCTTCCTGAGAGTCTCTATTTGCTGGTCCAAGACAGAGACGTGCGGGCCCGGAGCGCCTCTTCGACTGGGTCATTGGAGACCAGAGAGACCCAACCAAGAGCTGGCGTCCACGCTTGACGAGGGGAGTATGGAAGGCGGCATCATCCCGGCATGAGTCAGGACTCTCCTTCTCAACAGATTTCGCCGTCTCCTTCTCCGCAGCCGACGCCGCCGAAGGGGATGTCCGTCCCTGTCGTGCTCATTGCCTCCTGCTTCGTGCTGGCCTTCATGGGCTGGGCCATGAGGCTCGGCTATCCCGGAGCCGTATTGGGGTTGGGCGCCCTCGCTGGGTGCATTGCAGTCTTCAGGAAAAAGGACTCCAAGCACCGCAGCGCCGCCGTCATTGGCGCAATTGCTTCCGTCTTTGTCTTCATTGGCGCCATCGGGAACGGGAACGAGAGTTCCCGGAAGGCTGCTGCGATGGCGGCCTCCATCGAAGACGCGCGGCAGAAGGCAGAAGCAAGCCGCGCTCATGAAGAGGACATGTCCGAGCGCATTGCTGCGCTGGCCACGTCGTCGCCTCCCCAGGAAGCCGTCGACCTCTGCAACAGCTTCGGGGACCTCCGGGACATCCCCGAGAAGAGCCGTGCGCGGTGCGGCGAGGCGTACCTAGCCAAGGGCCGCGAGTTGCTGGCCTCTGCGAAGGCCGGGGATGCTGTACCCCTCCTGGAGAGGGCGAGTTCCCTGGCTCCAGGCAACGCAGATGTTGCGACCACGCTTTCGAGCGCGAGGGAGCTGCAGGGGAAGGAGGACTTCAAGACTCAGGGACCGGAGGTCTCCGCCAAGTTGGCGCGGGCGTTGGCCCATGCCAAAGCGAAGGAATGGGAAGAGGCGGAGTCCGAGCTGAACGCTGCCGACGCCACCCTGAAGAGGTTTGACGGCCTCGAGGTCGCCAAGTCGAAGGAGTGGAACACCCTGGCGGGCCAGGCCGCCCAGCAAAGGAAGCGCATCCAGCCGAAGCTGGAGAAGCTCCAGCTCCAGCGCGAGGCCCAGAAGCTGATGGTGGAGATGCGCGGGGAGAAGCCTGTGAACTCACCGTGGGATGGCTCCGTGCCGGAGGTCGAGCTGTACCTCAAGAAGGTGATGAATGACCCCGACAGCTACGAGCATGTCTCGTCGTCGGCCCCTGTTGCCCGCGATGCCTTCTGGATTGTGAAGAGCTCCTTCCGGGGAAAGAATGCCTTCGGAGGGAAGATCCTCAACACGAGGTACTTCTTCATTCAGCAGGGGCAGGTTGTTCGCGTGGCGGAGGAATAGGGCGGGTTGTCCTCTCTGGCACGAGGCGCTGTTCCTCCTCGTGCCAGTGCGAGGTCGGCCACCTACACTGCTTCCCAGAAGGTGATGGCGTGCAGGTGGACGAGGACCTCGTTGCCCGGCTAGCCAAGAAGAAGGTCAAAACAGCCCCACGGCTGGTAGCGGAAGGTGAATCATCATGCCATCACACATTACGAGGGCGAATGGCTTGACGATGGACGAAAGGAAGGGGCGCGGATCCGCGGTGGGCGTGCAGGTGCAGCCTTCGCCCGACCTCCTTGGCTTTCTCGTTCTGTTTGATAGACACCGCAGGCTGTAAACCTCGAAGGCTGTGAGCTGCGCGGGACACAGGGGGCCAACTGAATATGGGCGAGAAAGCTAGGCAAAAGAGACTTGCGCGAGAAAGGGCTGAAGCGATTGCTTATGCCCAGACGGTTCAGGGGCTTGCTTTTGAGCGCGAACGCTATGCGAAGGCGTGGTCCCAGACGGATGCCGCCAGTTTTGCTCGGGGTGGGCACTATGCATGGATGGCATCATTTGTCGCGGGGCATGCACGTGTCCTTGAAGTCGGGACGGGGTCTGGAAGTGGGACCATAGAGTTGCTCCGAGCAGGCCACGTGGTTGTTAGTATCGATGAAAACCCAGAGTGCCTCGCTATTGCACAGAAACGCATTTCGGAAGCTGGATACGCATCAATCATCGAGCGTAGGGAGACCGTTCGTCAGGTTGATGGTGGCCATGAAATCACATATGGCCCGCCCAGAACGTCCATTCCTACGTTGGGCGCACTCCTGCTTGAAGGAGACTCTCTGAATGACCCGTTGCTGTGCAGTTGGCTCCAGGCACAGCCTCAGTTTGATGCCGTGGTTTGTTGGCTCATGGGAAGCCATCGCGCACGATCATTCAACGCGGCTTTGGGAAAATGGCCAGCTGGAGAGTATCGCCTCCATACCCAGAATCGTCTCTATGCGCTCTCCGATTCGATTCTTCGCTCTGGTGGGATTCTTCAGATCGTTGACAGGGCTGAAATGGGAGCGTCCAAGGAAGAGGAGGAACTATTCAGCCGTGATTGGCGGTCGTCCCATGAAGAACAAGCTCGTGCATTCTCGACCCTTCGCGTCGAGCCTGTGCCACCAGCACGGCCATATGATCTACCGGCCAAGTCTGGAGTTCAGATGGGGATGACACTTCCCCTCTCCGGAAGGGTGCCAAGTAACGACAGGTCCGGGCTTGTGTCGGTCATTGCGCGCAAACCCTAGGTTGCTGCTCCGGAAGGGGTTGCATCTTCGTGGCCACCCTTCGGCGAGCCCTGTGGCCCCCACGAGGTCGCGCGAGGGGGGGGCGCGGGCACTCTGCGGAGTCTTGGGGCTCTCGGGAGGCTCTGGACGGGTGAACCGGCCGCTTCGCGAGAAGGGCGAGTGCCCCCCGTGAAACGGCGGTGGAGGCGGTTGGATCAGAGGCCCCCTGAAAGCGCCCTCACTTGAAGTATGGGTTTGGAGAGTCCCTGCTGGCCTTGCGTCACCCTCTCGGGGACCAGCAAAGCAGGTAAGGGACGAAACCAAAAAGCAGAGAGAGACGCCTTCTCAGAAACCTTAGAGCGGAAAGAGCGGGGCTCCAGGGGAATGTTGTTAACCGCCTCCCCAAAAGTTAACAGCACCTGTTAACCGCTCTTGGCCTGTCTCTCCCCAGAACGGGTGAAAGAGCGGTCCAGAGAGCCGAGTCGGCGGCGGAGGAGAGGGGTCATCTCGCTCTGCGGGGTGGAGAGCCGAGAAGGCTCTCTTCAGCACCGCGAGCCAGAATCCCTTGTGATTCAGGGGCTTAAGCACGAAGGCCCCGCGATGTCATCGCGAGGCCTGTGTTAAACAAAAAGGGCCCTACCAGTTGGTAGGGCCCTTCAAGTAGCTCCCCGACGAGGACTCGAACCTCGGACCTAGTGATTAACAGTCACCCGCTCTACCGGCTGAGCTATCGGGGAATATGTCCTCGCTGTGGTAACGGCGCCGCAGCGATGACGCGCTTTCTAGAGAACGGAGCCCCCTCTGTCAACTGTCCCGTTTGATCCGCTCTCCCGGCTCCAGGGTCCACCCTGGTCCGCCCTCGATGGGCTCGCCTCCGTTTCATCCGAGGCCATCTCCCTCGTGCTCGCCGGCTCCCCCGCTGAGCGCGTCGTGGATCGCACCCTCCGTGCTCATCGCTCCCTCTCCCGCGACCAGCGCCAGGCCCTCAAGGAAGCCATCTTCAACGTCGGCCTCTGGCGCCGCCGCCTCGCCTTCCTCCTCGACCAGGACGACGCTCCACCCCCGCTCCTGTCTCTTATACAGATCTCCC
>NZ_VIFM01000296.1 GCF_006636215.1 Myxococcus llanfairpwllgwyngyllgogerychwyrndrobwllllantysiliogogogochensis | reverse complement strand
GGCCAGGGGGGACTGGGAGAGCCGGGCCTGGAGGGCGGCCTGGCCCCGGGCCTGGGCGAGCGCGGTTTCCAAATCAGGGTGCTCGGGCGCGAGCTTCTGGACCTCGGTCCACTGCGCGAGCGAGTCCGCCCAGCGGCCTTCGACGGAGTAGGCCCAGCCCAGTTCCCAGCGGCAGTCCACGCGGGAAGGAAGGCCCTTCACGCAGGAGGAGAGTTCGGTGATGGCGGTGGCGGTGTCCTTGGACTTGAGGGCTTCGAGGCCTCGGGCGTAGTGGGCCTCGGCTTCGGCGGGGGAGGGGATGGCCGAGGAGCCCGAGCCCAGGGCGAAGGCCGCGGCACGGAGGGCGCCGGCGCCGGCTCGGGCGGCCGCGCTGCCCAGGTCGGTGACGGTGCCCTGCGCGGGAGCGGGTTGCACGGTGGGCGGGGTGTCTGACGAAGAAGCCAGGGCCGGCTGCACCGTGGCGACGGGAGTGTTCCGGACCAGCGCGGTGCTGACGGCCTGAGTCCCCGTGCGGAGCGCGGCGGAGGCCACACTGGATGGGGACTGGCTCGCGACGGCGCTCACGGACCCCGAGCCCGTGCTCAGCATGGCGGTGGCCACGCTCGACGGAGACTGGCTCGCGACGGAGCGCACGGAACCCAAGCCCGCGCTCAGCATGGCGGTGGCCACGCTCTGATGATCCGCGCTCATCACCGCTCGCGCGGATCCATCTCCCGCACTCATCGCGGCTGAGGCCACGCTCATCACCGCTCGCGCGGATCCATCTCCTGCGCGTTTCGCGACCGCATCCATGGATGCCTCGGCACCCATCGCGGCGCGCACGGACCGTGAGCCCGCCGAGGACAGCAGGTCGGCGCTCTCGGTGACGGACGCTGTGGAGAACTTGTGGGCGGGGGCGGGCTCGTGCGCCGGGGAGGTACCCGGCGAGGTGGCGAGCGCCAGCAGGACGAAGGCGGACGGAAGCATGGGCCCGCGCATCTTACGAGGCTCCGGGCCCTCCAGGGACAACCCACATGTGCCCGGCCCATCAGCAGCCGGGCAGGCGACACACGCCCCCCACCCCCGGCGCTGGCATGTGCGTCACCGGGCACCCTCACTCCCCCCACGGGCCCCCTAGCCGAGCAGGTCCAAGAGCCAGGACCGACGGCGCTGACGAGGCAGCAGCCTCAGCCGACGCAGCTCCTTGCGCTTCACCCGCCCCTCCACGGCGCTGTGCACCGACAGTTGCCCCGGTCCACGCAGCAGCAACCCGAGGGCGATGGCACACAGCGCGACGTTGAACTCGTACCCGCCCTTGGTGTTGTCGAAGCCCTTGGAGCCATGCACCTTGGCAATGGCGAAAGCCTGGGTGACGAGCACCGCCAACGCGGCGGGCCGGGTGGCGAAGCCCAGGATGGCGCTCACACCCGCGAGCACCTCCGTCACGCCGGTGGCCAGCACCAGGGGCCGGGCGGGAGTGAGCCCGAGCTGCTCGAAGAAGCCCGCGTGCTGCTCGGTGCCTTCCTTGCGCAGCTTGGCCAGCCCATGGACCACCATCGTCGAGCCAAGTGACAGGCGCGGAGGCAGCAAGGCCGCCGCCTTGAGGATGTCGGGTTGCTCGGTCAGCATCACCGCGTTCATGCCCTGTTCTCCTTGCTGGGGGGCCATGCATGGGCCCATCCGGGAAACCTGGGTACGTTGGGAACGGACCGCGCGCGTCGCACGGGTGGCCCCCTTCCCCTCCCTCGGAGGGCAGGCGGACCCACGGCCGCTCCGCTCCGCCCTTCACGGCCACCAGTCAAGGCGGCTCGACCCGGAGCACGGCCGGCGCCAGACTGGCGAGTCCATGGCCCTCCGCGACGTGTTCCTGTCCCTGGCGTTGTCGCTGTCCGCTCCGGCCCTCGCGCAAGAAGGCGTCACCGTGAGCGTGCGCTGCACGGAGACGTGCACGGTGGTCTTCGACGGGAAGCGAGGGCGTCGAGTGAACGAGGCCCTCTGGGAGTTCCAGGGCATCGCCCCGGGAGCGCGGCGAGTGGAGGCCACGGGTGTGCTGGGCCGGCCCCTGGCGAGCGGCTTCGCGGACATCCCCGACACGGCCCTGGCGACCGTCTATCTCGTCAGCAACCAGCGCATCGTCGTGCGGAAGGAGAGCACCTCCTCACCCGGCACGCCTGAATGGGTGGAGGGAAGCTCGCGAGTCACACGTGTCTCCGGACACACCCCGAGCCCGCCGCCTCCTCCACCTTCCACCGCGAAGAGCGTGGCCATCGTGCGCTGTCTGGAAGACTGCGCGGTGATGCTCGACGGGCGCAGGGGAACGCGTCGAGACGAGCGGACCTGGGAGTTCCGGAACGTGGAGCCCGGCAAGCGCCGCGTGGAGGGCACGGCCGAGTTGCTCCAGCGGAAGCTCTTCGCCAGCTACATCGACGTGCCCGCGGGCACGGAGGCCAGGTATCAGGGTGACTCCAAGGGCCGGGTCATCCTCACGGAGCACTGGGCGCTCGCGGTCGTCGAAGAGGCCCGTGAGAAGGCGGGACTCGCGGACGCCTCGCGTCTCCATGTCCGCTGTCTCAAGTCCTGTGAGGTGTCACTGGACGGCGCTCGCAAGGGTGACGAAGGAGGCTCGGGTGGAGTCATCCAGGACGTGAAACCAGGGCGGCGCGAATTGAAGGTGATGTTCACCCTGGGCAAGCAGCAGCGCCGCCTGACACTCGACGTGCCGGCGAGGAGCGAGGTGTTCATCACCGCGTCGGAGGGTGGCGGCCTCCAGGTGACGAACACGAAGCCCCTGGGCGCCGAATAGCCGAGTCACCTGTCCGAGCACCCAGGCACGCCTCCCCCGCCTGACACGGGAGTTTCGATTGTCGACATGACGATATTTGAATATCGTCATGTCACCATGCCAGTCACCGCCTCGACTCTTGAAGTCCGTCCACTGAGTCGGACCCTCAAGGCGCTGGGGGACGAGACGCGCCTGCGCATCATCGCGCTCCTGTCGCATTCGGAGCTGTGCGTCTGTCACCTCGAGCGCGCGCTCGACCTCCCGCAGTCCAACACCTCTCGGCAGCTCGCCGTCCTCAAGGCCGCGGGCCTCGTCGAGTCACGACGGGAAGGAAGCTGGGTGTACTACCGGCTCTCCCCTCAATTGGATGCGCTGTGCGACTCCCAGGTGAAGGCCCTCGTCGCGGCCTTCGCTTCACGGGAGGCGATTCGCCGTGAAGTGGCGCGACTCCTGAAAGCGTGTGGCCCCGATGCATGCACCTGAGGCTCCCATGAGTTCGCCGACAGTCCCCGTCGGTGTCGCCAGAAAGCTCTCCCTTCTCGACCGGCTGCTGCCCGTGTGGATTGTCGCGGCCATGGTCCTGGGCATCGGCCTGGGCCGAGCATTCCCGGACCTGGGCACGCGGCTCGACACGGTGAAGCTGGACACCGTCTCACTGCCCATCGCCCTGGGGCTGCTGTGGATGATGTACCCGGTGCTGGCGAAGGTGCGCTACGGCGAGTTCGGGCAACTGAAGACGCGGGGCAAGCTCTTCGCCACCTCGCTGGTGCTCAACTGGGTCGTGGGCCCGGTGCTGATGTTCGCCCTGGCGTGGTTGTTCCTCCCGGACCTGCCTCACTATCGCAACGGCCTCATCCTCATCGGACTGGCTCGCTGCATCGCCATGGTCCTCATCTGGAACATGCTCGCCTGTGGAAGCAACGAGGTGGCCGCCGTCCTGGTGGCGCTCAACTCGGTGTTCCAGATTCTCTTCTACTCGGTGCTCGGCTGGCTCTTCCTCACCGTCATCCCGGGGTGGTTCGGCCAGACGGGAGCGGTGTTCGACGTGTCGATGTGGAGCATCGCCCGGAGCGTGCTCATCTTCCTCGGGGTGCCACTCGTGGCGGGCGCGCTGACTCGCGGGGTGCTCACGAAGTGGAAGGGCGAGGCGTGGTACGAGCAGCGCTTCCTCCCGCGACTGGGGCCCACGGCGCTGCTGGGGCTGCTGTACACCATCGTCCTCATGTTCGCGATGCAGGGCGAGAAGATGACGCGCCTTCCCCTGGACGTCGTTCGCATCTCCCTGCCGCTGCTCGTCTACTTCGCCGTCATGTTCACGAGCGCCTTCTTCGTCTCGCGAAAGCTGGGCTTCAACTACGAGGAGACGACCTCGCTCTCCTTCACCGCGGCGGGCAACAACTTCGAGCTGGCCATCGCCGTCGCGGTGGGTGTCTTCGGCATGGCCTCGGGCGAAGCGCTCGCGGGCGTGGTGGGGCCCTTGATTGAAGTGCCCGCGCTCATCTCCCTCGTCTATCTGTCGCTGTGGCTCCGGCGCGGATTCTTTCCAGAGGCCTCGACATGAACCTCGTCATCTTCGCCTGTGTCCACAACGCGGGGCGCTCGCAGATGGCGGCGGCCTTCTTCAACGCGATGGCGGACCCCACCAAGGCACGGGCCCTCTCGGCGGGAACGAACCCGGGAACGCAGGTCCATCCCGAGGTGCGCGCCGCCATGGCGGAGGTAGGCATCGACCTGTCGACGGCTCGGCCCCAGCTCCTCACGGACGCGCTGGCGCAAGACGCCCAGTGGCTCGTCACCATGGGGTGTGGCGATGCGTGTCCTGTCGTCCCGGGGTTGAAGCGAGGCGACTGGCCGCTGGAAGACCCCAAGGGCAAGCCCGTCGAGCGGGTGCGCGAGATTCGAGACGAAGTCCGTGCCCGTGTGGTCGACTTCCTGTCCCGAGAGGAGTGGTCACGATGACTGTCACGCTGCGGCCTGCCCGACCCGAGGACCTGGGCCCTGTCGAAGCCCTGTTGACCTCGGCGGGACTTCCGCTCCAGGGAGTCGCACGCCACCTGCCCGCGTTCCTTGTCGCCGAATACGAGGGAGCCATCGTCGGGGCCGCCGGTCTCGAGGTGTACGCCACCGGCGCCTTGCTCCGCTCCGTCGTCATCGCCCCCGCGCGGAAGGGACAGGGGCTGGGCGCAAAGCTGATTCACCGGCTGGTCCAGAAGGCGGAGGCAGAGGGAATCGGCACGGTGTTCCTGCTCACCACGACGGCGGAGGACTACTTCCCGCGCTTCGGGTTCACTCGCATCGAGCGAGCCAACCTCCCTCCCGAGTTCCAGGCCTCCGAAGAGCTTCGAGGCGCGTGTCCCGCCAGCGCCGTGGTGATGCGCCGCACCGCACCTCCGGTCGGGTAGCCGCTCAGTCGCTCTCGTTCGGAGGCGGTGCCTGCTCCGCGAGGGGCGGGTCCATCAGCGCGGCGACCTCGGGGGCGTAGCCTCCGGGTCCTTCACCGTGGACGACGAGTGGTGGGCGCACGGTGAGGCCTCTGTCCCTGTCACGCACGGCCTGCACGAGAAACCGCGTCGCGGGGGCATCCACGCGCGAGTGGACGAAGCGCAGGACGCGAGGATGCAGCTTCGCCTGGGCCAGGAACCCAAGGACCTCGGCCGCGCGCGCCGCGGGATACACCAGGCTCACCAGGCCCCCGGGAGCGAGTGCGTAGCGTGCCGCCGTGATGACGGCCTGGGCATCACAGGCCACCTCGGACTTGGAGATGGCGCGCTCGTCATCCGGGCTGCGGACTCCCGCGTCGGCGACTCGGAAGGGAGGGTTCGACACGACATGGCCGTAGGCACCGCCGGTGACGAACTCCCGGATGCGACACAGGTCCCCGAGCACCGGCCGCACCCGGGCCTCACAGGCATTGAGCGCCACCGCGCGCGTGAGCCGAGCGAACACGGCGGGCTGGAGTTCGAGGGCATCCACGGGCCCCAGCCCGAATTGTTTCACCAGGAGCAATGACACCACGCCGCTGCCCGCGCCCAGTTCGAGGACAGGACTCGCAGGGCTCGGGGTGGATTCGGTGGCCGCGAAGTGCGCGAGCAGCACGGCATCCAGCGTGAAGCGGTAGCCATTGCGTCGTTGAAACACGCGCACGCCCGCCGTGCCGATGGAGTCGAGCGTCTCGTCCGGGCCTGGCTGGAGGTGGGAGGGTGTCACGGGGCGGGTTCTGCAAGCTTGCATCCGCGTCGCACACGCGTCCACTGGGGTGGCGCGGGTGTCCTGTCACGGGCACACGAGGACTGATAGAGATGAAACATGGGGCACCCGTCCACCGAGAATCGCACCCCCTTCATCTTCGAGCCCCTGTTCCTCACCGATGAGGTGTTGCGGCCCCTGTTCGTGCCCGTGGTGAAGGCCACGTTCGACTTGAAGCCTCGCGGTGCGCCGGTGCTCGCGGAGGAGCAGGTTCCCTTGATGGTAGCGGGTGAGCGCTGGGACGGAGCAGAGACCTCCAGCCCGCGCCTGGAGCCCGAGAGCGCGTTCACCAAGGTCGGCACGGACGTGGTGCTGCTGGGACACGCGCATGCGCCCAAGGTGGGGACGCGCGAGTTGCTCGCGGAGTTGCATGTCGGGCCCATCCACAAGCAGGTGCGCGTGGTGGGAGACAGGACGTGGTTCAAGAGCCTGGGTGGCATCGGCATCACCCAGCCGCTGGCGTTCGAGCGCATCCCCCTGCGCTACGAGCGGTCCTTCGGGGGTTGGGACAAGAGCGCGCAGGACGCCGCGAAACACACGTTCGAGCCTCGTAATCCACTGGGCACGGGCTTTCGAGCCAAGGGGAGTCGGTTCGAGGAAGGGCTCCGGCTGCCGAATCTGGAGTCGCCCACGGAGGTGTTGAAGATGTGGGGCCAGTGCCCGACGCCCACGGGGTTCGGCTTCATCGAGCCGCACTGGCAACCGCGCGCGTCCTATGCGGGGACGTATGACGACGCGTGGCGCAAGTCGCGCAGCCCGCTGTTGCCGAAGGACTTCGACCGGCGATTCTTGAATGGGGCGCCCAAGGACCAACTCGTCACGGAGTACCTGCGGGGCGGTGAGTCCGTGTTGCTCGCGCACGTGGCGCCTGGGGGGGTGATGGGCTTCAAGCTGCCCGCGCTGGCGGCGCCACGGGTGCTGGCACCGCGAGCACGGGGATTGGATGACGCGGACCTGGAGTTGAAGTTGGACACGGTCGTCATCGATACGGATGCGATGAAGCTGTTCCTCGTGTGGCGAGGGACGTTCACCTTGCAGCGCGAGCCCACGGAGCTGCGCTCCATCCAGGTGACGTGTGATGGCGCGGAGGGGCTCGTTCCTGGGCAACCCGTCGGACCGGGGTGACGTGCGACGGCGCGGCAGGGATCCCTCGCAGGCAATCTGTTGGGCTGGGGTGACGTGCGCCGGCGCGGCGAGGTTCGCTTCCGTCATCACGCCGGCCCGGGGTGACAACCGAGAGCGGGCGTCGCCGGGCAGCCCATCGTCTGCGGTGACGCGGGCTACCCAGTCGGAGTCGTCTGAAGGGCCCAGTCGCCTGTGTAGGTCACCGTCATGGGAACGCGGGCGAGGGGAGGGCAATAGCGGAAGCTGGTGTCCTCGGGAGCGATGCCGGCGCGCTCGGCCAGCCGCAGCAGGGCGAGTCCTTCCAGCCAGATGAACCGATGTGGCGCGAAGGACGTCACGGGCGTCGACAGTGAGCGGGCACGCTTCTCGGTGGAGAGGCCGTACTCGAGACACGTGGTGGCGAAGGCCTCTGCGAAGGCGGTCCGGTCGGCGGAGGCCAGGGCCCGAGCGACGGCGACGCGGCTGGCGTAGGGCTCCTTGCCCACCTTCTCCAGGGGAACGAGCGCGCGCTCCAGGGCGACGGACGAGGCGGGTGGGGTGCGCGCGAGGAGTTGGAGGGTGGAGGCCCAGAGGAACTCGTCCTCGTACTCGGCGCCCTGTTGCCACTGGGTGCTGGAGGTGGCGGCGACAGCCTCCGCGAGGGGGAAGTGGCCGGCGGCGAGGGCACCCAACAGGGGGGTATTGCGCCGGACGGGGGGAGGAGGGAGTCCGCGAGCCTCGAGGAGGAGGTGGAGGCGGCGAGCGTTCTCGGCCATCCGGCAGAGGTTGAGGAAGAACCCCTGGGGGTTGCCGTCGACGAGCAGGGTGGCGACGGCGATGAGGTGCAGGTCGAGGGTGATGCCGTCGAGCCGGGTAATGAGACTGGGGCGGTCGGCACCGGGGTCGAACCGGCTCAGTTTTTCACCCAGTGAGTCAGCCGCGTCAGCGCGAAGGGAAATCAGGCGAGCCATGGGAGAAGTGCGGGCAAGCGTAGCCTGGAAACGAGCCTTCGGGCAGCATTGACGTCAAGAGGTGGCGACCTTGCGCCAGCCTCGCTCCAGGTGGGTGTGCGCATGAGCAACCTCAGTGCGAACGAGATGAACACGGCGCTGTCGCAGCGACTCTTGTCCATCTTCGAGCGAAGCCGGGACCGGAAGTACGCGGCGGCCAAGGAAGCGAAGAAGAAGAAGCCGAAGCCAGCGGAGGAGTCCGCGGACGACGCCGACCATGTCGACAGCAACGCGCCGCCGCGCGGGGTGCTCGGCAAGGATAGTTACTATGCGCAGAATGGCTCGAACTACATCGGGTCGTTGGACGGGCGCGGCGTGTACCGCGTGTTCGACCATCCGCACCTGGATGAAATCCGGGACATGGTGCGCGAGACAGCGGAGTTCCCGGGAGGACCGCCGGAGAACTTCAATCCAGGGGCGAAGGACAAGGAGAAGAAGCCCGCGCTCCAGAAGTACCCGTATGCATGGGAGGCCCACCACATCCTCCCGGGCTCGGCGTTCTATTACGAGTTGGAGGATGGGACGGTCTTCACGTACCAGCAGCTCCGGCTGATTCTCCAGTCCGAGTACAACCTCAATCACGGCCACAACATCATCATGCTGCCAGACCAGGCCTGGGCGGTGCCAGTCCATGCACTCCTGCAACACCCGGGCGACCATCCCAATTACACGCAGCAGGTGATGCGACAAATGAAGGTCATCGCTAAGGATATCCAAGCAAAGATTGATTCAAAACAAGCCCACGAAGCCTTACTGGAAGACATCTTCAAACAGTTACAGCAACTCGAGAACAGGTACTGGATCCTTCTCGTAAAGCTGAGTAGGGCAGTGGTGGCGTCTGTCACCCAAGGCAAAGAATATAAACACGCCCTCGTTCGCTATGCGCCCAAAGACTTAAAAGCCAAAAGTCGCTACGAGTGGGGCGCCCTTTACTAATAAAAGGATTTAAGACTATGAAATACTTCGTACTTAAAGTCATGGCAGAAGAAGCTGGCTTCATCGAGAAGTATCCTCGTGGCAGTCCTACCGATTGGAAATTCGATAGAGGAATCAGTCTCGCCAAAGAGTTCCCCTCGGGCGGCGAGGTCTCCTTCTCAAAAAATTACCCCGACGACCGGAACCTCTACGACTTCCAGCCCAACCTGATGAGCGATCTCCTGGTTTCAGGGCGAGCACGCAAGCTCATCGACTCGCTGGAGGTCACCAACGCCGAGTGGCTCCCCGTCGTGGTCAAGGATCACAAGGGCAATGTCGTGGGTCCCGACTACGCCTTCCTCAACTTGCAGGGTGCCGAGCCGGCCATCGACATGGACCGCTCCGTCTACGAGATAAATCATCTAGCAAAAGACCAGATTGGCCTCATCGAGAAGCTGGTACTCAAACCCGATGCCATCAGCCCTCGGGCCAAGATATTCCGCTGCACCACGGAAACCCGCCTCACTCTCATCCGAGAAGACGTCCTTGCTGCCTTCGAAGAAGCTGGGCTAACAGGCTTCAGGGTCTATGATGCCGAAGGTTGGGACGGCGTGGAGATCTGAGTCTTCTCAAGCAGAAGGCTAACAGTTCCATGAACTACTTCGTCTTCAAGATCAGGGCAACAGAAGCGGGCTACATCGAGGAATACCCTCGTGGCAGTCCTGCGGACTGGAAGTTCGACAAAGGCATCAGTCTCGCCAAGGAGTTTCCCATGGGTGGCGAGGTTTCTTTCTCAGACAATTATCCCGACGACCGGAATCTCTATGACTTCCAGCCCAACATGATGAGCGACCTCCTGGTTTCAGGACGGGCTCGCAAGCTCATCGAGTCGCTGGAGGTCACCAATGCCGAGTGGCTCCCCGTCGTCGTCAAGGACCACAAGGGGAATGTCGTGGGCCCTGACTACGCCTTCCTCAACTTGCAGGGCGCCGAAGATGCCATCGACATGGAGCGTTCCGATTACAGAATGGACGCCATTGCCAAGGACCAGATTGATCGCATCAACAATCTTGTCCTCAAGCCTGGAACCATCAGCCCTCAGGCCAAGATGTTCCGCTGCAAAGGATATCTCCGCCTCATCCTCATCCGTGAGGATGTCCACGCTGCCTTTGAGCAAGCAGGATTGACTGGCTTCAAAGTCTATGAAGCCGAGGGCTGGGACGGTTTCGAACTCTGAGCCGCTCAAGACCTACGGCCATTACCCCCATGAAATACTTCGTCTTCAAGGTCATGGCGGTAGAAGCAGGGTTCATCGACGAGTATCCCAAAGGGAGCCCTACTGACTGGAAGTTCGATGAAGGCATCAGCCTCGCCAAAGAGTTTCCCATGGGTGGCGAGGTCTCCTTCTCCAAGAACTACCCTGACGACCAGAATCTCTACGATTTCCAACCCAACCTGATGAGCGATCTCCTCGTTTCAGGGCGGGCACGCAAACTCATCGAGTCGCTGGAACTCACCAATGCCGAGTGGCTCCCTGTCGTCGTCAAGGACCACAAGGGGAATGTCGTGGGTCCCGACTACGCCTTCCTCAATTTGCAGGGCGCCGAGCCCGCCATCGACATGGAGCGCTCGGTCTACAGAATGGATTCCTTGGCGAAGGATCAGATTGGCCGCGTCAAGAATCTGGTGCTCAAGTACGACGCCATCAATCCCCAAGCAAAGATGTTCCGCTGCACTATGCAGCGCCGTCTCATTCTCATTCGAGAAGATGTTCATGCCGCCCTCGTCGAAGCGGAGCTGACTGGCTTCAAAGTCTACAACGCTGAGGGCTGGAACGGCCTTAACCTCTGAGTTCATCATGTTCGAAGCCAACTGCATCGAAGAACAGCCCGCTGACATCGTCGCTCGCATCCTCGAGGAGCAGGTGCCGTGCTTCGTCACGGCGCGCGAGGGAGTCCGTGGGGTTCTGCTTCCCCTGGACGAGGTCTACACCGAGGTCCTGGAACTGCACTCTCGCGTCATCGACGCGCGGATGAAGGACCTGGTCCGACCCGGCAAGGACATGGCCATGTACTGCATTCAGGTCAGCCTGTCGGACGAACATGACGCCATCCGCTTCAGTGATGAAGAGGGGGAACCCGTCCTCGCACTGGTGGGCGCCATGCGCTTCCTTCGTTGGATGGAAGAGTCCGAAGAAGAATCATGAAGCGCGCTCGATCACAGGACCGGCTGTGAAATACTTCGTCTTCAAGGTCATGGCCGTGGAAGCGGGGTTCGTCGACGAATACCCTCGTGGCAGCCCAACGAAATGGAAGTTCTCGAAAGGAATCAGCCTCGCCAGAGAGTTCCCCATGGGAGGCGAGGTTTCCTTCTCGGACAACTACCCCGACGACCGGAGCCTCTACGACTTCCAGCCCAACCTGATGAGCGGCCTCCTGGTTTCAGGACGGGCACGCAAGATTATCGAGTCACTGGAAGTCACCAACGCCGAGTGGCTCCCCGTCGTGGTCAAGGACCAACAGGGAAGTGTCGTCGGCCCGGATTACGCCTTCCTCAACTTGCAGGGCGCCGAAGATGCCATCGACCTGGAGCGCTCTGACTACAGGATGGATGCCATTGCGAAGGACCAGATTGATCGCATCAACAATCTCGTCCTCAAGCCTGGAACCATCAGCCCACAGGCCATGATGTTCCGCTGCACCACGTATCTCCGCCTCATCCTCATTCGCGAAGACGTCCTCGCCGCCTTCGAACAGGCGGGGCTGACGGGCTTCAGGACCTATGAGGCCGAAGGCTGGGATGGCCTGGAGCTCTGAGCCCCGCCTACGTGCCCCGCTTGCGCCCCGCCGTCAGGTGGATTGCCGCCCGCTCCCCCGCATCCGCCGAGGAGAGCACCAACACCATCGGCGCCGGCGCGTAGCCCCGCTCCAGTGCCCGAAACGTCAGCGCCGTCGCCACGGCCCCTGATGCCACTCCCGTGTGTCCGAAACTCTTCGCGGGCATCCACACCGCGCTTCGCTCGAAGCGGGCATCCGTGTCCCTCAGGCGCACCTGGAGCATCCCCCACTCGAACGCCCTCGCGTACTGGCCATCATGGTCCGACACGAGCAACGGCGTGGACGCCTCTGCCCCCCATGGCCCCAGCGCCGCGAGCACCTGCCGCGTCAGCTCCTGCCCATCCGGTGGCTGCTCCCCATCCAGCGTCGCCGCATCACGCCCCTGCGCCACCCTCACGACGGCGAGGCTCGGCTCCACCGGCGGCTCACGCACCAGCAACAGCGCCACCGCGGCCTCTCCCGCCATCAGCCCCGTGGCCATCCCCGGCGTCTTGAGCCGCTCCCGCTGGTGCAACAACGTCAGCGTCTCCGGCGAGACAAAGCTATCCACCGCGCACAGCAGCGCGCGCTCCACCTTCGAACCTCGCAGGTCCTCTCCCGCCGCCGCCAACGCCTGCGCGAAGGCCACGTTCCCCGCGTGGAACGCCTTCACGGAGCCCCTCCACGCCGGCAGGCCCAACGCCTGCCATGTCCCCTTCACCAGCCGGTCCACCAGCAACGCGATGCGCTCCGATGCCTCGTCCGGGTCCTCCTCGAACGGGTCCTTTTGGGTCGTGAAACCCCGAGCCTCCGGGTCCGGCAACACCAGGTAGAGCCCCGCGTGCGGCCCCAGCGCCCGGAGGTCCTCCCGCGCTCCCAGGTCCACCAGCGCCTCCGCCAGCAACGCCACCAGTCGCCCCACTCCGGAGAAACCCAGGGTGGCGTCTCCCGCCGCGTGCACCGTGACGGGGCTCGGCTCCTCGTCGCCCTTCAGGAAGACCTCGAAGTCGGGCGCCGCCGATGGCCAGGCCATCCCCGCTCGAAACGCCGCCGAGGCGGGCACCAGCCCCCCCAACGACGACGACATTCCCATCACCTGGACCCATCCCACCATGCGCGCCTCGGCCTCCGTCGCCTGAAAACAGAGTCTTCCACGAGGCGTCACCACGAACCACCACCCCCGCTCGTACCAGCGCTCCGGGAGCGATACACTCGGCTTGAGACACACGAGGCCCCGGCCTCGTCAGGAGTCACCCGTCATGAGCGCGACCGTCGGTGTCAACAAGCTGTCCGTCGTCCACAAGGATACCAACGGGAACACCATCGCCTTCCCGGACGTGTGCAAGACGCCCAGCCCCGCCGGCCCCGTCCCCATCC
>NZ_VIFM01000295.1 GCF_006636215.1 Myxococcus llanfairpwllgwyngyllgogerychwyrndrobwllllantysiliogogogochensis | reverse complement strand
GGTCGGTGTGGTGGCGCGGTGCATCCCTCATCCTTGGAGAAGAACCATGGCGAAGACTCAGCAGCGTGGGCAGGTCATCCGTCGTAAGGCTCGGCAGGTGAAGGCGACGACGGCTCGGGCGGTGTCGGGTGCGGGGAAGCACGCACGGCAGGTGCAGGTGACGCTGGGAGACCTCATCGCGGCGGCGTTCGACACCGTGGGGGGCGAGGTGAAGAAGGTGAAGCAGGTGATGTCCTCCACGGACATGACGCTGGCCACCGGCAAGCACATCGTCTTCGTGGGGTGAGGTTGCGCGCGCGGGGCGCCACGGGGCGTGGCGCTGGGGGAGGGCGGCGAGGGGAGCGGACAGCGTGAAGCGCATCATCATTCCCGGGCGCAACTGCTGGACGGTGGAAGAGACGAGCGACGGCGGCGTGCTGGTGGACGGGCGTGCCTACTACCGAGAGCTGTACCGGGCCGCGAAGAAGGCCCGTCGCTACATCGCGATGACGGGCTGGCAGTTCGACAGTGACGTGTCATTGCTTCGGGGCGAGGACCTGGAGGAAGCGCGGGGCGGCGAGGTGCGCCTGCTGCCCATGCTGGACGCGCTGTGCCGGGCCAACCCGGAGCTGCACGTCTACATCCTGGCGTGGGATTTCAGCCTGCTGCTCGCCATGGAGCGCGAGTGGATGCAGCACCTGTTGTTCAACTGGACGACGAACGAGCGCGTGCGCTTCCGCTTCGACGCCTCCAGTCCCTTGTACGGCGCCCATCACCAGAAGCTGGTCGTGGTGGACGGAGTGCAGGCCTTCACGGGCGGGATGGATGTCTGTGATTGCCGTTGGGATGACCGCGACCACCGGGTGGGTTCGGCATTGCGGTGTGACAGCGGCAGGGACCCGCACGGGCCCTACCATGACGTGCAGTCGGTGCTCACCGGGCCGGTGGTGGAGCGCCTGACGGAGCTGTTCGAGGCGCGCTGGGCGCACTCGGGCGGGGGAGAGCTGCACCTGCCGCGCGTGGCGCGGGATGACGTGACGTTCTCGTCCAGTGTGCCGGCGCCCCCCGGGCCGGTGGCCATCAGCCGCACCTTCGGAAAGACGCTCGTGCCGCCGCAGGAGGCCGTGCAGGAGGTGCGCGCGCTGTTCCTGGACGCCATCGAGGCGGCCGACCGGTTCATCTACATCGAGAACCAGTACTTTTCGTCGCGGGCCATCTTCCAGGCCCTGGTGAAGCGCTTCCGCGCGTCCGGACGTCCACCGATTCAGGTGGTGCTGGTGTTGCCCCGGCAGCCGGAGGCCCTGCGCGAGCAGCTGGCCATGGGCGTGGCCCAGGTGCGGCTGTTGCGCACGCTGGAGCGGATGGCGCTGGAGACGGGACACACCTTCCGGGTGTACTGCTCGGCGGGGCGCGATCCGGAGACGGGCGCCGATGTCTTCACATACATCCACTCGAAGGTGATGGTGGTGGATGACCGCTTCCTCACGCTCGGCTCGGCCAACACCACCAATCGCAGCCTCGGGTTGGACTCGGAGCTGAACCTGAGCTGGGAGTCGGAAGATGCGGGCGACGTCGTCGCTCGTGCCATCCGCCGCGTCCGCGTGTCGCTCCTGGCGGAGCACGCGGGGCTGTCGGGCGCGGAGGAGCTGATGCCACTGGCTCGCGCGGACCCGACGTGGGTGGAATGGCTGGATGCGGTGGCGAGCGCGGGCCTGCACCGGCTCCGCCCGCACCCCCTGGAGACGGTGTTCGACCAGAGTCCGCTGCTCAAGTCGCTGGAGCCGGAGGAGCTGGTCATCGACCCGGAGGACTCCGTGCTGGACGAGTCCCTCTTCGAGGCGCTGCGTGGCGCGGAGGACGGGCTGTTCGCTTCCGGCATCCGGCTCTTGTCGCGCTGGCTGGTGGGCGCGGCGGAGGAGCGTCCCCACCGCGCGATTCTCCCCGCGGGTCCGGATGACGAGAGCGGCCGTTGCGGAGGCTGAGGCCGTCGGCGCGCGGGCCCGCTCGGGCAGCGGCGGAGCGTGACATGGGTGTCACCCCCGCGCGGCGGGTGTGCCGAGGCTCGGCAGTGTCACCCACACCGTGAGGGCTGGCTGCTTCGCTGGAGCACGGGGCCGGGTAGACTCAGGGGACGATGACTGGTGCCCCCCTTCTCGCTCTCTTCGCCCTCGTCTCCAACCAGAGCTCCACCATCTACGAGGAGGAGCCCGCGCCCTCCAGCCAGGACACGCCCGTGTCGGCGGCGCGCCTGGATGAGCCCGCGCCGCCCGGCAGTCGCGTGGGCGGCGAGGGCTTTGGCTTCAGCGGTCAGCTCGAGGCCGGTGGCCTGAGCCTTCCCTCCGGGACGCCGGACGGCGGGCAGGACCTGTTCATCCGGGTGTACCCGTCGTTGGGGCTGACGAAGGGGGACAGCTTCGTGCTGCGACTGGGCGCGAACCTTCGGCTGCGCATGGTGGACGAGGAGCCGAAGCAAGCGGACGGCGACTACGGCGGGCGCCTGCGCCGCGAGGACTGGGACGAGCTGAGCGATATCGGCCAGGTGGTGCGCATGCTGCGCATTGGCCAGGAGGGGCAGTCGCCGTTCTACCTGCGCGTGGAGCCCTTCGCCGACGAGTCGTTGGGCCGTGGATACCTGATGGGTCGCTACAGCAACGTGCTGTCGCCGGACTATCACCCCGCGGGTGGCTCGCTGACGATGTTGAAGGGGCCGGTGCGCGCGGAGATTCTGGCCAGCGACGTGCTGGGCGCGCGCATCTTCGCGGGCGAGGTGATGTTGGACCTGGGCCGCGCCGCCAGTGACGACGCGAACAAGTTCGACCGCTACCTGCTGCGCCTGTCCGCCGCGCACGACGCGGCGAAGGCGGGCGGCGAGACGCCGAACATGACGTTGGCCTCGGTGGGTGGTGACGTGGCGCTCTACAAGGGTGAGCGCCTGCGCGCGTGGGCGCTGCTCGCCGGTGGCGCGCGCTTCGCGGAGGCGCACTCGCCGGCCGTCGGGGGCCTGCTGGGCGTGGCGATGGAGGGGCAGATGGAGAGCGGCACGCAGCTGAGCTTCACGCTGCAGGGCCGCAAGCAGGGCGGGCGCTTCCGCTTCGGCATGTTCGGTCCGGATTACGAGCTGGGGCGCTTCTCTGGCACGGGCCTGACGGAGCAGCCCATCGCCGACGAGGAACTCCCCGACGGCTTCGCCGGCTACCTGGAGGCGTCCATCGCCAAGGGCAGTGCGGACACGACGCTGCTGTTGGGCAGCCTGGCCGCGCAGTACCACGGCTTCGGCCGCACCGACCTGGATGTGTCCGCGGGCTTCGAGCTGCCTGGAGGCCGCACCCGGGCCCTGGCGCGCGCGGTGCTGACGGCGCTGGGAGACAGGCCGCGCTACTCGCTGGGCGTGGAGGTCCGCCAGCGGTTGGTGAACCACCTGTACGCCTGGGGTTCCGGAGGCACGGTGCACTTCCCGCAGGCGGATGGGCAGTTGGTGCGCGGCGTGACGGCGGGCATGGGCGTGGGCGTGGACTTCCAGCGCTGAGCCTCAGGTGTCCCCAGGCTCCAAGGGCAGGGTGACGCGGAAGGTGGAGCCCTGGCCCACCTCCGTGTCCACCTCCAGGTGGCCGCCGTGGCGCTCGACGATGTCGCGGCAGATGTAGAGCCCCAGCCCCAGCCCGCCAAAGCCGGAGATGGGCGCGTTGCGCGCGCGGAAGAAGCGCTGGAAGAGGTGCCCGCGCTGGTCCTCGGGGATGCCGATGCCTGAGTCCTTCACCGACATCCGGGCCTCGGCTCCGTCGCGCTCCAGCGTCAGCCGCACCACTCCCCCGCTGGGGCTGTACTTGAAGGCGTTCTCCAACAGATTGGTCAGCACCTGCGCGAGCCGCCCCCGGTCTCCCTTCACCACGAGCGGCTCCGGGGGCGCCTCGTACTCCAGCGTGTGCTGCGGGCCGAGCGGGCGGACCTCCGCGAGCACCTCGTTGGCGAGTGCCTGCAACTCCACGGGCCCCCGGCGCAGCTCCAGCCTGCCGGCCTCGATGCGTGTGGCATCCAGCAGGTCGTGGATGAGCACGGACAGCCGCGTCACCTGGGCGAGCGCCTTGTCCACGTGGTGCGGCTTGGGAGCATGGCCGGCGGAGGACTGCTGCTTCATCATCTGGAGGTGCAGCTTGAGCGGCGTCAGCGGCGTCTTCAGCTCGTGGGCGGCGATGGACAGGAAGTCGTCCCGGACGCTGATGGCCTCCTGTGCTTCCTTCAGCAGCCGCTCCCGCTCCTGCTGGGCACGGTGCTCCGCCGTCACCTCCATGACGACGGCGCCCAGGCCGACGATGCCGCCGCTGGGTGTCCGCACCGGGTAGTAGCTGACGCGCCAGTGCCGCAACTCGTGGGGCGTCGCGGGCACGTGGCCGGACATCTCCATGTCGCTCAGGGGGACGCCCGTCTCCATGACCTGGAGCATCAGCGGCGCGAAAGCGGGGGCCATGTTGGGGTTCATCTCCCACACCGTCCTGCCCAGCTCCTCGTTGCGCGTGCGCCCATGCAGTGACGCGAGCGCTTCGTTGATGCGCAGGTAGCGCAGCTCCCGGTTGATGAAGGCGAGCCCCACGGGCGCGTGGTTGAGGAACGTGTCGAGCAGCGCGAAGGACTCCTCGGCCTGCTCCCGGGCATTCTGCTCCGCGACGAGCAGCCGCTCGCGCTCCACCTTCGCGCGGCGCTCCTCCGTCACGTCCCGATAGCTCCACACGCGGCCGATGATGGCGTCGCCCATCCGCTGCGGCAGGGACGTGCCCTCGAATATGCGCCCGTCGCGCAGTTCGATGGGGTCCACGTTGATGTCGTCCGAGGGGAGGTACTGGTCCTGGATGCGCGAGACGAAGCGCGCCGGGTCCTTCGTCAACGGCGCCGCCGCCGCGAGCGCCCGCTGCGCGATGCGTGACTCCATCACCTCGTCGCTGAGGCCCCACATGAGTTGGAAGCGCTTGTTGTAGGCGATGATTCGTCGTTCCGCGTCCACCACGATGACGCCGTCCGCGATGGAGTCGAACATCGCGCGCAGCACCGAGTGGGCGTGCTCCAGGCGTTCGCGGGACTGGCGCTGCTCGGTGACGTCCACCATCAGCCCGCGCAGCAGCATCTGCTGGCCATTTTCCGAGACGGCCGTGACGTGGGCGCGCATCCAGACGATGTGCCCGTCGGCGGCCAGCATGCGGTACTCGAACTCCTGGGGCCGCCCCTGTCGCCAGGCGGTCAGACAGGAGGACACGACCCCCGCCCAGTCATCCAGGTGGACGTGTCGCGCCCAGAAATCCGGGCCGCGCATCCACTCCTCCGCGGGGATGCCCAGGAGCCGCTCGGCCTGTCTGCTGACGAAGGTGAAGCGAAACTCGGCGTCGGCCTCCCAGACGATGCCGTCGATGCTGTCGATGAAGTCCTCGTAGCGCTTGCGGACGTGTGAGAGCTCCGCGGTCAGCGCGTCTCGCGCCACCTCTGGAGACTCCCGAGGCTGGAGTCGCGCACAGGCTCCCAGCACCGAGCCGTCGTCCCCATGGACGGCCAGCACCAGGGCTCGCAGCCGCTGCCCCCGTCCACTGCCCTCGCCCAGCCCCTGTCCACTCGACAGTGCGGACTCCACCGCGCGCGCGAGCCAGGGCAGCCGGGCGAGCACCTCCTCAGACCGCCGTCCCTCGACGTCGCCCTGCTCCCAACCGGCCGCCAGGGCCAGCACCGTGTCCATCCAGACGATGCGCCCTTTCGCGTCCACGATGAGCGCGGCGTGGAGGCTTGTGCCCACCTGGAGGAGTCGCTCTGGCGCACGGGACGGACTCGCCGGAGCGGAGGCGTCCGGCCTTGCCTGCCCCTCCCGCATGTCGCCCTTCGACACTGGCGCCACCTCCGTGCGGCATGTCGCCCGCTCATTCCCAAACATGGGACTCGTCCCAGTGGCGGGAAAGGGTCGCTTCTTCCCTTGGTACCCGCTTGACTACGGCTGTAGTCACGCGTACTTCTCTTGTGACTACAGTTGTCGTCAGAGGACGGTCATGAAGAAGCCGGTGGGAGAGCAGGAGCTGTCGGTGCTGCGGTACGTGGCCGAGCACGGGCCCGCGACGGTGGGCGAGGTGGTGGAGCGCTTCGGTGAGCCGCAGGGGTTGGCGCGTTCCACCATCCTGACGGTGATGGAGCGGCTGCGGCTGAAGGGTTACCTCACGCGGCGCAAGGTGGAGGGCGTGTTCCAGTACGCCTCGCCGGTGCGGGAGGGGGAGCTGCTGCGGGACGTGGTGGGTGACTTCGTCCAGCGCACGCTGTCCGGCTCGCTGTCGCCGTTCGCCGCGTATCTCTCTGACGCGGATGACGTCTCCGACAAGGACCTCGCGCAGCTCCAGGATGTGGTGGCGCGGCTTCGCTCGAAGAAGCGGAAGGAATAGCTCCATGCGGACCGAATGGCTGATGGATGGGGCCACGTGGTTGGCCTCGTGGCCGGAAGGGTTGTGGCGAGCGTCGTGGCAGGGCGCGCTGTGTGCCGCGCTGGTGTGGGCGGTGACGCGACTGTGGACGCGGATGCCGGCCTCGCTGCGCGCGGGCATGTGGTGGTTGGTGGCGCTCAAGTTCGTGGTGTCGCTGGGGGGACCGCGTCCGCTGGCGCTGCCGGTGCTGCCCGCGTCGCTCGCGTTCCTCTCCGGGCAGGCGGAGTCGTCGGAGTCCGATGGCGCGCCGCTCGTCGAGGGCGGAGCGGTGGGTGCGTCGCCCGTGTCACGAGGTTCGGAGGGATGGGCTCCGCCCATCGGCGCGGCGCACGGTCTGGTGGGCGAGCGTGACGCGCACGTGGGCAATCTCGGGATGGTGGGAGGCGCCGTCCACCTGGTGCCGGTGGGACAGAGCACGAAGGCGCCGGGGGCCGAGTCTCCGCGTCTCGCGGAAGGCGGGCAGGGCGCGAGGATGTCGGAGGCAGGATCTCCGAATCTCACGGAGGGCGGGCACGCCATCGCGGGCGGACTGCTGAAGCCGTCGACGCCTGGGGCACGTGCCTCGGGAGCAGGCTGGAAGCAGTTCGTCGTGCTGGCGCTCCTGGCTGCGTGGGTGGTGGGCGTGCTGTGGCAGGTGCGAGCGCAGGTGCGGAGCTGGGCGTTGATGCGGCGGTTGCGCCGGAACGCCCGCCCGCTGGAGCACCCGGTATTGGAGTCCGAGGTCCTCGAGCTGTCCGAGAGCGCGGGACTGCGACGTGCGCCCAGGTTGCTCGTGTCGGACGAGGTGGCGAGCCCGCTGGCCACGGGGTTGTGGTCTCCGGTGGTGGTGCTGCCGACGAAGGCGGTGCGGCGGCTTCCGGTGGAAGGGCTGCGCATGGCGCTGGCGCACGAGGTGGCGCACCTGAAGCGCGGTGACTTGTGGCTCGGCTGGGTGCCGGCGCTCGCGGAGGCGCTGCTCTTCTTTCATCCGCTCGCGCGTCGGGCGGCCCGTGAATACGCGCTGGCCCGTGAGGAGGCGTGTGACGCGGAAGCGCTGCGGCTCACAGGCGCAGAGCCTGCGGATTACGGCGAGCTGTTGCTCGCCTTCGGAGTCACCCGTCCTCATGGGACCGCCGCCGCGCTCGGTGCGTCCGCCCACGTTCACGCGTTGCACAGGAGGTTGAGCATGCTGGAGCACGTCGACATCGGTTCCTCCCGTTCCCGTCGTTGGTTGAAAGTGACGCTCTCCGCGCTGGGGCTCGTGGCCCTGATTCCCTTCCAGGTCGTCGCCCGACAGGAAGCGAAGTCGGTGGCGGAGACAGAGTCGAAGAAGGGGAGCGCGTCGAGCACTCCTCCCGCGTTGACGGCCGTGGCGGAGACGCGTCCCGGTGGGCCGACGTCGACCGACAGCGCCCAGCCGGCGGCAGTGCCTTCCAGGAAGCAGGGCACGGTGCGCACCGTGCCGATGGACGCGGCGCCGCCGCCCGCCGTTGCGAGTCCTGTTGCGCCGATAGCGGCGTCTCCGGTGGGGCCGCGCCCCGTCGCGCCGATGGCGGCCCTGTCTCCGACTGGACCGAGCCCTGTTGCACCGATGGGAGTGGCGTCTCCAGCGGGGCGGAGCCTCGTCGCTCCGACGGGGGTGGCGTCACCGGTGGGTCTGCCCCCCATCGCGCCGATGGCGGTGGCGTCGCCAGTGGGACCGAGCCCCGTCGCTCCGGTGGGGGTGGCGTCACCGGTGGGGCTGCGCCCCATCGCTCCGATGGCGGTGGCGTCTGCCTCCGGGCCGTCTCCTGTCGCGCCGAGGCCGATGCTGTCCCTTGCGGCGCCGCGCGCTGTCCCTCTGCCTCCGCGTCTGGCGATGGCCGGTGTGCCCGCCGCTCCCGTGGCGCCTCCGACTCCGCCCTCGCCGCCTTCGCCTCCCGACTACGACGATGACGACGACTCCAGCTACGTGCTGCTCTCCGGTGACAAGGCGACGATGCGCGGCAGCACGGTGGACCTGAAGCTCGCGAAGATGTTCAAGGACAAGAACGGCGGCGAGCTGCTCTACGTCCGCCGCAAGGGCGAGGCGTTCATCATCCGCGACACGGCCACCCTGGCGGCGATGAAGGCCGCGCTGGAGCCCATCCGGAAGTTCGGCCTGGTCCAAGGTGGAGTGGGTACGCGCATGGGCGCGCTGGGCGAGGAGCAGGGCAAGCTGGGAATGAAGCAGGGCGCGCTGGGAGTGCAGCAGGGACAGTTGGGCCTGCAGCACGCCGAACTGGCTCACAAGCGGGCGGGGCTGCATCTGCAATCCGCTCGTCTGGACTCGCTCTCCGAGGCTGAGCGCGCGCGTCGCGAGGCGGAGCTGGACAAGCAGGAGGCCGAACTCGACAAGGAGATCGACGCCCTCGACGCGAAGCAGGAGGAGTTGTCGAAGCAACAGGAGGAGCTGGGCCGCGAGCAGGAGAAGCTCGGCAAGCAACAGGAGGAGCTGGGCCGCGAGCAGGAGAAGCTCGGCAAGCAACATGAGAACCAGGTTCGCGACGCGGAAAAGAAGGTCCAGTCCGTCATCGACGAGGCGCTGCGCAAGGGCCTGGGCAAGCCGTTGCCCACCTGATGACGGTCCGCGTGGGGACTTGTGACGCGCGGGCTGGCGCTCCTCTACCTTGAGGAGCCCGTCCGCTGCCGGAGGTCCCCATGAGCCTCGCCGCCACGCCCCGCAGTACTCCCACCGGTACGCTGGAGACCATCATCCAGCGGGTGAAGGCAGGCTCGCGAGCGTGGGTGAAGCTCGGGATTCCCGAACGCCTCTCGCTGCTGGAGGACCTCAGCCGAGGCTACATGGCCATCGCCGAGCCGAGCGTGCGCGCGGCGTGTGAGGCGAAGGGAATCGACCCGAACAGCCCCCTGGCTGGCGAGGAATGGCTGGCCGGGCCCATGGTGGTGGTGCGCAACCTGCGCCTGCTGGCCGCCTCCCTGCGAGACATCCAACGTCACGGTGTCCCGCGCATCCCGGCCTCTCGCCTGCGCACGCTGGAGGACGGAAGGCTCGCGGCGCGCATCTACCCGATGAACGCGCTCGAGGGGATGCTGCTGCCTCACGCCGAGGGGGAGGTCCACTTCCTCCCCGGCGTCACGGCGAGCAACCTCCGCGAGCACCAGGCTTCGTTCTACCGCAAGCCACACGACGGACGCCTGTGCGCGGTGCTCGGCGCGGGCAACGTCAACTCGATTCCGCCCGCTGACTGTCTCTACAAGCTCTTCGTCGAGGGCGCCGCGTGCGTCCTCAAGATGAACCCGGTGAACGCCTACCTGGGGCCCATGCTGGAGCAGGCCTTCGCCTCGCTGGCGCGGCGGGATGTCTTCGCCGTGGTGTACGGCGGCGCGGAGGAGGGCGCGGTGCTGGTGGGGCACGCGGCGGTGGATGAAGTCCACATCACCGGCAGCGACAAGACGCATGACGCGCTGGTGTGGGGGCCGCCCGGTCCGGAGGCGGAGGCCCGTCGCGCGCGCAACGAGCCGTTGCTGCGCAAGCCCTTCACGAGCGAGCTGGGCAACATCTCGCCGGTGGTGGTGGTGCCGGGGCCGTACTCGGAAGGGGAGCTGCGCTTCCAGGCGGACAGCATCGCCGGCATGGTGGCCAACAACGCGTCCTTCAACTGCAACGCGGCGAAGCTGCTGGTGCAGCCCAAGGCCTGGAAGCCGCGCGAGCACGTGGTGGATGCGGTGGAGGTGAGCCTGGGCAAGGCCGCCGTGCGACGCGCGTACTACCCGGGCGCGGACCAGCGCTGGCGCCAGTTCACCGAGGGGCGTTCCCAACTGCGGCAGGTGGGCCACGCGGGCGTGGGCGAGCTGCCCTTCGCGTTGATTCCGGACGTGGACTCGCGCCAGTCCGAGGACCGCGTCTTCCGTCACGAGCCCTGGTGCACGGTGCTCTCGGAGACGGGGTTGCCCGGCGCGGATGACCCGGTGGCCTTCCTCGACAGCGCGGTGTCATTCCTCAACGACAAGGTGTGGGGAACGCTGAACGCCACCCTCATCATCCACCCGCGCTCGCTGAAGGACCCGGCCGTGGCGGCCGCGCTGGAGAAGGCCATTCGCGAGCTGCGCTATGGCACGGTGGCGGTGAACACCTGGCCCGCGGCGGGCTATGCGCTCGTCTCGCTGCCCTGGGGTGGGCATCCGTCCTCGACGCCCCAGGACATCCAGAGTGGCCAGGGCTGGGTTCACAACAGCCTCATGTTGGAGCAGGTGGAGAAGTCCGTCCTCCGCGCGCCGCTGACGAGCCTGCTCGCCCCGCCGTGGGTCCCCGGACACCGGAGCGTGCGTGACCTGGGGCGGAGGCTGGTCCAGTTCGAGCGGTCCCCGTCCTGGCTCAAGATGCCGGGCATCGCGGCGGCGGCGCTGCGTCGCTGAGTGTCGTGGAATCGCTCTGTGAGCGGAGGCTCGGGGGTGGCCCTTCCTCGGGCTGCCGGGGCTCGCCACCCCGTGATAAACCCGGAGCATGTCATCGACGCATGCTCGGGAAGGCGGACGGTTTCTCCAGGTGGGTCAGCCCCAGGACGCGGTGAAGAGCTTCCAGAAGGGGCTCGCCATCGACCCGAACGACGTGGACTGTCTGCTGGGACTCGTCCGGACGTACCTGAGCACGGGCGCGGCGGGCGACGCGGAGGCCGCGGCGTTGCGGCTCCTGAAGGCGAAGCCGGACCACGCGGAGGGGCAGGCGCACCTCGCCATGTTGAGGGCGCAGGCGGGCAACGCGGAGGCGCTGGAGGCACTCAAGGTGCTGGCCGCGGCCCCCACGTCGGGCTACTTCGAGCGCTTCAACCTGGGCGGCCTGTTGCTGGACCGGGGCGACTTGAATGGCGCGCGGGCCGCGTATGAGTCCGCCCTCCAGGTGGCGCCCGACAGCGCGCACACGCACTTCGAGCTGGGGCGCATCCATCTGCAGCAGGGCACGCCGAGCGCGGCGGTGACGCACTTCCAGAAGGCGGCGGAGGGCGCGCCGCAGGAAGCGATGCCGCTGCTGATGTTGATGCGCGCGCACTCGGCACAGGGCGCGCTGGGGTTGGGCATCCAGGCGGGCACGCAGGCGTTGGACAAGGCGCAGGGAGGCCTTCGTCGCGCGGTGCTGGAGGACCTCTTCAAGCTGTACCTGTCAGGGGGCAGTCCCGAGGGCGCCAAGCGCACCGTGCTGGAGCTGCGCCAACTGGAGCCGACGCACATCAACTACGTGTACATGCACGGGCTGGCGGTGATGAGCGCGGGCAGCTTCGCGGAGGCGAAGGACCTCTTCGAGGAGGCGCTGCGGCTGGCGCCCAGGAGCTGGCAGACGTTGCAGGCGCTGGCGCAGATGCATGGCGCGTTGGGTGAGCGCGCGGAGTCTCGTCGGCGACTGGAGGAGGCGGTGGCGCTGGTGCCCACCGAGCTGGGGCCCGTCAATGACCTGGCGCTGCTCTTGATGCAGGACGACGAACACGCTCGCGCGAAGCCGCTCCTGGAGCGGGCGCTGGCCGCGCATCCCGAGGACGCGACGACGCACCTCAACATGGCGGTGGCCACCTTTCTGACCGACCGCGCCGCGTGCATCCACCATGCGCAGCGTGCGCAGGCGCTGGGTGAAGGCGTCGTCCGGGAACAGGCTGAGCGGTTGTTGAAGAAGCTGAACGAGGGCTGAGGGCCTCGCGCGGTGTTGTTGGGCACGGCACCGTGTGCCCAGCAACCCTTGGGCCTCGGCCCATGGAAGGCGCGACGCCAGGCTTCCGGGGTGGAGACGCCCTGATGCTTCGTGCGCACCACCCTCGCGGGCGCTACCGGCCGAAGAGGCCCCAGCGCTTGGTGGGCGCCTTTCCTCCCTGCGCGCGCGACAGCCGCTCTCCCAGGATGCGGCTCATCTCCAGCGCCACGCCCGGGTTGGCCATGACGACGCTGCGGAAGTCCTCGCGGCCCACCGCCGCCAGCTCGCAAGCCGTGGCTGTCACCGCCGTGGCCGTGCGCGGCTCTCCCGTCAGCAGGGCCAGCTCCCCGAAGAAGCCTCCCGGCTTCACCGTGGCCACGGCCTGTCCTCCCGTGTCCCTGAGCTGCACCTCGCCCGCGAGCACCACGTAGAAGCTCTCTCCCGCGTCGCCCTGTCGGAACAGCTCCGTGCCCGCCGGCCACTGGAGGTGCTCCGCGCCGCGCGCCACCGTCTCCAGTTCCTCCGGATTCAACGGCGCCAGGAAGTCCACCTTGCGCAGCGTCGCCGCCAGCGCCGCCGCGCCCGTCGTCCCCACCGGCTCCGCCGTGAGGAACGACACCGCCTCCGCGAGCTGCGCGCGTCGAGCCACGAGGATGATGGTGTGCCCCGCCTTCAGCACCGTGCTCCCATCCGGCAGCGCCGCGCGGCCCTGCGGGTCCACCATGCCAATGAAGATGCACTCGCGCGGGAAGCCCTCCATGGCCCGTACCTGCGCCACCGTCTGTCCCGCCACGCGCGCGCGCAACGGCAGCGCCAGCTCGAACAGCACCGTGTCACCGTCGCCCAGCGGCAGCGAGCCCGCCACCTGCGGGAAGTCGATGGCCGTGGTCATCTTCGCCACCACCACCTCCGCCTCCGCCACCAGCTCCTTCACTCCCGCCAGCCGGTACGCCTCGCGGTAGCTCGTGTCCAGCATGCGCACCATGATGCGCGCGGGGGACATGCTGCGCACCAGCATGGCGAACGCCAGGTTCTCCGGGTCCCTCGCCAGCACCCCCGCCGCCACGTCCGCGGACGCCACTCCCGCCGCTTCAAGCACCTGCGGACTCGTCGCGTCCCCGCATACCGCCACCACGCCCACTTCCTCGAAGAGCCGCGTGCAGATGCTCGCGTCCTTCTCGATGACCGTCACGGTGTGCTGCTCGGCCACCAGCCGGGACGCCAGCACACTGCCCACC
>NZ_VIFM01000294.1 GCF_006636215.1 Myxococcus llanfairpwllgwyngyllgogerychwyrndrobwllllantysiliogogogochensis | reverse complement strand
GCCTGGGTGGGCGGTGCGGGGAGGCTGTGCGCGAGGACGACCCACCAGCGGCCCTCGCGACGCTGGCACACGTCGGTGAAGTGCCCCACGTCGGAGACTTCGGTTCCATCGGGCAGTCGCACGCGGGCCCGCTGGGTGCCGGTGAGTACGCCGGTGTCGCCGAAGATGTGCGCGCGCACCGTCTCGGTTTCGACAGAGAGGAGGGTGCCGGGGATGGCGGCGATGTTGGCGAGGAACGCCGTGCGGTCCGTCTCCACGTCGCCCACGCCGCGAAAGACGAGGTCCTCCGCCATCAAGCCCTTCAGGGCCTGGGTGTCGCGGGCCTGGATGGCGCGGACGATGGACTCCTCGAGTGCCAGGAGGGCGCGGACGTCCTCCGTCTGGGAGGGGGTGTGGGGCGTCATGGGCGGTGGGCTCCTGAGGGCGCCAGGGTCGCGAGCACAGGCGGTCATCAGCGCGACGAGGGCGATGAAGGCGTGGCGTGGGGACACGGGCCGCGTTTGAGCATGTTCTTCCGGGGGAAGCCAGACAGAGGCGTTTGCTGTTCGTCAAACGCCTCGCGTCCGAGTGGCGGCGGCTCCCATGGACGCGTTAGTCCACGCCCCCCTGCCCGCGTCTGCGCGTCGAGACTCCACCTCCGGCGGTGAGGGATGCCTTCGTCTTCCCTTGGGAGTCCTCCATGTCACTGAATGAGTACGTCACGCTGGGCCGTTCGGGTCTGCGGGTCAGCCCGCTGTGTCTGGGCACGATGACCTTCGGTACCGACCTGGGTTGGGGCAGCAGCGTCGAGGCGTCGAATGCCATCCTGGACCGCTTCCTCGAGCGGGGCGGCAACTTCCTCGACACGGCGAATGCATACACGCGGGGGCACTCGGAGAAAATCATCGGTGACCACCTGGGCCGGTATCCGAGCAGGCGGGACAGGGTGGTGATTGCGACCAAGTTCTTCAGCAGCCTCTTCCCGGGGGACCCGAATGGTGGTGGCGCGGGACGCAAGTCGTTGATGGCGCAGTGCGAGGAGTCGCTGCGCCGACTCCAGACGAGCTACATCGACCTGTACTGGATGCACTGCTGGGATGTGAATACGCCCATCGAGGAGACGATGCGCGGGCTCGACGACCTGGTGCGCTCCGGGAAGGTCCGTTACATCGGTATCTCGGATACACCGGCCTGGAAGGTGGCGCAGGCGCAGGTGACGGCGCACTTCCGGGGCTGGGCTCCGCTGGTGGCGTTGCAAATCGAGTACTCGTTGTTGGAGCGGACGGTGGAGGGGGAGCTGGTGCCCATGGCTCGGGAGCTGGGGTTGGGGGTGACGCCGTGGTCGCCGCTGAAGAGTGGCGTGCTCAGTGGAAAGTACACGCGGGAGAACGCGGGGAAGGTGAAGGCGGACCGGGGGGCGTGGGCGGAGAACTCGCTGACGGAGAAGACGTACAAGCTCATCGACGTGCTTCAGCGCATAGCGAAAGAGCAGGGCACCACGGTGGCGCGTGTGGCGCTGGCGTGGGTGCAGGGGCGGCCCGGTGTGACGTCCACCATCCTGGGTGCGCGCACGCTGGAGCAGCTCGACAACAACCTGGGTGCGCTGGAGGTGACGCTGAAGCCGGAGCAGGTGAAGGCGTTGGATGACGCGTCCAAGCCGACGCTCGATTTCCCGGCGGAGTTCCTTCAGGGCGCGCCCACGTTCATGCACGGCGGAGTTTCAGTGAACGGTGTCCCCGCGCCCGCGTGGCCCATGGCTCCGAAGTCCGACGAGGAGCGCTGGTAGTCGCTGGAGCGGGTGTGTTCGCGCGCGTGCTCGACGTGGGCCGCGCGCGTTGTCGCTGGTGAGGTGGCCACGCGTCGTGCGGTGTCGGTGCGCAGGCGTGGCGCGGCGCCGTATTTCGCGCGTGAGCGGTGAGACAGCGGACAGCGAACGCGTGCCACGGCGAAGAAACGTCTTGCGCGAGACAGTCACGCTGGCGTGAGCGGGACGCGTCCCTACGTTGCGAGCCCTGGCGCGGGAATGGCTGCGCGGTTGAGGGGAGGGTGTGTGGGCGAGCTTCTGTCAGGAGGCGACGAACAGTTCCGTACGCGGGGCATGAATCATCCCGAGGCGAATGGCTGTGAGCACGAGCAGTCGGGTGAGGCACTGAGTGTGACGGAGGCGCTGGACTGCGACCTCGACGCATATCTGGACCGAGAGCTCGCCATGGAGCCGGAAGTCGACGGCGACGGTGATGCAGCGCTCACGCCCACGCGCGAAGCCGCGGAGGACATGCGCGCGCTGCTGGACCTCGCGGAAGAGGAGACGCGGTGGATCTCCGAGTCGCCTCGGCCCGCGTTCTCCGACGCGGAGCCTGGTGAGTCCGTGTCCGAGTCCGCGCCCGTGGTGATTCCGGAGTGGATGCGCGCGAATCCGGAGGTGCCAGTCGCGGAGGCGGTGCGTCTGCCGTGGGGGCACTCCAAGGTGGTTCCGGTCAAGACGGCTCGCGGTGGTTCGTCCACGCAGGCGACGCCGCGGAAGAACACCGTGAGCGAGGTGCAGGGTCCGCTCAATCTTCAGCAGCAACCCTGGGGTATTCCCATGGTCCCGCCCGCGCAGCAGTGGAGCGGCCCGATGGCGCCCGGGCCGCAGCACGCCTGGGACGGCTCCATGGCGCCAGGACAGCAGCACGCCTGGGGTGGCCCCGTGGCGGCGCCGACGGCGTCGAGTCGCGGCCGCGACGTGGTGTCTGGCGTCCTGCTCGGCGTCGCGGCGGTGGGCGTGGTCGCGGCGGGCATGCTCGTGGTCGCGAGCGTGCGCTTCTGGGAGCAAGGCGCGAGTTCTCCTTCGGTGAATGGCGTCGCGGGCACCTCGGCGCATCAGGGCGCATTGGGTGCTTCGGCGCGGCCAGGTGTGGCGGCGGGTTCGGACGGCAGAGGCGGCTCCGTGGGCCAACTCAACCGCGAGGACAACTCGGGCGCGCTGGTGGGCGCGAGCGCCTCGGGCCAGCTCAACGGCGTGGGCAACGCAGGCGCGCTGGTCGGCGCGAACGTCTCGGGCCAGCTCAACGGCGCGAGCGCTTCGTGGCAGTTCGGCCAGACGGGTCCTTCGGTTGCAATCGGGTACTGGGCCATTCCTGGCCTCACGGCGGGCACGGCCTTCCCGGGTGTGGCCGATACCAACGCGATGAACCCCGTCGCCCCTCGGTACATGGGCCCCTACGTCTGGGCCCCTCCCGGAAGCATCAGCGACATCGCGAACGGGCTGCACGCGCAAGGCGCGTCGACGGACCCGGCTCGCGCCCTCACGTCCTTCTCGGGCCCGAGCGGCGCGGACCTGATGGCCCGCCGTGACACCCTGGCCGTGAAGTCCGGCGAGCGGAGCATCCGAACCGAGAGCGCGCCCACGACTCGCGCTCCCGTGAGCACGACTCCCACCCAGAGTGTCGCGGAGTCCTCCTCGGGCGCGGTGATGGAGATGACCTTCGAGGAGCCCGACTCCGACGAGCAGACGACCTCCGCTCCGGCGGACACCACGGACGACCCCGATGGCGCGACCAGCACCGAGTCGGAGCTGGACGAGGAGTTCGCGCGAGAGCTCGGCTTCACTGAAGACGGCGAGGAGCGCGCCGCCTCCGAGTCCACCGTCGCGCGGACCGTGTACGTCCCGCCCGCGCTCGACGCGAAGGAGCACCTCACGCCCGAGGACGTGAAGCAGGTGGTGGTCTCCAATCAGCCCGCCATCACCGCGTGCCTGCGCCAGCATGCCGCGGACACGTCGGTGCAGAAGGACGGGCGCTTCGTGGTGCGCTGGTCCGTGTTGCCGAGCGGTGAGGCGACGAGCGTCGCCATGGACACGCAGGCGCTGCGCGCCACGCCGCTCGCCGGCTGCATCGAGGGCGTGGTGCGCGGCTGGAAGTTCCCCGTGCACACGGTCCGCATGCAGGAGCCCATCCGCTTCCCGTTCGTCTTCTAGCCCAAGGGGGCGAGGCCGCTCAGGCCTCGCCTGTCTCGTGTCCGAAGACGTCGCCCGGGTTGGGCGTGGTGGGGCCCTCGGGCGCCTTCTTGACCAGGGGGCGCCGCCACCGGCCGGAGAAGTAGTAGGCCATGCTGACCACCAGCGACACGCCGAAGCTCAAGGCCATCGCAATCCACACACCCGTCACGCTGCCCATGCGGCGCGACAGCCAGTACGCCACCGGCACCCGCACCACCCAGAGGCTCACCAGCGAGAAAATCGTCGTCATCAACGTGCGTCCCGCGCCGTTGATGATGCCGTTGCTCACGAAGATGAGCGCGAACAGGACGTACGTCCCTCCCACGATGTGCAGGTACGTGACGCCCGGCCCGATGACCGCCGGGTCCGACACGAAGATGCGCAGCAGCGCCTCCGGGAATGACACGGCCACCGCCGAGATGACCAGGGTGATGCCTCCGCTGAACAGGCACCCCCACTTGAAGATCTCCTGCACGCGGTCGTAACGGCCCGCCCCCAGGTTCTGTCCGGCCAGCGTGGACACGGCCATGCCGAACGTCATCGCTGGCATGAAGGCAATCTGGTCGATGCGCGAGGCCGCGCCGAACGCCGCCGTGGACACCTCGCCGAAGCCGTTGACCAGTCCCGTCACGAACACCATGCCGATGGACACGAGCGACTGCTGCACAGCGGCCGGCACGCCGATGCGCAGCGTCTTCCAGGTGGTGGGCCCCAGGTGCGCCAGCCGTGGCCTGCGCGGCGCGACGGGGACATCCTTCATGCGCAGATAGATGAGCAGCGTGATGAGCGCCAACAGCTGCGACACCACCGTGGCCCAGGCCGTGCCGTTCAATCCCAGCTTGGGCAACCCGAGCCAGCCGAACATCAGCACCGGGTCCAGCACCGTGGTGAGCAGGACGGAGCCCGCCTGGAAATACAGCGGCGTCTTCGAGTCACCCACGCCCTGCAGCAGGCTGCGCGTGAGGAACAAGCCGAAGCCCAGGGGCATCGACAACAGGAAGATGCGCAGGTAGCTGACGGACTCCGCATGGATTTCCGGCGGCGTGTCCATCAGCGTGAGGATGGTTGGCGCCAGCCACTCGCCCAGCAGCGTGAGCACCACGCCCAGCGAGTAGATGAGCACCGTGGAGCTGTCGACCACCTTGCGCAGCTCGTCCATCCTCCGGGCGCCGTAGTTCTGCGACACCAGGATGCTCGTCGCCATGGTGAGGCCCATGCCGATGGAGAACAGGACGAAGACGACGGGGAAACTCACCGTCACCACCGCCAGCGCCTCGGTGCCCAGGAACCGGCCCACCCAGATGGCGTTGATGAAGCTGTATGCCGTTTGAAGGAAGCTCCCCATCAACATCGGGATGGAGAAGGCCACCAGGTGTCGGGGGATGCTGCCTGTCGTCAGGTCTCTGCCGAAAGGCGCCTTCATGACCTGCGACTCGTGTTTCTGATTCCCATCGAAAAGTCCCTCAAGGTCGGCCCTCACCCGTGCATGGGCCGTGGAAGGAACTCGCCAGGAACCTGAGGTTCAACGCGGATCCAGGAGGGTGACGTCGTCTTTCCGGGTGTGGGCGCCCCTCGGCACCCGCGCTCCAGCTTACGGCGGCGGAGTCTCATCCGCCTTATGTTTCCAGGCGATGCGCACACCCCCTCCACCCGAGGCCGCACCGGACTCCCAGCCGACCGAGCTGCACGTCTGCCACAACTGCTCGGTGCGCCTGGACCCTCGCCTGGGGGGCGTGGATCTGCCGCGCCGCATCCGGGAAGCCGTGGCCGCTCGGGGCCTCGGGCCCAGCACCCGCGTGTTCTCCTCGGGTTGTCTGGGCGAATGCCCGCTCGACAAGGTCAGCGTGCTGGTGATTCCCCCGAGCGGCGTGGGCTCCGAGGTGAAGCTCATCGACGCGGAGAAGGACGGCGAGGACCTGGCCGACCACCTCGCGCGGGAGGCCGAGCGAGCTGCGCGGCCTTGAGCAGCGCCTCCGCCATGGGCACGCAGCTCGCCTGCCCCTTGCCGGCAATCGCGTAGGCCGTGCCGTGGTCCGGCGAGGTGCGCGGCACCGGCAGTCCCAGCGTCACGTTGACGGTGCGCTCGAAGTCGAGCGCCTTCGCGGGGATGAGTCCCTGGTCGTGGTACATCGCCAGCACCGCGTCGTACCGCGCGCCCACTTCATCGGGTCTCGCGAAGAGGCCGTCCGCCGGAATCGGCCCGTGTGCATCGACCTTCGCCGCGCGTGCCTTGCGGATGGCGGGGCCAATCACCTCCACCTCCTCGCGCCCCAGCAGGCCCCCTTCGCCCGCGTGCGGATTCAGCCCGAGCACGGCGATGCGAGGCCTGCGTCCCACCACCACGGGCGCGAGGCTGCGTGACAAGAGCTTGAGCTGCGCGGTGAGGCCCTCCACGGTGAGCAGCTTCGACAGCGCGGAGATGGGGACGTGGTTGGTGGCCAGGGCGATGCGCACGCGCGGCCCGTCCATCATCATCATGACGTCCACGCCGAAGGCCTCCGCCAGCACCTCCGTGTGGCCCATGAAGGGAATGCCCGCGCGTGAAATCCCCTCCTTGGACACCGGCGCCGTGCACAGCGCGTCCACGTGTCCCGCGCGCATGGCGTCAATCGCCGCCGTCACGTACGCGTACTGCGCGCGTCCGCCCTCGCGCGAGGGCTTGCCCGGGACGCGGTCCCTGGCCGCCAGCTGAGTCACCACCACGACGGTGGGGGACTCGACGCGGCCCAGGGCGGAGGGCTCCACGCGCGCATGGCGGCGGAAGAAGGGGAAGCGCTCCAGCGTGGGCCCATCCCCGAAGACGACGGGGATGAGCGCGCGACGCACGGCGGGGAGTGCCAGGGCCGCGGCCGTCACCTCCGGCCCGATGCCCGACACATCACCCAGGGAGATACCGACGAGGGGGAGGCTCACGGTGGCGAGCATCCCCCGCGTGGGGACGACAGGCTACATCTTCACGTCGATGCTGGCCTTCTGCTTCAGCTCCGTGACGTACTGGTCCAGGAACTTGTCCGTCTTCTCCTGGAGCAGCTTCCCCTCCAGCTTCGGACGCATCTCCTCGTAGGTCGTCGCGGCGACGGAGCGGCGCTCCTCCACCTTCAGGATGTGCCAGCCGAAGTTGGTGCGCACCGGCTCGCTGACGTCGCCATCCTTGAGGTTGAAGGCGACCTTCTCGAACGCCTGCACCATGACGCCGCGCTTGAACCAGCCCAAATCTCCGCCGTCCGCGGCGCTGGGGCCCTCGCTGCGCGCGCGCGCCAGGGCGGAGAAGTCCATGCCCTCGCGACGGGCCTCCTGGGCAATGCCCTCCGCCTTCTTGCGCGCGGCGGCCACCTGCTCCTCGGTGGCCTTCGGGTCCACGGCGACCAGGATGTGGCGCGCGTGGACTTCCATGTCCTCGCTCTCCGCGCGGGCATACTGGTTGTAGGCGGCCTTGAGGTCCTCCTCGGTGACCTTCACCTTGGGGCCCACCTTCATGCGCAGGAGCCGGTCCCGGAGGATGCGCTTGCGCAGCATGTCCCGGTACGTGGTCATCGTCAGGCCCTCGGCGACGAGCACCTGCTCGAACTGCGCCGGGTCCGTGATGTTGTTCTGCTTGCGCACGTCATTGACGAGCTCGTCCACCTCGCCCTCGGTCGCGGAGATGCCCATCTCCGTGATTTCGGCCTCCATCAGCTTCTCGCCGATGAGGGTGTCGAGCGCCGTCTTCATGAGCTGCGCGCGCTGCTCGGCGCGCTTGCGCGGGTCGGGGTCATTGAGGCGCGACACCTCCGGCGCCGCGCGCTGCTGAACCTCCGACAGTGCGATGACGTCGCGGTTCACCACCGCCGCCACCTTGTCCACCAGCTCCGCGCGCGCCGACGTGGCGCCCCCCAGGAGCGCCGCCGCAGCGACGAATGCCACCAGCTTCTTCATTCCGTGCATCCTTCCGCACCACACCGGGCCCGTCCAACAGTCCGCCGTGCCCACGATTCCGTCACTTCGCTGCCTGCGGGAGTGCCGCGGGCTGTCCGCGGATGGCCTGCAGCGTGGTCTCATTCACCTGGACCTGCGCCTTGTCCCGCAGTTCCTTCTCGAAGGCGTCCTGCGCCTCCGTGCGCTTCTGCTCCATCAACTTCGCTTCCACCCACTGACGCGCCTCGGCGAAGTCCCGCTTCCGCGCGGGCTTGCGCTCCAGCACCTTGAACAGGTGGTAGCCGTACTCGGTGGACACCACGTCCGAAACCTGCCCGACCCCGAGCTTGAATACCACTTCGTCGAAGGCGGGCGGCATCTGTCCTCGGGGGAAGAACCCCAGGTCGCCCCCCACCTTGGCGTCCGCGCTCAGCGAGTACCTGCGCGCCAGGTCCGAGAACTTCTTGCCCGACTTGAGCTGCGTCTGGAGCCGCCGGGCCTCATCCAGGCCCTTCACCACGATTTGAGCGGCGTGCACCTGCTCGCTCTCGTTCAGCTCGGCCTCGTGCGCCGCGTAGTACGCGCGCAGCTCCTCCTCCGTCACCCCCACGCGGGCGTAGACGTGGCTGGCGAAGAGCTTTTCGATGGTCAGCCGGCTGGCCTCGCGCGCGCGCAGCTCCGACATGGACAGCTGGCCCTGGGCGAGCACCTCGTTGAAGTTGCCCGCCGGGTAGTCGCCCGACAGCCGCAGCACGCCCCGGTCCACCTCTTCCGGGGTGACGGTGACGTTGTTCTTCCGCGCCGCCTGGAGCAGCAGCATCCGGTGGATGTACGTGTCCAGCAGCGTGCGCTTGAAGGGCTCGATTTCCTCCGGCGTGCGCTGGGAGGCCTCCGTGGAGGCCAGCTCCCGGCCCAGCTCCTGCTCGAAGTCCACGCGGGAGAGGACCTCGCCATTCACGGTGGCCACCACCGTGTCGTCGGGCGTCAGTTTGACGGGCGTGTTGCACCCCTGACTCAGCGCCAGGGCGAGCACCAGGGACAGCAGGGGAGCGCGGGTGGGAGAAAGACGCATGCGCGGAGTCCTGGGGGAAGGGTGGGGGCGACTCCCAAAGGTGGGGATGGCCCCCCAAGCTGGCAAGCGGGCCCTCATGGCGCGGGCACCGTACCCGGCAGCGGGCTCGACGGCTTGCGCATGGGGGCCTGGACGTCCACTGGCACCTGGGCCAGCGCGTCCGTGTCGACCGACAGCGACAACTGCTTCTCCACGCGCGCCAGGTACTCGCCCCACGCGCGGGTGCGCTTCTCGCCTTCCAGGCGCACGCGCAGCTCCTCGCGCACGTCGTCCAGCGAGAGGTCCAGCGCGGGCCTGCGCGCGCGCAGCTTGAGCACGTGGAGCCCCGTGTCGGTCCGCACCACGCCGCTCACTTCGCCCTCGGTCTTCAGGGCGCGAGCGGCCTGGGCGACCTCGGCTCCGTACTCGCGCGTGAGCGCCTCGTCGGAGAGAAAGCGCATGTCGCCATCCAGCGGCGCGGTGCGCGGCTCCTGGCTGCGCTCGCGCGCCAGCTTTCCGAAGCCTCCGAAGTCCTCCGCCGGAAGCGCCTTCGCCTGGGCGAGCAGGGCCTGTGCCTCACCCTTCGCGGCGCTCTCCCGGGCGGCATCGGCCCGCGGCGCGGCGAGGAAGACATGGGACAGGCGCAGGGCCTCCGGGCGCACGAAGTCGTCCTTGCGCGCGGCATAGGCTTCCGCCAGCTCCGCGTCGGTGACAGTCACTCGCGCCTCTTCCAGTCGCGAGCGCATCAGCCGGCCCACCAGCGCGCGCCGCGTGGCCTCCACCACCTCGGGGTCGTCCTGGAGTCCCTGGGCGAGCGCGTCGCGCACCAGCAAATCAAACCGGGCCAGCGACTCCACGTACTCACGCCGGGCGCGGGGCTCCACGTAGCGCTCGCGCAGCGCGGGGCTCATCTCCAGGAAGCGCTCGGTCAGCTCCTCCGCCGTCACGGCATCGCCGCTCCAGCGCGCCACCGCCCGTCCGTCCGTCCGTCGCGTGTGGCGCAGGTCCATCACCGCCTGCCCGGCGGGCACCTCGCCCGGGGCCTTCCCGCACGCGGCGGGCGCCAGCAGGGCGAGGGTGAGGAGGCGGGGGGACAGACTCATGGGGAGGGGCTTCCGGGTAGCACGCCAAGGGGGCCCGGACAACCCGGAGTCCCGTCGCCTGTGTGCCGTCTCACGGCCGGGTGGCGTGCGCGGAGAGGAACGCCTCCACCAGGGGGAAGATTTCGTCCGGTGCCCGGCGGCCCAGCACCAGGTCGGCATGCCCGTAGTCCGCGCCGAAGCCGTGCCCTCGCCCGGCCACGAGGAACTTCACCGGGCCCCCCAGCGCCTCCTTCGCCCGCGCCACCGACATGGGCGGGGCCAGGAGGTCCTTGCTGCCCGCCAGGAGCAGGACGGGAATCTTCACCCCCGCCAGCGACTCGCGGTAGTCGAAGCCCCCGTCGTACGTGGTGAAGCGGTTGGTGGAAATCCAGCGGGCGAACTGGCGGCCCACGCCGCCGGAGATGTTGGCCGGCACGTTGGCCAGCGCGCGCCGCACGACCTCCGGCTCCATGTTCTCCGCCAGCATCATGTACCGGCTCAGCGGGCCCGGCGGCGCGCCCAGCAGCGCGATGCTGGTGACTCGGCCGGTGGGGATGACCTTCAGCCGCAGGAGCGGCTCCACGCGCTGGATGAAGGTGCGAAGCCCCGGTTGCACCGCGAAGGTGAAGGGGCTGCCCAGAATCGCCGCGGCCCGCACCGGGGCCTGCGGGTTCTTGGCCAGGTGGGCGTACAGCGTGAGGCCGCCCTTGGAATGCCCCACCCAGAGCACTTCCTTCGCCCCCGTGGACACCACGGTGCGCAGGGCGGTGCGCACGTCGTGCTCCGCCTGGTCGTCGAAGTTGAAGTCCGAGCAGTCGCCCGCCAGCCCCCGCCCGCGCAGCTCCAGCACCCACGTCTCGAAGCCCGCCCGCGCCAGGTAGCGCGCCATGCTGTAGTGCTCGTCGAAGTCCAGGTGGAAGCGGTTGGCGCCCAGCCCATGGCAGAGGATGACGGGCTCCGCGTACCGGCGCTCTCCCCGAGCGTGGTAGCGCCCCATGGCGATGGCCGCGCCGTCGTCCGTGGGCACCCGGTACAGCTCGTCCGGGCGGAACGTCAGCGTCAGCAACCCCTCTTTTCCCCGGCTCATCGTCCGCGAGAAGAGGTCCGCCATCCGCCCCAGCCGCGCCACCTGTCTCCGTGTCACCCCCCCACTCTAAGCCGGTCCGCCGCCCGTTGCCGTGTCCATTGCTGGGTGGTCATCCCTGCCGGCAGGGCCGTTGCAAGGAGATGTAGGTATAACGGTCCGGAGGAAACTGGATGCGGCAAAACAGGGCAATCAAGGAAGCATTGTCGTCCTTCATCGCCACCGTTTTTCCCACAGACACCCTCCTGCGTGCCCTGAGAGTGATGGAGCGGCACCAGGTGCAGCTGCTGGGCGTGGTGGGTGAAGGGGGAGGCTTGCTGGGGCTGGTGAGTGAGGCGCACATCCTCGCGGCCTGGGGAGATCCGCTGGCGCCCGTGTCGGAGGTCATGGCGCGGGTAGGGCTGCCGGGCGGAAGGAGGCGACTGTCCCTGCGCCTGCCGCGCTTCTGCCTGCGGCGTGGGGGGCGGATGCGTCCGGCGACCTGATGCGGCGGGCAGGCCGTGGGAGCGGTACAATGCCGCCCCCCGTGCCGGACGACCTTCCCCGCTGGACTGTCTACATGCTGCGTTGCCGAGACGGCTCGCTCTACACTGGCGCCACCAATGACCTGGAACGGCGCGTGGCCACTCACGGACGCGGACGCGGCGCGGCCTACACCCGGGCGCGATTGCCCGTCACCCTCGTCTGGAGCGAGGCCGCCGAGGACCGCGGCGCCGCCCTGCGACGGGAGGCCGCAATCAAACGACTCACCCGGGGCGACAAGCTGCTGCTCGTGTCCGCCGCCCGGCCCCCGCGACGCCGCGGACGCTGAGCCGGTTCCCTCGTCATACCGGCGTGCGGGGATGACCGTTGGTGGGCGACCCTTCGCGCCGCCATCTGTCATCATCCTGGAATCCGGGTCTTTTGTGTCGGGTCCCTCGATACCCGAACGCGGTGTCGCGCGTTACCGTGGGACCATTCTTCACAGGGGGCAGTCCATGCTTCGGTCGCTTTCAGGAGTCTTCGCCGCACTGGTCATCTTGGCCCTGGGGTGTGGCCGGGTGGTCAACCATCCACCGGATGTCAGTGCGGGGCCGATTCCGAGCCCGAAGACGGTGGAGCCCGGGGGCGTCGTGCAGCTCGTGTTCGAGGTGCAGGACCCCGATGGTGACGAGATGGAGTACGTCTGGACGCAGAACCCCGCGGAGCCCGCGGGTCACTTCAGCGACTCCCACTCGCGCACCCCGACCTGGACGGCTCCGGAGGGCGTGAAGGAGCCGACGCACTTCCTGCTGCAGGTCAACGTGATGGACAGCGGGGGCGGCGGCGTGCTGGGCACGACGCCTTCCGTGCTGGTGCGCGTGCCGTAGTCGGCCGGGAAGGGCCCTTCAGGGCGCGGTCTGGGACGGTGCGGCCGGAGGCGGCGTCTGGGCCTCCTGCTCGCGGGCCTTCCGGTTGCCGCGGAGGGTGAAGAGGATGCCCAGCGCCAGGAAGGCGGCGGCGCCGATGCCGGCGCCAATGGTCTGCCAGGTGAGCAGGTCCGAGCTGACGTTGCGGACCACCTGGGGCAGGTTGCACATCGTCTGGGTCGCCAGGGGCGTCTCGTTGTACCAGCCGATGAAGTGGGGACCGGCCCAGGACGCGACGAGGATGCCCAGCAGGGTACCCGCGAGGACGAAGTTGAGCAGTGTCTTGGCGGCGTTCATGCGCAATCACCTCGGCAGGGGGACGACAGGCCGTGCTTAGTATGTGCACGACGCCCTGGCCAGGGGTGGAACGTGTTAAGGGGAGGGCGTGCCGCTGCTCCCGCTCGCCATCCTGTCCAGTCTCGTCGCCCTGGTGTGCGCCGCCTTCCTCATCGTCCATGCCTTCCGCCGCAGCGTGGGCACGGGAGTGATGGTGCTGCTCATCCCCTGTTACGCGTTCTTCTACGCGTTCAGCCAGTTCGAGCACCGGCACAAGGGGCTCATCGTCGCGGGCTTCGTGTCCTGCACGGTGCTGTCGGCCGTGTTCCTGGGCCTGGGCTCGCACGCGCTGACGGCGCTGACGGCGCGCGTTCCTCCGCCGGGCTTCTGAGGCGTCGCTTCGCCGTGCGCTCGCCCGACGCCAGGGTGTCGTGGTGACGGTGGAAAGCACGGCCGCCCTGTGCGCGCGCCACGCGGAGGTCTCCGCGGTGGCCACCTGTACGCGCTGCGGAAGCTTCCTGTGCGGGGAGTGCCTGGAACTCTTCGGCGAGTCCGCCTTCTGCGAGCCGTGTGTGTCGTTGCGGCGCAAGGACGGGCCCGCGTCGCGCGCGGCCTGGGGCGCGCTGGGGCTCGGGGTGCTGGGGCTGTTGGTCTTGCCGTGTACCCTGGCGATGCCGCTGCCGCCGCTGGTGGCGGGCGTGGGCAGCGTGGTGCTGGGGATGCG
>NZ_VIFM01000293.1 GCF_006636215.1 Myxococcus llanfairpwllgwyngyllgogerychwyrndrobwllllantysiliogogogochensis | reverse complement strand
GGGTTGGAGTAGGGAAGAGCCATGAACCGAACCCTCCTGTCCCTGCTCGGGGCGGTGCTGCTGTCCGGCTCCGCTGTCGCCGAGGAGAAAGCCCCCACCTCGTTCCCCGACGCCGCGGAGCTGCAGCGGCTCACCGCGCGCTTCGCTCCGGTGGAGCTGCGGGTGGACCTGAAGGCCCTGCCCGACAACGAGCGCCGCGCGCTGGGCCGCATCGTCCAGGCCTCGCAGTTGATGGACGCGCTGTTCCTGCGCCAGCGCTGGGCGGGCAGCGAGACGGTGCTGCTGAATCTCTTGAGGGATGAGTCGCCCCTGGGCCGCGCGCGCCTGCACGCGTTCCTGTTGGACAAGGGCCCGTGGAACAGCCTCGACGAGGGGCGGCCCTTCCTGCCCGGTGTGCCCCCGAAGCCGGAGGCCGGCAACTTCTACCCGGCCGGCTCCACCAAGGCGGAAGTCGAGGCCTGGATAAAGGCGCTGCCCGAGGCGCAGCAGAAGGAGGCCACCGGCTTCTACACCACCATCCGCAAGGGCACCGATGGCAAGTTCATCACCGTGCCGTACAGCGTGGAGTACCAGGGCGAGCTGGCGCTGGCCGCTTCCCTGTTCCGCGAGGCCGCCGCGCTGACGAAGCAGCCCACGCTCAAGGCGTTCCTCACCTCGCGCGCGGACGCGTTCCTGTCCAACGACTACTACGCCAGCGAAGTCGCGTGGATGAAGCTGGACGCGAGCATCGAGCCCACCGTCGGACCCTACGAGGTCTACGAGGATGGCTGGTTCAACTACAAGGCCGCCTTCGAGGCGTTCGTCGGCCTGCGCGACGAAGCGGAGACGGGCAAGCTGTCCAAGTTCAGCGACCACCTCCAGGAATTGGAGAGCAACCTTCCCATCGACCCGAAGCTGCGCAATCCGAAGATTGGCGCGCTGGCCCCCATCCGCGTCGTCAACAGCCTCTTCTCCTCGGGTGACGCCAACCGCGGCGTGCAGACGGCGGCGTACAACCTGCCCAACGACGAGCGCGTCACGGAGGCCATGGGCTCCAAGCGCGTCATGCTGAAGAACGTGCAGGAGGCCAAGTTCGAGCGCGTCCTGGTGCCCATCTCCAAGGTGGCGCTGTCCGCGAAGGACCAGAAGGACGTGGCCTTCGATGCCTTCTTCACGCACATCCTGATGCACGAGCTGATGCACGGCCTGGGGCCGCACAACATCACCGTGGGCGGCAAGGCGACGACGGTGCGGCAGGCGCTCCAGGTGGCCTCCAGCGCGCTCGAGGAGGCCAAGGCGGACATCTCCGGCCTGTGGGCGCTCCAGCGACTGATGGACACGGGGGTCATCGACAAGTCGATGGGCCGCACCATGTACACGACGTTCCTGGCCTCCGCGTTCCGCTCCATCCGCTTCGGCACGGACGAGGCGCACGGCAAGGGCGTGGCCCTCCAGCTCAATCACTTCCTCGACACCGGCGCGGTGAAGGTCAACGCGGATGGAACCTTCTCCGTGGTGCCGGAGAAGATGCGGCAGTCCGTCGCCTCCCTGACGAAGCAGCTGATGGAAATCCAGGGCAGGGGTGACCGGAAGGCCGCCGAGGCCCTGCTGGCGAAGATGGGCGTGGTGCGGCCTCCGGTGCGCAAGGTGCTGGAGCGCCTGAAGGACGTTCCGGTGGACATCGCGCCCCACTACGTCACGGCGGACGAACTCGTTCGCGAGGCCACCGCACCCGCGGCCGACGCCGGCGTGCGGAAGTAGCCACGGTCGCTGGTTCGCCCCCACGCGCGGTGCGTTTCCCGTGCGCGGCGGGCGGACCGGCCCCATGAGTCAGGAGAGATGGAGAACTCGGCCCGCTATCGCTCGGCCCCGCTTGGCCCCTGGGGTGTCCTCGTCGCGCTCGTCATCCTGGGCGCGTGGGGAACGCATCTGTCGTGGATGCTGTTGTCGCCCGAGCTGCCCTGGGACTCCCCGCTCACCTGGCTGCATGTCGCCTTGCAGGCATGGCTGTGCACCGGCCTGTTCATCACCGGCCATGACGCCATGCACGGCACGGTGGCCCGACAGTCCTGGGTGAACGAGACGGTGGGCACCGTCGCCTGCTTCCTCTTCGCCGGCCTGTCGTACCGCCGACTGGTGCTCAACCACCACGCCCACCACGAGCAGCCCACGGGCGACGCGGACCCGGACTTCTCCACCCGCACCCAGTCCTTCTGGCCGTGGCTGGGGACGTTCATGGCCCGCTACACCACGCTCCCGCAGCTGGGGGTGATGGCGGCCAAGTTCAACATCTTCGTCTTCATGGGAGTCTCCCAGCCGCGCATCCTCGCGTTCTGGGTGCTGCCCGCCGTGCTGGGCACGCTGCAGCTCTTCTACTTCGGCACCTACCAGCCGCACCGGCGCCCGGAGACTCCGGACATGGCGCCCCACCATGCGCGCACCCTGCCGCGCAACCACCTGTGGGCCATGCTGTCCTGCTTCTTCTTCGGCTACCACTGGGAGCACCACCAGTCCCCTGGCACGCCCTGGTGGCGACTGTGGCGGGTCAAGGACGCCCGCGCCGACGCGTCGCGCGCCGCCGCCTCCACCGCCCGCGATGTAACCGCCGGACGGGTGGGCCCGTTATAAAGGGGCATGAGCGACAAGCCGCCCGTGGAGCCGCCCGGCTCCGAAGTCACCCCTGAACCGCTCTACCTCCGCCGCCGCGAGCTCCTGAAGAACGCGGGCCTGTTCGCCGGCACCGCCGCCGCCGTCGCGGGGGGCCTGTACCTCCTGAGCGGCAAGCAGCGCCGCGCCATGGACGCCTATGTCCCGGACGCGGGGCAGGTGACGGGGCCCGTGGCGAAGGCGACGGGCGTCTTCGACACGGACGAGCCGCGCACGCCGTACGAGGACGTCACCACGTACAACAACTTCTACGAGCTGGGGCTCGACAAGAACGACCCGGCCCGGCTCGCGCACCTGCTCAAGCCCCGGCCGTGGACCGTCACGCTCGACGGCGAGGTGCATGAGCCCCAGACGGTGGACATCGACCAGCTGCTCTCCTGGTTCTCCATGGAGGAGCGCGTCTACCGGATGCGCTGCGTGGAGGCCTGGTCCATGGTGATTCCGTGGCTGGGCTTCCCGCTGGCCGCGCTGCTCGCCCGGGTGAAGCCCACCAGTCACGCGCGCTACGTGTCCTTCACCACGCTGATGGACCCGGAGCAGCTCCCCGGCCAGACGCGCCCGGTGCTGGACTGGCCCTACGTGGAAGGGCTGCGGCTGGACGAGGCCCTGCACCCGCTCACCTTCATGGCCATGGGCCTGTACGGCCGGCAGCTCCCCGCGCAGAACGGCGCGCCGCTGCGGCTCGTCGTCCCGTGGAAGTATGGCTTCAAGGGCATCAAGTCCATCGTCCGCATCAGCCTCACGCGCGAGCAGCCCTTCACCACGTGGAACCTCGCGGGGCCGGAGGAGTACGGCTTCTACGCCAACGTGAACCCCGCCGTGGCGCACCCGCGCTGGAGTCAGGCCACCGAGCGGCGCATCGGCGAGGGCTTCGAGCGCCGCCCCACGCTGCCCTTCAACGGCTACGCCGAGCAGGTGGCCCACCTCTACACGGGGTTGGACCTGCGGAAGAACTACTGAGCCATGGCCTCGCCTCCGCATCCGTGGCTCAACCCCGCGCTCGCCGTGGGCGGCCTCGCGCCCCTGGCGCTCCTCGCCGTGCAGGGGCCTCAAGGCGCGCTGGGGCCCAATGCGGTGGAGACGGCGCTCAACCAGACGGGGCTGCTCGCGCTGGTGCTGCTGCTGGCGTCGCTTTCATGCACGCCCCTGCGAATCGTCACCGGGTGGACGTGGCCCGCGCGCATCCGCCGCACGCTGGGCCTGTTGGCCTTCACGTATGCGTGCGCGCACTTCCTCACGTACCTGGTGCTGGACCAGGGCATGTCACTGAAGGCGCTGCTGGAGGACCTGGTGAAGCGCCCCTTCATCACCGTGGGCTTCACCGCGCTGGTGTTGCTGGTGCCGCTGGCCGTCACCTCCACGAACCGTTGGGTGCGCCGGCTGGGCTTTCCCCGGTGGCAGCGGCTTCACCGGCTGGCCTACGTGGCCGCGGTGTTGGGCGTGGTGCACTTCGTGTGGCGGGTGAAGCAGGACGTCACCGAGCCGCTCGTCTACGGCGCGGTGCTGGCGCTGCTGTTCGCGGTGCGCGTGGGAGAGGGGATGCGAAAACGCCGGGCCCGCACCGCTTCGGCGGCCCGGAACCCGGCGTGAGTGACGGCGCGAGTCGCTTGGGGGACTACTTGCGCGGCAGAGGGAGGATGGTGTCCACCAGCGTCATGAGCTGTGCGCAGCTCACCGGCTTGCGGACGAAGGCGCTGATGCCGGCCTTCTGACCCAGGGCGCGGACCTCCGCCACGTTCGGGTCTCCCGTCATCATCAGGATGGGGACCTTGGCCAGCTTGGGGTTGGCGTTGGCGCGAATCTGCGCCGCGAAGTCGGCGCCGTTCATCCCGTCCATGTGGAAGTCGGTCAGGATGAGGTCGATGGTCTCCGCCTCGGCGACCTTCAGTCCCTCTTCGGCGGACTCCGCCTCCAGGAACTCGAAGTTGCGGGCCATCAGGTAGATTTTCAGCAGCGTCCGGATGGAGCGGCTGTCATCCACCAGCAGGACACGCTGGGGCACCGCGCCCGCGGTGGTCCGGCCTCCCAGAGGGCGCGCCGGGTCCGTCGTGGTGCGGTTGGGTACGGGCTCTGGGGAGGGGAGGGTGCCGGCCTTCATCGGATCATCAACCTCTGGTGGGGCTGTCCCCCTGGAGACCCAATCATGTTGACGGAAGGACATGCCGAAGTCAAAGCACCGTCCTTCCTCTCGTTTTTCGAACGTGGGGCGTCCCATACCCCACTTGACGAAGCGGGAATCAGGGGGCCTCGAGCACGAACGCCTGGCTCTCCACCCCGGTCAACCCGATGCCCGTGGCAATCGCGGGCGCCAGCTCGTTGGGCACGCGCCACGTCTGCCCGGTGGATTGGATCAGCACCACTGAGTAACGCCCCTTCGGCAGTCCCTCCAACCGCGCGGGAGCGGCCGGGTCCCGAGCATCCAGGGCGACCGCCTGCACGCCAATGTGCAGCTCCGCCACGGGGACGGGCGTCATGCGCGGGTTTCCAGCCTCATCCGTGAGTGCCGGGTAGAGCGCGTCCGGCACGAGCGCCGCCGCCAGCACCACCAGGTCCGGCTGACCATCGCGGGTGCCGTCGGCGTGCGGATAGTCGGTGCCATTCGCATCGAGGATGCCGTTGCGGTCCAGGTCGTTGTCCTCGAGCAACCCGGGGGAGTCCGCCAGCTTGCGCACGACGACGCGCGGCCAGAGGTCGCCAAAGCCGTCGCGGTTGGCGTCATCCGGGACGCCGTCGCGGTTGGCGTCCACGTAGCTGACGAGGAACGCCTTGGGGCGCTGCTCCACCGCGCCGCCCTCGATGTTCTGGGGCACCAGGCGCAGCACCTTGGGCGGCCCGCCCGCGGTGAGCACGGCGTCTCCGCCGACGATGACGCTGGCCTGGAACGCGGGCCGGTCCACCGGCACCTGCGCGCTCGCCTGAGAGAAGCTCACCGTGACGTTGGTGAGGGGCAGGGGATGGCCCTCCTGGTCCACGCCGACCTCCAGCGTCAGGGGGATGCCGGTGGTGGGGTCCACGGCGGCGCCGCCGACGTCACCCTGGTTGGGCTCGCTGGTGACGCCGTACCAGGGATTGAAGTCGGAGAAGTGGCAGGGCGTCGCGCCGGAGCGGCAGGAGTCCACGTCGATGAAGCCGCGCAGCGTGTAGCGCCCCGCCGCGACGAGGCTGAGCGAGAACGGCGCGGTGAAGGGGCCGGGCGCGTCGGTGCCGAGCGCCGGGCCGAAGAGCTGCTCGGCCGGAACGACGGTGAAGGCGATGGGGCGGCCGGTGCCCTGCGGCGGAGGTGGCCGGTCCGCGTCGTAGATGAACACCACCGCGTTGCCCCGCGAGCGCGACTGCACGACGAGGCTGCCCTCGATGCGGGCGGTGTGGATGTTCTGCCGTCCGTCCGCGGTGGGGACCACCGTGGGGGACTCGCAGCCCGCGACGAGCAGGGACGCGGCGAGGACGCCTCCCAGCGACTGCTTCCAGGAAGGGAGGGTGCGGCTCATGGAGTCACCGTCAGCGTCGCGTAGACGCGCCGCTCGATGCGGTTGCCGAAAGGATGTTGGGAGTGCGCGGAGCCGAGCTGGCTGCCCACCAGCGCGACGTCCACCGTGTTCTTCACCGCCGCGTAGCCGACGCGCGCGTTGATGACGGCGTAGGCGCCCAGCGGGTTGGACAAGAGTTCGATGCGGGTGGGGTCCGACGCGGCGGGCTCGCGCTCAATCCACGTGGTGGACGAGGTGTAGGCCACGTCCACGCCGAACTCCAGGTCCGCCTTGGTGCGGTAGGTGACGCCACCGTACAGCTTGAGCTGCGGCGCCTGGCTGCACGGCCCGCACGCCTCCTTCTCCTCCAGGTCCGACGTCACGTTCTGGAAGGCGGCGCTCGCCTTGATGCCCAGGCCGTCCACGGGGGCCAGGGTGAGGCCCGCTTCCACGCCGCGCGCGGTGTAGATGGAGTCCTCGTTGACGAAGCGCGAGCGGCCGATGAGGTAGTTGCCCGAGGCCGCGTCATACGACTCGCCGGCGGGCAGCCGCTCGAAGGCGGACAGGCCGATGAGGTCCTTCACCCGGTTCTGGTAGAGGGCCACATCCCAGTCCATGCCCAGCTCCGCGGACTCGCCGCGCCAGCCCAGCTCGAAGGCGGTGAGGCGCTCGGGGCGCAGCGCGGTGTTTCCGGTGGTGAGCGCGCTGGCGCCGTTGACGCCCTGCACGGGAACGAGGAGGCGCGTGTAGCTCTCCAGGAACGTCGGCTCACGGAAGGCGGAGGCCGCGCTGATGCGGAACGCGTGGCCTTCAATCGGGATGAACAGCGCGGAGATGCGCGGCGAGTGCGCGAGGCCCGGCGTCCCCGCGTCCAGCAGCGGGTGCCGGTCCACGCGGTAGCTTGCGACCAGGCGCAGGGGCTCGGCCAGCCGCCACTCGTCCTGCACGAAGGCCGCGGCGTGGATCTCCTCGCGCAGCGGGCCCAGGTAGTCCCAGCCCACGCGCTTGAGGCGTCCCTCGACGCCCACGTTGAGCTGATGCTCGCCGCCCAGGTAGAAGGCGCGCGCGAAGAGCAGCTCGGCGTTGAAGAGGTTGGAGCTGATGTCCGTGCCCAGCGAGCGCTGTCCAATGGGCTCGTACTGGGGGCCGGCGCTGCCGGAGATGTGGTTCCAGAACGTCTTCAGCTTGAGCGGTCCCAGCTCCACGTCGCCCTTGGCGTAGGCGCCCAGGCCGTCCATGAAGTAGTTGCGCAAGAGGCCCAGCGGATAGATTTCCGTGGTGTAGCGGTGCACGCCGCCGGACAGGCCCACCTGCTTGTCGTCCGCGAAGGTGTAGACGGCGGACAGGGTGGCGCGCGCGCCGCGCATGCCGATGTCCGGGTCCGGGTCCCTGAGCACGATGTCCGGACGGTTGCTGGCGTAGTCGCGGCTCCACTTGTCCGCCTGCGAGTACGCCACCGACGTGCGGTAGCGCAGCGCGCCCGTGTTGCCGTGGCTGAGGAACGAACCCGCCACGCTGTTGCCGGTGCCGGCCGTGACGTTGAAGCGCGCGCGGGGACCGGAGCCCGGGAGCTGGGTGATGATGTTGATGACGCCCAGCATGGCGTTGGCGCCGTACAGCGCGCTGCCCGGGCCGCGGATGACCTCGATGCGCTCGATTTCGTCCAGGCCGATGGGGATGGTGGACCAGAGCGTCAGGCCGAGGAAGTCCTGGTACTCGGTGCGGCCGTCCACCAGCACGAGCACCTTGTTGGCGATGCGCTGGTTGAAGCCGCGCAGCGACACGTTGGCGCTGCCGATGCCCAGCGACATCACGTCCGCGCCAGGCACCCGCCGCAACAGCTCCGGCAGGCTGGTGGCGCCCGACAAGCGGATGTCCTCGGAGGTGATGACCGTCGTGGCGTTGGGCGCTTCCAGCGAGGACTGGGCGCGGCGGCTCGCCGTCACCACGCGCTCCTCGTAGGGCACCGCGCCGTCGTCACCGCTCGCCGCCTCCGCGAGGCCGGGCAGCGCCGACGGGACATACGTGGACGGCGTCGCGGTTCCCGGGCCCGTCGTGGGCATGGTCTCCGCGCGCTCAATCGCCTTCTCCAGCCGCTCCAGGAGCGCGCCCAACTGCTGCTGCGACTGGATGCTGGCGGGCGGGGGCGGCATGGGCAGCGCGGAGTTGTCCTCCGGCTGCGCCGCGGCCTGGCTCGCGCGCTGCTTCTCCTCGAGCGCGGCGATGGTGGCCTCCACGGAGGCCGCGTCCGCCGGACTGCTGGTGACGTAGCGCTTGTAGGCGTCGAGCGCCTCCGCCGTCCGGCCCGCGTCCTGATACGCGCGGGCGATGTTGTAGAGGACGTTGGGGTGCGGCTTGATGGCGTAGGCCTGCTCCAGCTCGGCGATGCCCTCGTCGTATTCCTTCTTGCCGATGAGGCTCATGCCGCTGCGGAAGTGGCGACGCGCTTCGAGACGTGCGTCCGCCAGGACCTGCGTCGCGCACAGACACAGCGCGAGCAGGCCCACTCGTTGAAGGGCTTTGTAGTGTCTCACTAGTACGGGTTGTCCTTGAATTTGTCGTTCGAGTCAGAAGCCCGCGGGGGACGGGGAGGACTCGACTTCTTCTTGAGCTTTTGGGTGACGAGCTGCTTGGTACCGGAGCCCGTGGCGGTGATGGTGACGGGCTGATAGCCGTCCATCGTGAAGGTCAGCACCGCGCTGGCGCTGCCATCATCGTCCAGGGGCACCTTGAGGTTCAGGGGCGTTTCGCCATGGTCCTTGCCGCGGTAGCGCACGCGGGCGCCGCTGGGCTCGCTGGTGATTTCGAAGCGCACCGTGGGGCCATTGCCGGGCACGAGCGGCGCCAGCGCCAGCTCATCATCCGCGGCGCCCAGGGCGGCCGTCGCCGGGGAGTTCGCGGCGGCGGCCGGCTGGGTGGGGACGGCCGGGGGCTGCGTCGGGTTGGCGGGCGCCGTCGCGGTGATGGGGGGCGAGGCCAGGGGCTTGGGCATTGGCGTGGAGGGGCGCAGCGCGAACGCCAGCGCGACGGCGCCACCCAGCAGCAGTGAGCCGCCGAAGATGGCGAGCGGCACCATGCTCTTGCCGGGCTTCGCGGGTGGCTCCTCGACGGCGATGTCCAGCGCCATGGTGCTGGGGCCGGAGCCAGGCGCGCTGATGGGGCCGCTGCGAGGTCCGCTGCCGACGCCTGTCAGGCGGGGGCCGCTGAAGACGCCGCTGACGCCGACGGCGTGCGCGACTCGGCGCATGGCCTCCAGCACCTCGTCCATGGACTGGTAGCGCTCCACGGGGAGCTTGGCCAGGCACTTCATCACCAGCGCCTCGACCTCGGCGGGCACGGCGTGGCCGGGCCAGATGGCGCCGAAGGGCGGCGGCGGCTCGTTGATGTGCTTGACGATGACGTCGATGCTCTGCGCGGCCAGGAAGGGCGGCTGGCCCATCAGCATCTGATAGAGCACCACGCCCATGCTGTACACGTCGCTGCGCGGGTCGGCGATGTTGCGCGCCTGCTCCGGCGCCATGTACTGCGGCGAGCCGAGGATGATGCCCGCCTGCGTGAGCGACGTGTCCTGCTGCGCCTCACTCTCGCCGATGAAGGACTTCACCAGGCCGAAGTCGAGCACCTTGACGATGTCGTGGTCCGTCTCCTGGTTGAGGACCATGACGTTGGCGGGCTTGAGGTCGCGGTGGATGAGGCCGACCTTGTGCGCCTCGCGCAGCGAGCGGGCGATCTGCTGCGTGATGTTGAGCGCGCGCGCCCACGGAATCGGTCCCATCTGCGTGAGCAACTGGCTGAGCGTGAGCCCATCCAGGTACTCCATCGCGATGTAGTAGATGCCGTCGTCCGTCTTGCCGTAGTCGATGACGGTGACGGTGTTCGGATGGCGCAGCTTCGCGGTGACGCTGGCCTCCAGGAAGAAGCGCTTCTGGAAGCCCGGGTCCTTGCCCTCGTCGTTGTAGTGAGGGTTGAGGACCTTCAGCGCGACCAGTCGGTCCAGCGGCGCCTGCATGGCCTTGTAGACGCGGCCCATGCCACCGGCACCCAGGGTCTCCAGGATGCGGAAGCGCTCATTGAGGACCCGTCCAAGAAGCGGGTCCACCAGCTCGGGTGGGGCGCCATTCGTCGGGGCGTTGCTTTCGATCATGTCTGCCCCCACCGACCGGGAAGGCACACGACGCTCCGGTCGAACATGCGCTGGAATGCTAACACCGCAATCGTCCACTCCCCAAGCGACCTGCCAGGTTGGCGCAGTGCATCAAACGCCGAGAAACCGGCCTGGGCGCGCCAAAGTCCAGCACCGGACATCGTTTGATACGAGGCGTGTGTCAGCTGGGACGGCTGGACTGGCACGGCGAGCGACTGGGAGTGCGAGGGCCACGAATCCGAGCAGGCGTGGGGGCGTCTCAAGGGAGCGGCCGAGCGAGGTGGAGCGCGTTAGGGTGGCGTCATGAGCGTCCACCTGACCGAGTTGCTTTCTTCCGCGCCGCCCTACCCGAGGCGGGTGGTGTGCATGACGGAGGAGACGACGGAGGTGCTCTACCGGATTGGCGCGGGGGAGCTGGTGGTGGGCGTGTCGGGCTTCACGGTGCGCCCGCCCGAGGCGCGCAAGAAGCCCCGGGTGTCGTCGTTCCTGGACGCGAACTTCGAGCGGATTCTCGAGCTGAAGCCGGATCTGGTGCTGGGGTTCTCCGATCTGCAGGCGGACCTGGGCCGTGAGCTGTGCAAGCGCGGCGTGCCCGTGTACCTGTTCAACCAGCGCTCGCTCGCGGAGATACTGCAGACGGTGCGGGTGACGGGGGCGCTGGTGGGGCGCGCGGAGGCGGCGGAGAAGCTGGCCGCCGAGCTGACGGCGAACCTCGCGCGACACGCGGAGGCGGCGCAGAAGCTGCCGCGACGGCCACGAATCTTCTTCGAGGAGTGGCACGAGCCGCTCATCTCCGGCATCCGCTGGTGCTCGGAGCTGGTGGAGCTGGTGGGCGGCGAGGACATCTGCCGCGAGTCGCGGGCGTCGCAAGGCGCGAAGGGCCGCATCTTCGAGCCGGAAGAGGTGGCGCGGCGCAACCCGGACGGCGTCATCGCGAGCTGGTGTGGACGCAAGGCGAAGCGGGACAAGATCGCCGCGCGGCCGGGCTGGTCCCAGGTGCGCGCGGTGCTGGATGACCAGCTCTACGAGGTGAAGAGCAGCCTCATCCTCCAGCCCGGGCCGGCGGCGCTGTCGGACGGCGTGGAGCGCCTGGCGCGCATCGTCGCGGCCGTGGCCCGGGGCGAGAAGCTGCCCGTGCCCAAGGGCGCGGACCTGCGCGGGGCGTGAGTCGCGGGCTCGGACCTGTCGTGACGAAGCGCTCCCTCGATGGAGGGAGTGACACGCGGAAGGCGCCTTCGCGCCGACGTCGAGCGCCTATGCTGGATGCCACAGGACACGCGACTCGGAGGTGTGACGTGGAAGGGTTTCCGCTGCGGCTCAAGTGGCAGGGTTCAACCGCGGGCGAGTACAGCCGCGATGCGGTGGCTGGCACGGACGGCAAGCCGGACCTGCTCGTGAGCTCGGGTACGAATTACGGAGGCAATGACGCGCGCTGGAATCCGGAGGACCTGTTGGGCGCGTCGGTGGCGCAGTGCCACCTGCTCACGTTCCTCGCGCTGGCGAAGAAGCTGCGGCTGGACGTGCGCTCCTACGAGGACCAGGTGACGGTGTTCCTGGACACGGTGGAGAAGGTGAAGCGCGTGAACAAGGTGCGGCTCGCGCCGCTCATCCGCGTGGCGCCCGGCACGGACGTGGAGAAGGTGCGTGAGATGTTCGTGAAGGCGCACAAGTACTGCTTCATCGGGCAGAGCATCACCGCCGAGGTGGTGATGGAGCCGACCATCGAAGTGCAGTCGGAGGGGTAGGGCGTGTCGCGGGCCGTGGCTCCGAAAGGGCCACGGCTCACCGCTTCGCGCGAGGCTTCTTCTCCGCGACCTTCTTCACGACGGTCTCGGTCGACGTCACGGGGCGGCCACTCTCCGAGCGAACTTCCAAGGCGCGCACCGGTCGCCCCTGCTCCGTGTCCACCAGGACGGAGTGGGCCTCATCCGGCTGGAAGCAGTGGTGTTCACCCCACTGCCTCAGTCCGACGAGCACCTGGAACAGGTCCCGCCCCTTCCGCGTCAGGACGTACTCGTGGAACGCGCTGCCATCCGAGGCGGGAACGACCTCCAGGATGCCGTGCGTGACGAGGTGGCGCAGCCGGGTGGAGAGGATGTTCTTCGCCATGCCCAGGCTCTTCTGGAACTCGCCGAACCGGCGCACGCCGTCGAACGCGTCGCGGATGACCAGCAGCGACCACTCGTCGCCGATGATGTCCACGGACCGCTCGACAGGGCACTCCGCCCGACTGGGAGGCTTCTTCTTCGCCATGTCGGGTTGAAATATCAAAACCCCGTCGCTAATTCCGGATGGTTTCATTTTGAAACCATATTGCGGCGGGTGGTTCATGCGGAGTGGGGCGGAGGCGCGGAGCGCCGAGGGTGGAGACGTGCGTCCGGTGGAGGAGGTGGCCGCTCGGTCGGAGGGTGACGCCGCGCCCCCGCTGTCGCGTGCCGTGATGGCGTTGTTCGCGGTGGCATGCGGGTTGGCGGTCGCCAACGTCTATTTCGCCCAGCCGTTGTTGGATTCGATGGCGCGGGACCTGGGGTTGCGTCCGGCCCTGGTGGGCATCGTGGTGACTGTCACGCAGGTGGGGTACGGCCTGGGGTTGTTGCTGGTGGTGCCGCTGGGAGACCTGGTGGAGCGTCGCCGGCTCGTCGCGGTGCAGATGTCCTTGTCCGTGTTGGCGCTCGTCGTCGTGGGACTCGCGCCCACGGGGGCGGTGTTGCTCACGGGGCTGGCGGTGGTGGGCCTGCTCGCGGTCGTCATCCAGGTGCTGGTGGCCTTCGCCGCGACGCTGGCCGCCCCCGCCGAGCGAGGCCGCGTCGTCGGGCTGGTGACGAGCGGTGTGGTGATTGGCATCCTCATGGCGCGCACCGTGGCGGGGTTCCTGTCGGACCTCGCGGGCTGGCGTTCGGTCTATCTGGTCTCGGCGGGGGCCACGCTGCTGCTCGTCGTCGCGCTGGTCCGTGTCCTGCCGCGCGAGCGCGTGAGCACGCACCTGTCCTATTCGGCGCTGCTGCGCTCGGTGTTCACGTTGTTCGTGGAGGAACCCGTCTTGCGCGTGCGGGCGGTGCTCGCGCTGTTGATGTTCGCCTCGTTCAGCACCTTGTGGACGCCGATGGTGTTGCTGCTCGGAGCGCCTCCGTTCTCGCTCTCGCATTCGCAGGTCGGCCTGTTCGGCCTCGTGGGCGTGGCGGGCGCGCTGGGGGCTGTCTCTTATACAC